>JBCBYI010000243.1:0-5422 GCA_039815945.1 Actinomycetota bacterium | reverse complement strand
CCCCGCGGCGAGGCCGGCGACCCATCCGACCGGTCCGCCGACCAACAACCCGACCAGCCCGGCCCACACCGCGCCCGACGCTGCACTGCGCCCCGGCTGCGGATCGGTCGTCTCGACGACACGCGTGTCGCCCTTGTCGTCTTTCACGATGAGCACGCGGTCCTTCACGACGAGATCACCGCGCGAGGCCATCCCGAGCGCGGCGGTCATGAACTCTTGAGCCCGGAACATGTCGGCGAACGCGATGCCGACGAGGATCTGCTGCTTTTCGTCTTCGGCCATGTCCGCACCCTACGGCCTGGCAGTGCCCTAGGTTTCGACGAGTCCTGCCCGAGACGGCCCCGCTGGGGCCGCCGCCATCCCGGAGCGTTCAGCATGTCCGATCTGTTCGAACCGCCTCGCTTCTACCGCGACGTCGCCTTCCACAAGCACACCGACCGTGCCATCGGCTGGCTCGAGCTCTTCTACGACCTGGTGTACGTCGCCACCCTGATCCAGATCGGCAACTTCCTCAGCAGCAATCTCGACTGGACCGGCTTCGGTCGCTTCCTGGTGCTGATGTTCGTCATCTGGTGGGCATGGAGCGGCGAGACGGCGTACCAGAACCGCTACTACGTCGACGACGTGACCCACCGGCTGCTGGTGCTCGTGCAGATCTTCGGTGTCGCCGCGATGGGTCTGAGCGTGAGCGACGCGTTCGGCGGGCTGTCGACCCAGTTCGCCCTCGCGTTCGTTCTCGTGCGGTCCCTCCTCGTGGTGATGTGGGTCCGTTCCTATCGTGCGCATCCCGAGAGCCGGAAGCTCGCCGTCGTCTATCTCACCGGCATCGTCGGCGGCATTGCGATCTGGCTCGGATCGATCGCCCTGCCCGAGGACGTGCGCTGGATCGCCTGGCTCGTCGCGATCGCGTTCGAGATCGTGTTCTTTGCGAGCCCTGCGTCGCTTCGTGAGACCCGAGCCTGGCTGCCCGACGACCATCACCTCGTCGAACGGTTCGGAATCTTCACGATCATCGTGTTGGGCGAGGCGTTCGTGAAGGTCCTCGACGATGCCCAGGGCACCTCACTCGGGCTCGACCAGATCGTGTTCGGCGCGGTGCTCCTCACCGGGCTGTTCACCCTGTGGTGGTTGCACTTCTCCGACAGTGCCGGCGAGCTCTACGACCTCTCCTCCGACGTCAAACCGCTGGCCTGGCTGTACGGCCATCTGTTCTTGGCCGTGGCGTTGGTGATGTTCGGCGTCGCCGCGAAGAAGCTGTTCGCCGAGACGATCAGCTATCCAGGCGAGGCGGTCACCGAGGAGTACCGACTCCTGTTGACGGGCGCGGCTGCGATCTTCCTCGTCGGCCAGTCATTGATCACGTTCGGTGTCGACGACGCCCTGACCACGCTCAGCCAGAAGCGACGGGTGGTCGGCTACCTCGCAGCGGGCGTCGTGATCACGGCGGCCGGATTCTTGTTGACCGGGCTGTCGGCGACCGGGATCACGGGCGTGATCACGGTCGTGCTGCTCGTGCCGGTGGGCGATGCCATCGTGCAGACCAAGCGGCGCTCGCCGCAGCCCGCCGCCCACTGAGGGAACGGTCGGCGGCCTCAGACGGTCGACGCCATCGGCACGACCTCGGTCGCGCCGCTCATCGCCAACTCGACGGCATCGGTGAAGAGATCGACCAAGCCGACCCCGGCCGCCGCCGCCATGGCGACGACCACCGAGCTCGGGGCGAACGAGCAGTACGGTCCCGACTCGAGGAACCACGGTGTGCCCGCGGGGTCGATCCGCACGTCGACGAGACCGTGGTGGCGGGCACCGATCGCCTCGTGAACCGTACGCGCGAGCTCGTACACCGCCGGGGCGGCCGGATCGTCGTCGTCGACGATCCAGGCGTAGGCCGCCTGCTTGGCCACCAGCGTGAGGTCCCCGTCGTCGCTGCGGGCGAGCTTGTCGTCCTCACCGCGGATCGGTTTGGTGACCGGGTCGACCGCGTACTCCTCCATCGGGAGGGCGAGGATCTCGCCGTCGCGGCGAATCGTGCCGCAGCGGACTTCGCGCCCGAGCGGAACGAACGCCTCGACCAGCGCCGCCGTCGAGACGTCGAGCGCGGCGTCGAGGGCTTCGGCCAGCGCTGCGGTGTCGTCGACGAGGCGCACGCCGGTCGAGTTGTCGGCGTCGACCGGCTTCACGACTACGGGCGCGGTGAGAGCCGGGGCGGATCCGCCGCGCCGCACGAGGGTGGCGGACGGTACCGCCACGCCGGCCGCAGCAACGACGGCGCGGGTCTTGGCCTTGTCGGCGGTGAGTCCCATGACCGCTGCGGAGTTGCCGACCGACGGGATGCCGAGGAGGGCGAGGAGGGAGCGGTGGTCGGTCAGCCCGGGCGGGCAGAACATCTGGGGGACGCCGACGTCGATGTCGAGCGAGGCGAGCCGGGCGAGTGCGTCGGCGCGTCCGAGCCGCTCAGCTCGGGCGAGGTGCTCGGCGCTCAGCGACTCGGGGAAGGCCCAGGTGCCGTCGGGCGCAACGTCGAGGATCAGATGCTCCCACCATCCGCGCCGGGTCGGCTCGGTGGCGGTCAGCGCATCGAGGGCGTTGCCGGCGTAGAGCCGGGACAGGTCGGCCCACCCCGTGCTCACGGGTGAGCCGGTGAGGTGGAGGATGCGGGTGGGCTCGGGAAGGGTCGCCATGTTGTCGTCTACGGCGCCTCGACGGCGTGCGGATGCGGCCACACCCTGCCGGGCTCGGTCGGGTTTGGTCGGAGTCTCGCCGGTCAATACTCGCGCCGAACCCAACTGAACTGGACCGCCCATGACCCCCCTCGACCGCCTCGATCAGCTCCCGACGGGAACCTGGACCATGGACCCCGCTCACACGACGGTGCGTGCGGCCGTGCGCAAGCTCCTGATCGTCGACGCACCGGCGTCGCTCGAATTGGTCGAGGGATCGATCCGGGTCGACGACGACGGTCAGGTCGCCGAGATCGTGGCGGTGCTCGACGCCGCGTCCTATGAGAGCGGCAACGTCCAGCGCGACGCCTGGGCGACCGGCCCGGCGTGCCTCGACGCCGAGCGTCACCCCCACCTCACCTTCCGCAGCCGAGACGTCCGTATCGACGCCGACCGTTCCGTTGCGATCGGCACCGTCGCGGTCAGGGGTGTCGATCATCCGATCATGATCGAGGTGTCCGATGCTCGGGTCCAGGGCGACACCGCCGCCGTGCGAGCCGATCTCGTCCTCGACCGTCAGGCGGTGGGGCTGGGCTCGTATCCGTCGGTACTGATCGCCCGGCGGATCCCGATCTCGATCTCGGTGACCGCTCGGCTCGCTAATGCGGCGAAGCCGAGCGAGGAGCGCAGCGTCAGCTCGGTGGCGTGACCCGTTCGACCACGTCGAAGGCGAGCAACTCGGCCGACACGCCGGGCGGACCGGCGGGGCGGGCCTCGCCGCCGCCTTCGGAACCGTGGGCGCGGCGGAAATCGCTCCCGCTCATCCACGCCTCGAATGCCTCGTCGGACTCCCAGCGGGTGAAGACGTAGAAGACGCCCGTGCCGTCGGTCGGCTTGAGCAGGAGGAACTCCTCGAAGCCAGGCTGGCTCTCGACCGAACCGGCCCGTTTGGCGAACCGCTCCATGAAGTCGTCGCCCATTCCCTCGGGGACGGTGACGGCATTGATCTTGACGTCGCTCATGGCCGCAGTTTCGCACGGCGCAGGCCCCTAGCCGGCGTCGGTCTCGAGCATCGTGCGGGCGATGCGCTCGGCGACCATGACGGTGCCGAGATTGGTGTTCCCCGACGGGATCGTCGCCATGACGGAGGCGTCGGCAACCCAGAGCGTCGCCGAGCCGAACCCTCGCCCGCCCGCTCGAGCGCAGCAGGAACACCCCATCAGGAACGTGCTCATGTTGTCGTCGGTTGTGGGCGGAAGCACCGGGAACAGGTGGGAATCGACGTCGACACCGTTCGACGCGCCGGCGCAGACGACCTGCGCAGGCCCGGCCGTGCCGCGTCGATTGCGATCGCCACGAGCCGCTCGAGGTCGGCGGGTCGGCCGGGAGCCAGCGTTCGTAGTGGACCGAACCGACGGAACCGTCGAAGGACGGTTCGGCGTCAGAGCCTCAGTTCGCCGGCCAGCGCGGCATCGATCGAGCGCTGCCCGTAGTGGAGGCCGCATTCGTAGCGACCGAAGGTGAAGTGCTGGTTGGCGCCAGTGGCGAGACCGCGCTGGATGCCCTCACCGATGGTGTCGAGGTTCTTCTCGTAGTAGCGCTGCGCCTTCTCGGTGGCCGGCTCCTCCGGTGTGAGCGTGGTCTCTAACGATGCGGCGGGACGCCGTCGTGTGCGGCGCCCCTCATCATTGCGACGGTGATGCAGGGTTCGTCGAACGGGTTGAGCCAGCGGTGACGCGTGCCGTTCTGGACGATGACATCGCCTGGGCCGAGCTCGTTCGTGACGCCGCCGTCGAGCTCGAGGACGATCCGACCCGACACGACCATGGCGAAGTCCTGAGTTGCGCTCGTGTGCATCCCGGGCAGATCCGGTTCCATGTGCGCTGCAAGACCAGGCAGGTGCTCGTCCATCATCTTCCCAACCACGTCGGGGTCGATGTCGTCGTTTGTAGCCGCTGCATCGGGCGGGTAGGTCACGAAACCGAATCGGCAGCCCTCGACCGGCGGGAAGAACGAAGTGAGTTCGTCCCGGACCGAGCCATCGTCGGGGAAACGTGCGGGGGTGTCCTCGGCCCAGATGAGGGACACGCGGCCGAGAATCGGCTCGACCGTGTCGTCGGAGGTGAAGACGGCCTTGCCGTACTCGTCATGCCCGGTGACGACTCGTCTGATACCCATCGCTGCAGTATGACAGGTGGTCGTTCGTGCAGCCGGGTCTCGTCGCTCCCGATGATCCCGGGGCAGCCTCCCAGCTGACAAACCCGCCCGGCATCCGGCGGAGTCGTGCACAGCAGCGCCCGATAGTCCCGCAGCCAACCCTGAATGGCCTGGTCAGGACGTTGCGGCCATTCCTGATCGTGCGAGAGGTGTCAACAAAAGCGCGAAGAGTGGCGGACTTCGGCCGTCGTGAAGCAGTTCCTCGACAGCATCTGCGATCGCCGAACACCCGCCCCCGGGTAGCGCTCCTTGCACCTAGGCTGCGGTGATGTCGGAGCCGACGAGCGAGACGCTCATCACCCTCAGCGATGATCAGCTCGAACGCCTCAAGCCCTTCGGTGTGATCGTCGAGGCTCCAGCCGGCACCGTTCTGGTTGAACAAGGCGACCGCGAGCCCGATCTGCTCGTCGTTCTCGAGGGCGCGCTCGAGGTTTTCGACATCCACCCCGAGACCAGGCGGGAGACGTCGGTCGGAGTGCGTCGCCGCTGACCCGGAGCACGGTGCTGGGGGCGGTCGTCCGAGCACGAACGAACGTGGTTTCGCC
>JBCBYI010000242.1:0-5435 GCA_039815945.1 Actinomycetota bacterium | reverse complement strand
ACCAGTTCCAGCGACCGGGTGGGCCTCGACGAACTCCTCCGGCGATGACCCCCGGCGCCTAACGTCGTCGCATGCGACTCGTCGACGGCGTCACCGTGGGGCACTGGACCGATCTCGAAGCCCGAACCGGGTGCACGGTCGTCCGCCTGCCCGAGGGGGCGACCGCCTCCGGTGAGATCCGCGGCGGTTCACCCGCCACCCGCGAGTTCGCCCTGCTCGACCCCACCCGACGCGTCGGCCGACTCGATGCGGTGGTGCTCTCGGGCGGCTCGGCCTACGGGCTGGCTGCCGGGGGCGGGGTGGCCGACGCGCTCGGCGAAGCCGAGATCGGATTCGAGACGACCTACGGCGTCGTCCCGATCGTCGTCGGGATGTCGCTCTACGACCTCGGTGTCGGCGACGCCTCCGTACGTCCGACCGCCGAGCACGGCCGGCTGGCCCTCGCCTCGGTCACCGCTGATCCCGAGGTGGGCCGTGTCGGTGCCGGAGCCGGCGCCACGGTCGGGAAGTGGCGGGGCGCCGACCATGCCGTCGACGCCGGACTCGGGATCGCCACGATGACCGACGCCGATCTGGCCGTCTCGGCGATCGTCGCGGTCAACGCGGTCGGCGACATCGACGACGGCGCGGATCCGGCACGGATCCGGGCGGGCGAGACGGCCTGGCCGATCGCCGACGATCCGCTCGGCACCAACACCGTCATCGGCGTGGTCGTCACCAACGCCGCGCTCGACGCCGGCGACTGCCTCGTCGTCGCCCAGGGTGCCCACGACGGGCTGGCTCGGGCAGTGTTCCCGCCGCACATGCGCAGCGACGGCGACGGGTTCGTCGCCGCCGCGACGGGAGCGGTGGAGGCGCCGGTCGACCAGGTGCGGATGCTGGCCGTCGTCGCCGTCGAGACGGCCATCCGGAGCACGGTCGGTAGCCTCGAAGGGTGATCACCTGCGCCACCCGCGACGTCGCCGGGACCCAGGCCGTGGCGGCCGAGATCGCTGCGCTGGTCGGCGACGGCGACCTCCTCGTCCTCGTCGGTGATCTCGGAGCGGGCAAGACCCACTTCACCCAGGGCTTCGCTCGAGCGTTGGGCGTCACCGAGCCGGTCACCAGCCCGACCTTCACCCTCGCCAACCGCTATGTCGGCGAGCTCGTCGTCAACCATCTCGACGCCTATCGCATCGAGCAGTTCGGCGACGCCGAGGATCTCGCCATCCCCGAGCTGCTCGAGGACGGCGTGACCCTCGTCGAGTGGGGCAACAACATCCTTCCGGCGCTGCCCGCCGACCTGCTCGAGATCCGGATCCTGCTGGGCGACGGCGACGACGATCGCCGCCTCGAACTCGCGGCAGTCGGGGAGCGTTGGTCCGCTCGGCTGCCGGAGCTCGCCCGGCGACTCGAGCCCTGGAAGGCGACATGCTGATCCTCGGCATCGAGTCCGCGACCGCCCGAGTCGGCTGCGCCATCGGCGGCCACGAAGGCACGATCGCCTCGGCCCATTCGTCACGCGGCCGGCGCCACGCCGAGTCGCTCGCCCCGCAGATCGAATTCGTCGCCGAGCAAGCGGGCGTGACGCTCTCCGAGATCGGCGCGATCGCGATCGATGTCGGGCCGGGCCTCTTCACCGGCCTGCGGGTCGGGGTCACCACGGCCCTGGCCATGGCCACCACGCTGCGGGTCCCGATGATCGGCGTCACGTCGCTCGACCTGCTGGCGTTTCCGGTCGGCCACACCGATCGCATGATCATCGCCGCAGTCGACGCCCGTCGCGGGGAGGTCTTCCATGCGTCGTACCAGCCGGTGCCCGGTGGGGTGCAGCGCATCACCGAGCCCGCGGTCGGCACTCCCGAGGAGCTCCGTTCGACGATCGTGGCCGACGATGCCGACGTGCTTCTCGTCGGCGACGGGGCCGTCGCCCACCGAGGCCTCTTCGACGACATCAGCGGGGTGGAGATCGCCGACGACCTGCACGCGTTCCCGTCCGCCTCGGCCCTCGTGAGCCTCGCCCACGCCCGGGCGCTCCGCGAGGAGTTCGTCCGTCCCGACGAGATCGAGCCGCTCTATCTGCGTCGCCCCGACGCGGTCGCCAAGTGGGACACCCCGGGATCGTGAGCGCCGCGATCGAGCCGATGGCGGGCCGCCACATCGAGGCGGTGATGGCGATCGACGGCGTGAGCCACAGCCGCCAGTGGAGTGCGGCGGCGTGGCGCAAGGAGCTCGCCGGCGCCGATCGCAACCATCTCGTCGTCGTCGACGACCGCACCGTCGTGGCCCATGCGGGGACCCTCCAGCTCCTCGACGAGCTGCACGTCACCAACGTCGCCACGCATCCGGAGCATCGCGGTCGCGGCCACGCGACCCGACTTCTCGTCGATCTCCTCCGGGCGGGCGCCGCCGCCGGCGCAACCGCCGCGACGCTGGAGGTCCGGGCTGCGGATCGTGCCACCCACCGGGTGTATGCCCGGCTCGGGTTCGCGCCGGCCGGGATCCGGCCCGGCTACTACTCGGCGCCCACCGACGACGCCTTGATCATGTGGCTCGACGACCTCCGATCGCCGGCGTCGCAGGCACGGATCAACGAGGTCGCCGCCGCTGCAGCGACGGGGCCGCCCGCTTCGGATGGGCCGACGTCAGACGAAAGAGAGTCCTCCGTATGAGCACCGATCGCATCCTCGGCATCGAGACCAGCTGTGACGAGACGGCGGCCGCGGTCGTGCGGCGCGGCACCGACGTCATGTCGTCGGTCGTGTCGAGCCAGATCGAACTCCATCAGCGCTACGGCGGTGTCGTGCCCGAGGTGGCGAGCCGGGCCCACGTCGAGTCGATCATGCCGGTGATCGCCCAGTCGATCGTCGAGGCCGGCATCGACGACGCGGAGGTCGACGCGATCGCCGCCACCCACGGGCCGGGTCTGGTCGGCGCCCTGTTGGTCGGGGTGTCGGCCGCCAAGGCGATGTCGCTGGTGTGGGACGTGCCCTTCATCGCGATGAATCACCTCGAGTCGCATCTCTACGCGGCCTTCCTCGAGGAGCCCGATCTGGAGATGCCGCTCGTCATCGTGCTCGTGAGCGGCGGCCACACGATGCTGATCGTGATGGAGGATCATCTGCGCTACCGAGTGCTCGGATCCACGCTCGACGACGCCGCGGGCGAGGCCTTCGACAAGGTCGCCCGGTTCATGGATCTCGGGTACCCGGGCGGGCCAATCATCGACCGGATGGCCGTCGACGGCGATCCGACCGCCATCCGCTTCCCCCGGGCGATGGCCAACGACGGCTGGGACTTCTCGTTCTCGGGGCTCAAGACCGCGGTCGTCAACCATGTCCGCAAGCACCCCGACGTGAACATCGACGACGTCGCCGCATCGTTCCAGGAGGCAGTCGCGGACGTGCTCGTCGGCAAGGCCCGGCGCGCCGCACGCGAGGTTGGCGCGAAGGGCCTGTGCCTCGCCGGTGGGGTCGCCGCCAACTCCCGGCTGCGGGAGAAGACGCTCGATGTGTGCGTCGAGGACGGCTATCGGGCCTTCCTGCCGAGCCGGGCGATGTGCACCGACAACGCGGCCATGGTGGCTGCGGCCGCGTGGTGGCGGCTGCAGGCCGATGGTCCTTCGCCGCTCGATGTCGGGGCCGACCCGTCCCTTCGCCTGCCGGCGGTCTGAAAAACCCCGATTTCCGGGAGTGTGGGTCCAACGGCCCTATCGGTCCTGACGTTGGTCAAGGCGCCATGAAGTGATCTTCGCCCCTCGCCGACGGTACGAGGGTGAGAGGAATCCGTCGGCTTCGGTCGAAACGAGCCAACCCCCTGGACCGCATGACCCGTGGTGTCACCATGGGATTCGCCACGACGGTGCTCCTCGCCGCGCTCGTGGGGGCGACCTCCTACTACGCCTCCCAGCGCCTCGACGACGGCCACGACCGGGTCGCGGCGATCGACGCGCAGCAGCTCGATCTCGTGCGGCTGCAAGTCGAGATCGCGGCGCTCGCCGCGGAGACCGATCCCGTCGCCGCCGCCGACGACCGCGTCGAACTGCAACGGCTGGAAGACCGGATCGAGGCGCGCTTCGTCGAACTCCTGGTGATCGACCCCGGACTCGCCGACTTCGAGGTGACCCTCGCGGGTGGCGACGTCGTTCCGCTGGGTGTCGCGATGAACGAGGCGATCGACGAGGTCGACTCTGCCGCCTCCTTCCTGACCCAGGTGGCAGCGACCGTGAGCCCCGGCTTCACCAACGCCACCGTCGACGTCGCCGTCGAACGGGCGATCGCCTCGCTCGACGCCGTCGCCGGCCCGCTCGGGGAACGGTCGGTCGACGCGGCCGACGACATCGGCGACACGGCGTCACTCATCCGGACTGTCGGCCTCGCCATCGCCGTCGCCTCCGTCCTCGCCGGCTTCGTCCGGCTGATCGTCGTCGGTCGGCCCATGGTCGTCCGGCTGACCGCGGATCGAGACGCCTTCCTCACCGCCCAACGCCGACACAACGAAGAGGGCATGCTCCGCGACCTCACCGCCCGGCTCACGGAGGGTCTCGAGACCGCCGAGTCCGAGGCTGGCGTGCTGGAGGTCGTCGAGCGCAGCCTCCGCCGAGTCGTCGCCGAGAACCCGGCCGAACTCCTCCTGGCCGACTCGTCGAAGGCGCATCTGCGGGCCGTGGTCTCCAACCCCGGTTTCGCAGCACCCGGTTGCGGCGTGACCTCGCCGTGGTCGTGCCCGGCGGTGCGCCGAGCCAGCTCGATGCACTACGACGACTCGACCTCGCTGCGGGCCTGCCCCCACCTCGCCGATCGCGGTGAGCTGGCGGGGGCATGCGTGCCCGTGTCGTTCATGGGCGACGCGATGGGCGTGCTCCACGTCACGGGCGAGCGAGGGTGGACCCCCGACGCCGTCACGATGAGCGCCCTCGAGATGGTTGCCGGTCAGTCCGCCGTCCGTCTCGGCTCGATCCGCTCGTTCATGAAGGCCGAGATCCAGGCCAACACCGACGCCCTGACCGGCCTGCCGAACCGGCGGGCGACCGAGGATCATGTCGGCGCCGCACTCGGCCGGCGGGAGCGCTCGTCGATCGCGATGGCCGACCTCGACCGGTTCAAGCAGCTCAACGACACCCACGGCCACGAGGCCGGCGACCGAGCGCTGCGCATGTTCGCCGAGGTGTTGCGCGAGTCGGTCCGCGACGACGATTGGGCCGGACGCTGGGGTGGCGAGGAGTTCGTCCTCCATCTTCCCGACACGACCGCCGGCGAAGCGAAGCTCGTGCTCGAGCGGGTCCGTGAGAACCTCGCCGCCGCCTGCCGTCGCACCGATGTGCCCGACGTGACCGTGTCGATCGGCGTCGTCGACAGCGCCGCGGCGCAGACGCTCGACGAGCTCGTCGCCCTCGCCGACGACTGCCTCTACGTCGCCAAGGAGAACGGACGCGACCAGGTGGTCGTCGGTCCGAT
>JBCBYI010000241.1:0-5453 GCA_039815945.1 Actinomycetota bacterium | reverse complement strand
GACCGCGTGCCGTGGCCGCACATCTCACGCATCGCGGCCTCTCCAGCGCGGGCCGCGCGGGACCGCGAGATCAGCCGAAACGACCGTTGACGTAGTCGAACGTGCGGCTGTCCTGCGGCTCGCTGAACATCGCGTCGGTGTCGCCGTGCTCGACGATCACGCCGGGGGTTCCGTGCTCGGCGAGGAAGAACGCACACTGGTCCGACACGCGTGCGGCCTGCTGCATGTTGTGGGTCACGATGACGATGGTGACCTCGCGCACAAGCTCGACGATCGTTTCCTCGATACGCCTCGTCGAGGTCGGATCGAGGGCCGAACACGGCTCGTCCATCAACAACACGCGGGGCCGGATCGCGAGGGCACGAGCGATGCAGAGCCGCTGCTGCTGACCGCCCGACAGGCCACCGCCGGGCTGTCGCAGGCGATCCTTCACCTCGTTCCAGAGACCCGCCTTGGTGAGGGTCGACTCGACCACCTCGTCCTTGACGTCCTGGGTGGCCTTCACCCCGGTGAGCTTGAAGCTCGCGAGCACGTTGTCGTAGATCGACATGGCCGGGAACGGATTCGGCTTCTGGAAGACCATGCCGATGTCTCGCCGAGCGTCGGTGATCTTGCGCTGATGGTCGTAGACGTCCTGCCCGTCCAACACGACCTCGCCGGCCATCTGGGCCGACGGGATCATCTCGTGCATGCGGTTCAGGATTCGAAGGAAGGTCGACTTGCCACAGCCCGACGGGCCGATCAGGGCCGTGACCTGGCCCGCCTCCATCTCGAGCGACACCCGGTCGAGCACCTGGCGCGACCCGAACCACGCCGAGATCTCTCGGGCGCTGAGGGCGGCGAGCGAGGTCGCGCCGTGCAGCTCGGCGACATCGGAGATCACCGAACGGCCCCGGCGGGGTGCCGAGGCGACCGGTTCGGCGAACGCCGGTGCCGGCGCGATCGGCCTCGGACGGGGGGCAGGGGGCGCGACGACACCGGCGACGGCCGGGTCGGCCGACTCCACGACCTCGGAGCCATCGACCGGGGGACGCAGATCGATCGTGTCGTCGACGACCGGTTCCATGGGCTCGACCGGGCTGGGTGCGACCTCGACGAACGGCATCGGCTCCGGTTCGACGGGGTCCGGCGTCGGCTCCAGATCGACAGACTCGGCCGATTCCAGATCGACGGGGTCCGGCGTCGGCTCCAGATCGACGGGCTCGGCGGATTCCAGCTCGACGAGCTCGGCCGGTTCTGGATCGGGCACCACGTCGATCTCGGGGGCGAGCGCCGGCTCCGGTTCCGCCCACGAGGTCGTGGTGGCGGGACCGACCTCGACCAGCCCCGACACAAGGCCGCGGAAGTGTTCGAGGTCCGCAGGCTGAACGGCAACGCCGAAACCCTCGATGTCGGGCACCTCGAGGATCGTCCATGTCGAGAACGATCCGTGGTGGACGGCATGGAGGTCGTCGAGCATCCAGGTCCACTCGGGCGGCCCGGAGGCGACGACCTTCTCCGCCGTCACCGTCACTCGAGCCGAGTGCAGCACGACGACATCGGCGTCGCCCGACCGCGGATCACCGCTGCGCACCTCGACGACCATCGCATCCGTGAACTCCGCAAGCGGGGCGTCGGCAGGGTTGAGATTCATCATGAGATTCCTCA
Source organism: Actinomycetota bacterium (assembly GCA_039815945.1). GTDB lineage: Bacteria > Actinomycetota > Acidimicrobiia > Acidimicrobiales > Aldehydirespiratoraceae > UBA11606. Next base: position 3,806 of record JBCBYI010000241.1, on the reverse strand, counting down.
GGTCACAGCAGATTCGGAAGGAGGCGGGTGGCTTGGGTCGCCGAGAGCGAGGCGACGAAGAGCAACGGCGGGACGAAGCTGATCCAGGCGTGCGGCCGACCCCAGCGGTGCCAGGCCCAGACCGCGCCGACCGAGAGAACGAGCAGGAGCTGCAGCGAGAACGCGAGGATCCAGAGTTCAGTGTCGTCGGTGCCGTTGGGCAGCTCTGCGGGAGCGAGCTCCGCGGCGGTCACGAGCCGGCTCGGGCCACCGACCGCATCGCCGACGAGATCGGCGTCCACCCGAAAGACGCCGTCGGGGGCGTACCAGGGCCCGCCTGCGGTGACGAGCGTGAGGCGAGCGGCGTCGACCGAGGCCAGTGGCGAGATGGGGTCGCCCTGCGTTCGCGAGCCGACGACGCGGAACTCGAACACGCCCTGCGCAGTCGTGACGGTGATCGCGTCGCCGGCCGTGAGTTCGCCGAGCCGACCGAAGGCCGCGCCGGCGCTCGTCCGCTTGCCGAAGACTCGGCTCACGCCCGCTTGACCCGGGAGCGGTGTGTCGCGCCGGTGACCGGGCCCGTCGACGAGCACCTCGGCGGTCGTACCCTCGACGACGATCTGATCCAGCCCGATCCGCGGGATCTGGAGGCGGGCGACCGGCGTGCCGGTCTCGAAGGCCACACCATCGAAGTCGGTGGGCCCCACCGGAGCGGTTCCCTGCGCGACCGCGTCGCGGAAGTCGTCGAACAGTTGGGCCTGGGCGGCGCTGTGCTGCAAGCGCCCGAGGAGGAGCAGGTGCAACAAGAAGAAGAGCACCAGCAGGGCGAACGAGACGAAGACACCGCGGAGCAGGGCCCGACGGGGCGCGAGGGGCGGCACCGGGCGCGCCGCGCCCGACGAAGGCTCCGTGCGCGACTCGACGATCGGCGCAGCCGGACGTTCGAGGGTCGCGGTCACGAGTCCTCGGCGGGCAGGACCTCGATCGGCCGGCTCCCCAGAATCGCCATGCGACCGAAGATCACCATCATCGCCGCGAAGAAGGCGAGTACCGGCGTTGCCTCGGTCGGGCCGGTCAACGCGAGCTGATCGTTGGTCTGCTGCGCGCCGCCGACCTGGGTTGCGACGGTGGTCGTCGTCGCCGCTGCGGTGGTCGTCGTCGTGGTCACGCCAGCGGTCGTGGTGGTCGTCGCACCCGTGGTCGTCGTCGTGGTCGCGCCGGTTGTCGTGGTGGTCGTCGCGACGGTGGTGGTCGTCGTGGTCGTCGTCGCGGTCGATGCGTTGACGGTCCACGTGAAGCCACCCGGGTCGCCGGCATCGTGGGTGATCGTGAATTCGGCGTACCAGAACTTGTCGATGATCGTGTTGTTTTCGAAGGCGCAGGCCAACCCGATGAGATAGTCCCCCTCCGGCAGATCCGACGCGCTCCAGAGCCCGAGATTGAACGGCCCGTTGTCGGTGACGAGCCCCAACGGTTCGGACGCCGCGCTCGCGCCGATGGCGAAGCCCGTGCCCTTCGGCAGCCCGCGGCGCACACCGGCGCCGTCGGCAACACCGAAGATCGTGTCGAAGACGAGGGTCGTCGGGTCCTGGTCCGACGAGAGGATGAAGCCGTTGACCTGATAGCCGTCCGATGCGGTGTCGCCCGAGCAGGCGTTGTCGCTGGCGGGCGGGGTCAACGTGAACTCGTCGGCGGCGGCGCCCGACGTCTTCAGCGCCGGGTTCAGGCCGGACGGTTCGCGAACTGCGAGGATGCCGGCGAAGTCGTTGACCGCACCGGCAGGGTCGCCGGACGTGATGGCCATGACGTTGAGCGCCAGCAACGAGCCGGACGCGACGAATCCGATGATGCCGATGGTCCGGCGAAGCCGGTGATGGAAACTCATGAGGTGTGCTCCTTGGCGGGCTCGGCGTCACGGCTGCGCCCGCTGATGATCGAGACGATGAGGAAGAAGACCGCGGCGAGCCCGAGGCCGATCACGATCCAGGTGGTCGTGGCGGTGCCTCCGTCTTCGGGGTCGAGCGCGACGGCGGTGTCGTCGGCCTCGACCACGGTCCAGCGCAGGGCGCCTGGCTGGTCGTCGGCATCGGCAGCGATGTCGACGAGCGCATCCCAGTAGCCGCCCGACGGGCGCCCGATGAACGAACAAGTGAGCCCGATTCGGTAGCGCCCCTCCGGGATCTCGCCGGGGAGGAAGGTGGCGAACGTGAACACGGGGAACTCACCGACTACTGCGGGCTGACCGGCGTCGACGTTCTGCGGCAGATTCTCGTTCATCCAGGGCTGCGTCCGGTCACGAAGCGAGAAGAGTCGACCGCTGTCCTCCGGGAGCGGGTTGACGATGCCGAAGACGAGATCGGCGACCGGTTCGTTCTCGGGGATGATGAAGCCCGACGTCTGGAACCCGTCGTTGGCGGTGTCGCCCGGACAGGTGGAGCCGACGGGGAGACGGAGTCGGAAGTCTGCGTCAGACCCGCCGCTGGACACGGGCGTCTCGCCGTCGACGGCGACGATCTCGGCGGCCCCGGCTCGGGTCGATTCGACCGGGACGGACTGGGCGTGCGCCGGCCCGAACGAGGCGAGGACGACGCCGACGATCACGATGATCGACGAGGCGAAACGGCGGGTGGACATCAGGATTCCTCCAGGGTGAGCTCGTACCGCGGACGTTTGTGGATGCTGAGCGCGGCGTAGGCGGAGAGTGGGAACAGCGAGCCGAGGATGGGAACGGCCCACCGGCCGGCCGGGGTCGAGGGGTCGGCCGTAAAGACCGGCTCCGGCTCGGCGTCTTCGACAGCCCCGAGCACATCGGGCACGGTGGTCGTCGTCGTGGCCGTGGTCGTCGTCGTCGGCACGGTGGTGGTGGTCGTCGTCGTGGTGGTCGTCGGCGGGGGTGTCGAACTCCCACCGGAGCCCGAGCCGCTCGAACCGGACGAACTGCTCGGCACCGTGGTCGTGGTGGTCGTCGTGGTCGTGGTCGACGGCGGGCTGTAGTTCTCGACGCGGTCCGCGAGCTCGACGATCTGCAGGCGCATCGAGGCCGGCAGCTCGGCGTATCCGACCGGGAGCTCGCCCAGCCCGAAACCGAGTGACTGGCCACCCTCCGCGGCGTAGCGGAGAAAGGCGCCGAAGTCGTCCCGAGCCTCGTCGTCGAGGCGGGCCGGTGCGACCGCGGCATGCGACAGCGCAGTGAGCGGGTAGGCGTCGGGCGCGTCGGCGAGCGGATCGGGGACGTACACGCCCGGCGTATCCGAGGCGACCATCGTCGCGACGCCTGCCGTCAGCCCGTCGTCGTCGGGTTGGATGAAGACCCGGTCGTCGTCGTTGTCCCCGGCCCGGCTGAGTGCGGCGACCTGTAGGCCGAAGAGACGAGCGCTCGGCACGTCGGTCAGTACCAGCATGCCGCGGCTGCCGAGTGGCTGCGGGCTCTCGCGGTCCCAGACATCGGAGGTGCTGCGGGCGAAGACATCGAGCACGATCCGGGCGTCGGGCGAGGCGGTCCGACCGATGCGAGCGGCCTCCTGGATCTCGGTGGCGTACGGAACCCAGTCGGTGCCGCAGAGCTGTGGCGGGATGATCACGCCCCCCGGCAGGGGCTCCTCCTGGAAGCAGTAGGGATCGCTCTTCGGGAACGACGACGGCAGCGGCGTGCCGAAGGGCGAATCGAACGGACTCACGTCGGCGTCGGTCGCGTAGACCGGGTTGACCGTCATCCCCCACTCGTCTGGCGCCCCGGCGAGCCAGGCCGCAGCTTCGGGGTCAGCGAGGACCCAGTCCCACACCTGCGTCGCAACGTCGGAGGTTCCGAGCGGCAAGACCAGGCCGCC
>JBCBYI010000240.1:0-5454 GCA_039815945.1 Actinomycetota bacterium | reverse complement strand
GCGCCGGCGAGCCAGGCGGCGACGTCGTGGCGGGAGAGATCGTGATCGGGGAGGGCGAGCAGCGCGAGCAGCGACCGCCCGAGCAGCGACGTGTCGGCGGTGCGCACCGACGCGCCGAACCAGGCGATCTCGGCCGCATCGAGCGCGTCGCCGATCAGTCGGGCGTAGGGATCTCGATTGCCGTAGAGCACGGCGATGCGGCCGAGCGGTGTGCCTCGGCGGGCGGCGTCGACGACGAGGCGGAGGGCGTGACGAACTTCGTCGTCGGCGTCGGACACGCTGATCGCGTGGTCGGCGATGGCGGGGACGACCGCAGGGCCGCCGGGCCACTCGCCGCCGACCGACTCGACCGAGCGGCGAACGACCGCGTCGGCGTCCGGTGCGCTGGTGACCCCGGCGATGACCGACAGTCGGTGGTGCTCGGCGACGGCGCGCAACAGGTGGGCCTGGCTCGACGTGAGCCGCTGTGGCAGGAACAGGATCGTGGGCCCGAGATCGACCAGCACGGGCGGTGAGGTGGGAACGGCGTCGACCGCGGCCCGTACGAGATCCTGCTCGTCGCTGAATCGGGGACGCAGCCGCTCGCTGACGGCGCGATGCACCCGCACGACGTCGGCGGTACGCGCGGAGGTGGCAGCGAGTCGGTCGAGCCCGACGGGGCCGACCTCGGACAGGGCCCGGTGCGCTCGCACGAGCGAGCGTTCGGTCGCCGGATGCGTCGCGACCCCGCCGAAGTGGCCGGGATCGTCGGCGAGCACGGCGCGGACCGCCCCGGCGAGCACGGGAGTGGAGACGGGGCGCCGCCCGGTGGCCGCCACCGCGGCGGAACCGAGCAATTCGGCGAGGCGGTACGGCGTGAGGAAGGTGACCGCTGCGATACCGCCGGCCCGCCCGAGTGCCCGGCGGGCGGCGATGCCGACCTGGTTGGACGACACGACGACCGACACCGGACCCAAGGCATCGCCGCCCTTCAACCGGGCGATCTCGGCCGCCAACGCCCGGTGGGCGTCGGCGCCGTACGGCGTGGTCTCGACGTGGGTCATCCGCTGTCGATCGTAGGCAGGGGGCGTGACAGTGGCCCGGCGCGCTCAGCCACGGTCAGGGAGGTCGTACTCCGCGATCACCATCGGGTTGTCGTCGTCGAGCAGGCAGAGCGTCGTCGCCTCGTCGACGACCCCCTGCGGCCGTCGGTTCGTCCCCGTCGCGCCCGTGACGCCGTCGCCCAGCTCGGCCCGGAAGCGTTCGGCTGCCGCGTGGAGACGAGCGACCACGTCGGGATGGTCGGGCGCCACGTCGGTGGTCTCGCCGATGTCGGTCACGAGGTCGTACAACTCGGCGATCACCTCCCGCTCGGCGCCCTGGCGCCGCACGACCCGGAGCTTGTGGCGATGATCGCGGACCGCTTCGAGGAAGGTGCCGTTGTAGTAGGCGAACGTCTCGTGCGGCGATGCCGCGCCGGCGGTGATGACGTCGGCGATGTCGCGGCCGTCGATGACGGCGCCGTCGGGGAGGGTCGTGCCGGCCCACCGGGCGAGCGTCGGCAGGAGGTCCATGGCGGTGGTGAGCTCGTCGCAGTCGACCCCCGCCGGCACGACCCCGGGCCAGCGGACGATGCCGGGCACGCGCATCCCGCCGTCGCTCGTGCGTCCCTTCCGGCCCCGCAGCGGGCCGTTGCTGCCTTCGCCGGGCCGGGCGAGCGCACCGTTGTCGCTGGTGAAGACGACGATCGTGTCGTCGGCGAGGCCCAGGGTGTCGAGCTCGTCGAGCAGCACGCCGGTGGCCCAATCGATTGCGTGGACGGCGGCGCCGTAGGGCCCGTTGCGGGAACCGCCGTGGAAGGTCTCCTCGACGTACAGCGGGAGGTGCACGTGCATGTGGGCGAAGTACAAGAAGAACGGCTGGTCGGCGTGCTCTCGGATGAACTCCACCGACCGCTCGACGTAGCGGCGCGTCAGCATTGTCTGGTCGGGCTGCTTCTCGACGACCCGATCGCCGTCCATCAGCGGCAGCGGCGGGTAGGGCAGGACGGGCGGCATCGAGTACCCGGCTGCCTTCATCGCCTCGGCGTGGTCGGCGATCGTGTCGCCCGCCTGGGTGCCCATGTCGTTGCTGTACGGGAGCCCGAACCAGCGGTCGAAGCCGTGGTTGGTCGGGAGGAACTCGGGCTGGTCGCCGCAGTGCCACTTCCCGATGATCTCGGTGGCGTACCCAGCCTGCTTCAACACCGAGGCGATCGTGTGCTCGTCGGGGTTGAGGCCGTATCGCATGCCCGGGAAGAGCACGTGCAGGCCGCCGAAGTCGTCGAAGCCGATACGGGGCGGGTACGAGCCGGTCAGCATCGCCCCGCGCGACGGCGTGCAGACCGGCGACGCCATGTAGAAGCTCGTCAGCCGGACGCCTTCCGCGGCGAGTCCGTCGATCCTCGGGGTGTCGTGCACCTCGGAGCCATAGCACCCGAGGTCGCCGTAGCCGAGATCGTCACAGTTGATGAGGACGACGTTCGGTCGGCGGGCCATGGCGGCAGGGTAGGTGGCAGCGCGCGAGCGGTCGACTCTGGGATGCTGGTCCGATGCGGCGGCATCGATGGCTTCTCGTGCTCGGGTTCGTGCTCGTCGCCTCGGGCTGCTCGGGGACCCAGCTGATGGGGGTCTCGCTGCAGGAGGACGGCTCGCTCGAGGTCCGGTCCTCGTGCACCAACGAAGGGCTCACCGACGCGACGATCCGCACCGACCCGGGCGGCCGGATCGGGTTCGTCGAAGCGATCGACCGCCAGCCGCAGGCGGTCATCGTGTTCCCCGCCGACGTGCTCGCCGGGCTCGAACCGGCCGACGTGATCACGATCGACGGCGACTACGGCGGCACCGACTTCTTCGGCGAACCGGTGACGATCCGGTTCGGTGATCTCGAGCCCGGCACGGTCGTGCTCACCGGCCTGGACCCCGAGGTCGTGAGCGCCGAAGAGTTCGAGGATCGGCGGGTGCGTTGCGGGTTCAGTTCGACGTCGCTCGCGCTGCTGATCGCGTTCGTGTTCGGCGGCGTCGTGCTCGCCGCCGTCGTGGTGGCCGCCCCGATCGTGGCGGTGCTGCTCTACCTGCGGCGCCGCCGGCGCACGGTCACGACGTTCTGAGGATCGTGTAGCCGTCGACGACGGTCAGCAGCGGTGACTCGGCGGCGGGCGGCAGGTCGAGACCGTGATCGCGCTCGCGCACCTCACCGATCCACGTCGAGTGCTGATACTCGTGGTTGACCACGGCGGTCATGAGGTTGCCGGCGATCATCCGGAGCTGGTTCGGTGCCCCGGTCTTGCCCTCGTCGATGCGCCCGATCCAATGGTGGACCCGTTCGGCGATGGCCTCCCGGTAGGCCAGGATCCGGGGCACATCGGGCAGATCGCCTCGATCGCGTTCGGCGGTGGCGGAATCCATGAGCGCATCGAGTTCGGGATCGGGCGACGGCTCCGCGGCGGTGAGGTTGCGGATCATGAAGTGGGCGACGACGGCCTGGTGGCCGAGGTGCCAGCCGATCGCGGAGGAGTCCGCGTGGGGGCGCCACAGGATCTGCTCATCACTGAGGCCGCCGATCAGCGAGGCCGTGTAGGCGAGCGAGCGGTCGTACTCGGCGAGGAGATCGGTGAGCGTCGTAGTCATCGCAAGGTGCTTTCGTGACGGGAGCGGATCGCCCCGGCGGCGCGAGCGGCGGCGGCGAGCGCGCCGTCGATGTGGCCGGGGTTGACGGGAGCGGTCTCGGTGCTCGCCCAGTGCAGGCGGTCGCCGAGCGTCGGTGTCTGGAAGACGCGGTGTCCGTAGGTGCCGTAGTCGGTGAGCGTCTCGGCGCCCGGCGGGGTCGTGGCCCGTTCGGTCGACCAGTCGAGGATCATGATCGCGAGAGGTTCGGGGTGTCCGGGACCGAAGAGCTCGCTGAGCTGGCGACGGATCGCAGGCTCGTCGGGCGCAGCGCCGCCGGTGCGGGGGACGAAGCCGAACAGTGCGGCATCGCCATCGGCCCCGCTCATGTCGTGGATCTCGCGCATCGGTCCGTAGTGGCTGATCGCCGAACCGGCGAGCCCGGCCGGCCGCCAGAACGGTTCGGCGAAGCGGATCACGACCTTGGTCGTCGTGCCCATCCACACCGGGGTGGCGGCGGCGACCGCCGCGACGGCCGGGTCGAGTGCGGGAACGAACGCGAGGTCGGCGACGGCGAGGGCGGGCGGCAGGGCGACGATCACCTCGCGGGCGGCGAGGGTTGTGCCGTCGTCGGTGCTGATGACGAGGTCGTCGCCGGTCGCGTCGATCTGGGTCGCGGTCGTCGCGAGGCGGATCGCGTCGACGGGAAGGCGGGCGGCCTCGGCGCGAGCGAGGCTCGCAGCTCCGTCGCTGAACCGGCCCGACGGGACGTCGAGCGGATTGCCGTCGACCCGCTTCGAGCCCGACGGCTCGTGGTAGATCGCGTCGCCGGCGAGGTTTTGGGGGTGGGTCCGCAGGCCGTGCTCGGCGACGAGGGCGTTGACCCGCGGCTCGTTCGGCCAAAACCAGGTCGCGCCGAGGTCGACCGGGGCGCCGGCGAGCTCGTCGGTGCGAAGCCGCCCGCCGATGCGGTCGCGGCGTTCGAGCACCACGACCGTTCGGCCGACCTCGTGGAGGAGACGGGCGGCGTGGAGTCCGCCGATCCCCGCGCCGATCACGACGACGTCGACGACGTCCGGGGGTGAGGCGGTGGGCACGTCATCACGAACGCGTCGAGCGCTCGTTTGATTCCGTCAGGTTCGTGCCGCGGCCTCGATCAGGGCGAGGCGATGGTCGAGGTCGCGGCCGCCGTCGGCGATGCGGCGGATCGCAACGGCCATCGGTTCGCGCAGCTGGACGTGATCGCTGCGGTCGAGCTCGCGGAGCTCGCCCATCAGCTCGATCACCTGCTCGGGGTCGGCGTCGCTCGTCAGGGTGACGATGAGGTCGTGCAGGCCGTTCGGGCGGACGTGGTCGACACCGACGGTGGGTTGGCGATGGAGTCGGCCGAGGAGGTCGTCGGTCGCCCGGTCGGGTCCCGACCGCAGCGGCAGGCCGGTGACCATGATCTCGTCGCCGACGTGGACGAGATGGGCGCGCTGACGCAACCCGACCCGTTCGCCCGCCGCGAGTCGAGCGGTGTCGACCTCGACGATCGGCGAGGTCGGGAAGGTGGGCGGCCCGACCAGCTCGACGAGTTCGGCGTCGGTTGCGTCGCCGGTGGCGGCACGAATGGCGGCGACGACCCGCGTCGGGTCGTGGGGCGGGTGGACACCGCCGCTGGTCATGGTGCCGTTGATCAGGGCGATCGGGAGCGGACCGAGCTCGCCCCGCTCGGCGTTGAGTGCGGCGATACCGAGCGGCGTGAGTCGGCACTCGGTGAACTCGGGATCGGCCGGTGGCTCGTCGGGCGTGCCGATGTTGCCCTGCGCCTCGAGCAAGGGCAGGTGCA
>JBCBYI010000023.1:0-27945 GCA_039815945.1 Actinomycetota bacterium | reverse complement strand
ACGCCTTCCACGACGCCGACGACGAGTACGGCCTGTCGGTGGTCGGCGTTCGTCTCGCCGTCGAAGAGCGACAGGTGGGTGTGCATGCCCGAGCCCTGGACACCGTTGAGCGGCTTGGGCATGAAGGTTGCGTAGACGCCTCGATCGAGGGCGATCTTCTTCACGACGAGCCGCAACGTCATGATGTTGTCGGCCATGCCGAGGGCTTCGGTGTAGCGCAGATCGATCTCGTGCTGGCTCGGCGAGTCCTCGTGGAACGAATACTCGACGGGGATGCCCATCGCTTCGAGCATGTGGATCGTGGTCTTGCGCAGGTCGCTCGACACATCGGCGGTGGTGAGGTCGAAGTACGAGGCCTGATCGATCGGCTTCGGCGCGTGGCCGTTGGTCTCGCCCGACTCGAAGTAGAAGAACTCCGCCTCGGGAGCGGCGAAGAACGTGTAGCCCTTGTCGCGCGCCGCGGCCAGGTTGCGTTGCAGGATCTGACGGGGGTCGCCGTCGAACGGCGTGTCGTCGAGGCTCTCGATGTTGCAGAACATGCGGCCCGACGGCTCATCGGCCTTCGCCCACGGCAAGAGTTCGAAGGTCGTGGCGTCGGGCCGGGCGAGCACGTCGGATTCGTGCACGCGGCTGAACCCGTCGATCGCGGTTCCGTCGAACTGCACCCCCTCGTCGAAGACCTGCTCGAGCTCGGCCGGCGAGATCGCCACCGACTTGAGCTGGCCGAGCACGTCGGTGAACCACAGACGGATCAGGCGGACACCACGCTCTTCGACGGTGCGAAGGACGTACTCCTGCTCTCGGCTCATGACGGCTCCCTTTGGACGGTTCGACACCGTTCAGGGTGCCGGATTCTCGGCGCGACGCCGAGGTGGTCAGTGCAATGGTTTCGCCAGCGTGCCGGGTTCCTGACAGCGTCGCCAGAGCGAATCATGGTCGTTCACACTCCGTTCACAATCGAGCAACAGCAGCGAAATTGCCGGCTGGAACGCTCCCTCCCGAGCTGCAACAATGCCGCTCGCTCACCGCCTCCGGAAGGGGTCGGAGAGGACGCGGTGCAACGGCGCACCGTGCTGCACGGCACCGATCCGTCAGTGGCGTGCAACCCAGCACAGAACCGACGTGCATCCCGCACACCGGCACCGTTCAAGCAATCCTGCTTGCCGAGCACACACAAGGAAAACCACATGGCCTACCGGGCTGAATACCTGTGGATCGACGGCTCCGAGCCGACCCGAGAGATCCGCTCCAAGACCAAGATCCTCGCCGACGGCGCCGAGCCCGGCATCTGGGGCTACGACGGCTCCAGCACCAACCAGGCCTCCGGCGACAACTCCGACGTCGTCCTGCAGCCCGTCTTCCAGTGCCCGGACCCGATCCGCGGCGGCAACGACATCCTCGTGCTGTGTGAGACGGCGCTGACCGCCGATCTGTCGCCGCACCCGACCAACACCCGCGCTGCGGCCCGCGAGGCCTACGAGAAGTACGGCGACCAGGAGCCCTGGTTCGGTCTCGAGCAGGAGTACACCCTCCTCGATCCGGTGACCGGCTGGCCGGCCGGCTTCCCCGCGGGCGGTTTCCCCGGACCGCAGGGCCCCTACTACTGCGGCGTCGGCGCCGTGAAGATCCACGGTCGTGACCTCATCGAAGAGCACACCACCGCGTGCATCGAGGCCGGTCTCGCGATCTCCGGCACCAACGCCGAGGTCATGCCCGGCCAGTGGGAGTTCCAGATCGGCCCGGCCGACACCGTCACCGTCGGCGATCACCTGTGGGTCGCCCGCTACCTCCTGTTCCGTCTCGCCGAGGATCACGGCGTCGAGGTCTCGATCGAGGCCAAGCCGATGAAGGGCGACTGGAACGGCGCCGGCATGCACACCAACTTCTCGACCAAGGCCATGCGCGAGGGTTACGACCCGATCATCGCTGCGTGCGAGGCCATGGGCGCCGAGGGTGTCCCCGCCAAGCACCTCGAGGGTTACGGCGTGGGCATCGAGGATCGCCTCACCGGCGCGCACGAGACCCAGCGCTTCGACCAGTTCAGCTATGGCGTCTCCGACCGTGGCGCCTCGATCCGCATCCCGTGGCAGGTCGCGCAGGACCAGAAGGGCTACATCGAGGATCGTCGCCCCAACGCCAACGCCGACCCGTACGTGGTCGCCACCCTGCTGACCAACACGATCGGCGCCGCCCTCGCCTGAGGCTGACGCGTGATCGCTGATTCGTCGGCAGTCAGACCGTGACTGGAGCCGCACCCCCGGGTGCGGCTCCGTCGCGTCTACGGTCGTGGGCATGAACCAACGTGCGCTTCTCGGGATCATCGCGGCTCTCCTCCTGATCGTCGGTGTGCTCGTCGGCCTGCTCGTCTCGGGCGGGGGCGACGACGACGCGGCGACCGAGACGGAGGGGACCACCACGACGACGGAGGCGCCCGCCACCACCGAGGCGCCCACGACCACCGAGGCCGCAACGACGACCACCGAGTCGACGACGACCACCGAGTCGACGACCACCACCACCACGACGACGACCGAGCCGCCGCCTCCCGTCACCGGCGTGTTCGTCGCCGCGGAGGGCGTGCTCGGCTGGGTGACCGACGGCGTGCTCTCCGCCAACGACGCCGGAGCCGTCCCGGCCGCCGCCGGTGACGAGTACCGACTGATCCGTCCCGAGGGGCAGACGGGCACGGCTGCCGGAACCGCATCCGAGCCGGGCTGCTTCGGCGAGATCCCCTACATCGATCTCGGCATCACCGCCGATGCCTGGCCCTATGACTTCCCGATCGGCGTGTCGGGCGGGTGGGATCTCTTCCCGCAGGCCGTCGAGGTCCTGCCGACCGACAACGCGACCTACAAGGACGCCACCCGCGACCTCCTGGCTCCCTTCGGGGTCGACGATCCGGATCCGCAGCTGCTGCAGGTCATCCGGGTCGATCTGGAAGGCGACGGCGTCGACGAGGTCATCGTGGTCGCCGAGCGGCTGGTATCGGGCGAGCTGATCGGGGCGGCCGAGGGCGACTACAGCGTCGCCTACCTGCGCAAGGTCATCGAGGGTGAGGTGCAGGAGGCACTGCTGGGCTTCGCCCGCGTTCCGGAACTGGCGCCGGACGAGTTCGGCTTCATCGAGGTGTTCCGGGTCCCGGCGGTGCTCGACCTCGACGGCGACGGCCAGATGGAGATCGTCACCCAGGGCTTCTACTACGAGGGCTCGTGGACCCAGGCCTGGGAGTACGTGAACGACGACCTCGGCCCGGTCGTGGCCATCGAGGTCGGCTGCGGCGTCTAGCCGACATCGCCGCGGTCGGCGTTTCGCCGGCCCTTCCCCCGTTCGGGGGACGGCCGATCACCCCTTCCGGGCGTTCACTCCACTCACCGGCGGTTCCGAACCCCGTCGGTGGAGGAAACCCCCATGCAGTTCACCACGTCCACCATCATCGACGCACCGGTCGCCACGGTCTGGGGTGTCGTCGCCCACGACTTCGACAAGGTCGGCGAGTGGTCGTCGGCCGTCGCCGACTCGGGCCCCAACGTCGAGGCCTCGGTACCCGAGGGTGCCACCGTCGGCGGCCGCGTCTGCGCCACGCCCGGCTTCGGCGATCTCAAGGAGACGTTCACGCAGTATTCCGAGGCCGACACCGAGTTCACCTTCCAGGTGACCGGCATGCCGTCGTTCATCACGCTCGCCCAGAACCACGTCGCGGTGCGCCCCGCGGGCAGCAACCGCAGCGAGGTGACCCTCGACATCACCCTGCAGACCAACGCGGTCGGCAAGGTGATGGGTCCAGTGTTCGCGGTGAAGCTCAAGCAGACGCTCAACACCTACCTCGAGGAGCTCACGAACTACGTCGAGCGCGGCGAGGTGTCGAAGAAGAAACGCAAGCAGCTCGCGAAGCTGGCCGCGGCGTGAGGTTCCGTCGGCGCCGACCGCCCGTCGTTCTCCGAGAGGACCACGGGCGGGAGGCGCTGGTGGTCCGTCTGCACGGCTACGGGTCCGATGAGGCCCAGATGGCGACCCTCGTACCGCTGCCATTGGCGGCCGTGGTGCTCGACCCCCGCGCCCCCCACCGCGTGCCGCCCGGTTTCGGGTGGTGGACCACCGATGGCGTCGAACTCGCTCCGACCGACAGCGTCGACGCCGCCGTCGATGAGGTGGCGGCACTCGTCGCCTCGGCGCAGGCGGAGACCGGGATCGGTCCGGCTGCGACCGTGCTGGTCGGCTACAGCAAGGGCCGACCCTGGCCTTGTGCCTCGCCGCCGCTCGTCCGGACCTCTTCGCAGTCGTCGTCACGGGCGCGGGTGGGCTTCCACCCTATCGGCCGACCCGGCCGACCCGCCGACCCCTCGATCTGCTCGTCATGAACGGCTCGTACGACCCGGTGGTCGACGCTGCGTGGCACGACGAGACGGTCGCTCGGTTCGCGGCCGAGGGCCATCGAGTCGATGGGCGGATCGACGCGGTACCGCACGTGATCGACCGGGCGCAGGCCGAGCGTGCGACCGCTTTCGTGGCGGCTCGGCTCCCGTCGGGCTCCACGGTGTGAGCTGGCGTCGAAATCGAAGCACGGGGTGCGTGACCGAACCCGTATGGTGAAGGTGTGGCCGACACGCTTCGCATCGCGATCGCCCAGCTCAATCCGACCGTCGGGGATCTCGACGGCAACGTGACCAAGGCGCTCGCCATGGTCGAGCAGGCCGAGGCGGCCGACGCCGATCTGGTGCTGTTGCCGGAGATGACGATCACCGGGTACCCGCCCGAAGATCTCGTCCTCAAGCCCGGCTTCATCGCCGACGTGCGGGCATCGCTTGAGAAGTTCGCCGCCGGTACCGGCCGCTGCGCCGCGGTCGTTGGATTCGCCGACGGCGCCGGCGACGCAGGAGACGACGGCGTGTGGAACGCCGTGGCCGTGTGCGCCGGCGGCAAGGTCCACGGCACGTATCACAAGCGGCATCTGCCGAACTACGACGTGTTCGACGAGATCCGCCACTTCCGCCCCGGCGACGAACCGCTCACGCTGTTCGAGGTCGCCGGCGTGCCCGTCGGGGTCACCATCTGTGAGGATTCGTGGATCGCCGATGGTCCGGTGAACCAACTCGCCCGCGGCGGCGCTCGCATCGTCGTCAACGTCAACGGCTCACCGTTCCGTATCGGCAAGCAGCGGGTGCGCGAGGGCGTCATGACCCACCGAGTCGAGGAAGCCGGCGTGCCGGTCGTCTACGCCAACCTCGTCGGTGGCCAGGACGAGCTGGTCTTCGACGGCGGGTCATTCGTGGTGTCTCCGTCGGCCGACGGGCCGGTCGTCACCGCCCGCTGTGAGAGCTTCGCCGAGACCGTCGACGTGTTCGACGTGGCACTGCCGGCGCCACGGCCGACCCACGACCGGTACCCGTCGGTGCACGTCACGCCGGCCGTCACCCACGGCCGAACCCCGATGCCGGCCCCGATGGCCGAACCGCTCGACGAACTGGCCGAGATCTGGCAGACCCTCGTCCTCGGTGTGCGCGACTACGTCCGCAAGTCCGGTTTCAGCAAGGCCTGCCTGGGCCTGTCCGGCGGTGTCGACTCGTCGATCGTGGCCGCGCTCGCCGCCGAGGCGCTCGGGCCCGACAGTGTCTTCGGCGTGCTGATGCCGTCGCGCTACTCGAGCGATCACTCGATCTCCGACGCCGAGCAGCTCGCCGCCAATCTCGGCATCGGCACCCACACCGTGCCGATCGAGCCGGCCCACGAGGCCTTCACCGGCATGCTCGTGCCGAATCTCGCCGATCAGAAGATCGAGGTCGGCGACCTCACCGACCAGAATCTCCAGTCGCGCATCCGCGGCGTGATCTTGATGGCGATGGCCAACGAGCACGGCTGGCTCGTGCTCACCACCGGAAACAAGTCCGAGGCCGCGGTCGGTTACTCGACGCTCTACGGCGACACCGCCGGTGCCTACGCAGTGATCCGCGACGTCTGGAAGCTCACCGTCTACGACCTGTGCGTGTGGCGCAACGAGATGGCCGGCCGCGAGATCATCCCCACCAACGTTCTCGCCAAGCCGCCGTCGGCCGAACTCAAGCCCGACCAGCGCGATGACCAGTCGCTGCCCGACTACGAGATCCTCGACCCGATCCTGCAGGCGTACGTCGAGCAGGATCGCACCGTGGCCGAGATCCTGGCGATGGGGATCGCCGGTGCCGACCCCGAGATGATCCAGCGGGTGTGCCGGCTCGTCGACATCGCCGAGTTCAAGCGCCGCCAGACCCCGCTCGGCACACGGGTCACCGGCAAGGCGTTCGGCCGTGATCGGCGGATCCCGATCATCAACCGGTATCGCGGATGAGTCGTTCGGCCCACTTGCTCAGGGACGTGCGTCGGTCTGCCGACATCTACTCGGTCCACCCCGACAGTTGTTCGTACCCGCGCGATGGGTACGCTGCACCAAGGCGAAAGCAGTAGGAGGTCTTCGGTGGCGAAGGAACGTGTGGAGCGGGACGAAGAAGACCTCGTTCGCCTGTACTTGACCGACATCGGTCAGTACCCCCTGCTGACGAAGGAAGACGAGGTCCGCCTCGCCCAGGCCATCGAAGCGGGCGCCGAAGCGCGCGCCGAGTTCGAGAACGTCGACACCGAGCTGACTCCCGCCAAGAAGCGCGAGCTCCGTCGAGCCATGCAGAAGGGCGAACAGGCCGAGCGCACCTTCGTGCAGTCCAACCTCCGCCTCGTCGTCTCGATCGCCAAGAAATACCAGGCCTCGGGTCTGCCGCTGCTCGACCTCATTCAGGAGGGCAACCTCGGCCTGATGCACGCCGTCGAGAAGTTCGACTGGCGCAAGGGCTTCAAGTTCTCGACCTACGCCACCTGGTGGATCCGTCAGGCGATCACCCGTGGCATCGCCAACACCGGTCGCACCATCCGCCTCCCGGTGCACGCCGGCGACACCCTCGCCCGGCTCCAGAAGGCCCGCGCTCGCCTCGAACTCAAGTACGGCCGGCCGGCCACGCTCTCCGAGCTCGCGGTCGAAGTCGAGATGCCCGAGGACAAGGTCACCGAAGCGCTGCGCTTCGCCGCCGAACCCCTTTCGCTCTCGGAGCCGCTGCGTGAGGATGGCGACGCCGAACTCGGCGACGTCGTCGAGGATCGCGGCGCCGACTCGCCGTTTGAGGTGGCCGCTACTGCGCTGCTCCCCGAGGAGATCGCCCGCCTGCTGGCTCCGCTCGACGAGCGTGAGCGCGAGATCCTCAAGCTCCGCTTCGGTCTCGACCGTGGCGAGCCTCGCACCCTCGAAGAGGTCGGCGAGCATTTCAACCTCACCCGTGAGCGCATTCGTCAGATCGAGGCTCGGGCGATGTCGAAGCTGCGTCACCCGTCCTCCGACACGGGTGCCCGCGATCTCCTGAGCGTCTGATCCCGATGGGGGTCCAGACCGCACTGGGCTATCAGCACAAGGCCGGCAACCCGTTCTCTCGCGCCATGCGGTCGATGGCCGGCTCCAAGCCCGGCGCAGTCGTCTTCTCGAAGACGATCCAGCCGATCGACGGCGCCGTCCAGAAGCTCACGGGCAACACCAAGACCGCCACCGAACTCTTGGCCGGGCTGCCGGTCGTCTATCTCACGACGGTCGGTCGCAAATCGGGCCAGTCGCGTCGCACGCCGCTCATCGCGGTGCCGATCGGTGACGACCTCGCTCTGCTCGGCACCAACTTCGGCGGCAAGCGCACGCCGGGCTGGGTCTTCAATCTCGAGGCCGACCCCAACGTCACCGTCGGGTACGGCACCACCGAGATCAACGTGGTCGCCCGCCCGGCCACCGACGACGAGTTCGAGGCCGTGTTCGCCGCCGGCGGGTCGATCTACGGCGGCTACACGAAGTACCGCGAGCGCGTCGACGGGCGCGACATCCGGGTCTTCGTCCTCGAGCAGGTCTGACTCAGCTCAACGACTCGACGATCGAGCGAAACAGGGCGTAGGTCTGGCCCGACTTGTTGTCGCTCTCGCGGTGCGACATCCCGTAGCGGCGATTGGCCGAGAGCTTCACGATCACGACGCCCGTGGGCGGGTCGACGTAGACGTGCTGGTTGTAGATGCCGATGGCGGAGTAGTCGCCGCTGTCGCCGGGGTAGAGCCACCACTGGTAGCCGTAGCCGGTGGGCAACACCTCGCCGCCGATCATCGTCTTGCCCGGCTCGAGGTGGGGCTTGTCGAACACGAGTGAGCGCTCGACCCAGTCGGCCGGCACGACTTGCACGCCATGCCAGTCGCCGCCCCGCCGGTACAGCTCGCCGATCTTCGCGAAGTCGCGGGCCGTCACCATCAGCCCGCCGTACGCCTGGGCCCTGCCGACCGAATCGGTGAGCCAGTGGCTGGGCGACTCCATACCGAGCGGCTCGATCAGCTTCTCCTGCATGTACTCGGCGATGGGCCGGCCGGTCGCGCCGACGAGCAACATGCCGAGCGCCTGGGTGTCGGCGGAGTTGTAGCGGCACAGGGTGGCTGGGTCGAACTCGCGGACCATGCCGGCCATGAACTCGTCGAGCGTGCTCTCGCCACGATTGACCGATGCCAAGCGGTGCACGTCGGAGGTCGGGTCGCTGTAGTCCTCGATCCAGCGGGCGCCGGACGACATCTGGAGCACGTCCTCGATGCGCACCCCGTCGTACCCGGTGCCGTCGAGGCCGGGTGCGTAGCGGTTGATCGGGTCGTCGACGCTGGCGATCAGGCCCTCGCCGACCGCGATGCCGATCATCGCCGACACGAAGCTCTTGGCCACCGACCACGAGATCCACGGGACGTCGCGGCCGCCGGTGAGCGCATAGGACTCGTGACGGATCTCGCCGTGGTGCAGAACCAGCAGGGCGGCGGTGTCGCCGGCCGCGAGGAAGTCGGCGGTCGAGTGCTCGCCACCGCCGAAGGCGTGCGTCTCGGGGAGGTCGAAGGGTGCGCCGTCGGGGAAGTCGAACCGTGTCTGCGCTGCGGCCATCGGCGTCGATGGGCTGATCTCGTGCAGCCGATTGAACAGTTCGTGGACTTCGGCGCCCGAGAAGAGGCCGGTGCTGGATCGTTCGGAGTCGCTCATCGTCGTGGACGCTAGACACCGCCCGTCGCACCGTCGAAACCCGCCGTGCCAGACTCGCTCGGTGCGCACGCTTCGCTTCGTCACGTTCAACGTCGGTTCGCTCTTCGAGCCGCACTGGGATCTGCGGGCGCCCCGCATCGCCGAGGCGATCATGCGGCTCGCCCCCGACGTGGTATGCCTGCAAGAGGTCGCCGAGTCGCCGATCCGTCACAACGCGGCCCAGGAGATCGTCGACGAGATCGCCCGCCTCGGGGGCGACCTCACCCACATGGTCTACGGCGGGCTCCCCGTCACCTCGAAGCTGTTCGCCGACGAGCCCGAGCTCCAGTTCGGGTCGGCGGTGATCGCCCGCGAGCCGGTGGAGTTGCTGGCGACGCATGCCCTGCCGGTCGAGCCCGACGACCCCAGTGTGCTGACGGTCGGGTGGGAGCTCGTGCACGCCCGGGTCGGCGAGCTCGACGTCTTTTCGACCCACCTCTGCCCAGCGCCCACGGATGCGAATCACCGCCGACTCCAGGTCCAGGAGATCGACCGCATCATGAAAGCGGCACGGGGCCCCGCCGATGCCGATCCGTGGAGTCCTGCTCGCCCGTCGATGCCGGCGATCCTGTGTGGAGACTTCAACGCCGAGCCCGACAGCGACGAGATCCGGTTCCTGTGTGGCCTCACCCCGCTCGGTGGCGTCGACACCTTCCACCAGGACGCGTGGCGAGTGGCCGGCGACGGCGGTGGCGGCTTCACGAACGACTGGCGCAACCCGATGGGCGCCGCGCTCAACATCCATCGCAAGCGCATCGACTATGTGTTCGTCGGCGATCCGTTCGTGCGCCGCGACGGCGGTGGTCGGGTGCTCGAGGCGCACGTTGTGCTCGATGAGGTCGTCGAGGGTGTGCCGCTCAGCGACCACCTCGGCGTGATGGCGATCGTCGTCCGGGCCGAGAGTCCCTAGTCCCACGACGGGTTTCGCGCTGCTCGTTCGACGAAGCGGGCATGGCGATCACGATCAGGCGGGCAACCTCAGCGAGGACGGGAAGTTCCTCGACGACTGTCTGACGCTTGCCACGAGCCACGTCGGCCGACGCGCCGGAGCGCCCCCGCTGGCGCTTGGTACGGGGAGGGTGGCGGAGGTGGACGGGAATCGAACCCGCCGGACAGGGATCACCCATCCCACCCGCTTTGAAGGCGGGGGAGCCCACCAGGCGCTCGGACACCTCCGTCGACGACCCTACCGGGGTGTCTGACGGCACGTGCAACGCGGTCGGACAACGGCGCCGGATCCGATTAGCGTTTCGCCCATGTCGAAGAACCGCCTCCTCCTCTTCGTGGTGCTCGCCGCTCTGCTCGCCGTGCTGGCGCGCAAAGTCCGCGACGTCTGACCACCCCCACCCCACAACCGAGTCCCCGACCCCCCATGGAACTCGTCTGGGATCTCCCGCTCGATCCCGCCGGCCAGCTCGTCTCGCTCGACGGTGGGACGCGAGTGCGGATCCGTCCCGGCCGCACCGGCGACGGCGAGATCATGCGGCGGGCCTTCGAGCGCTTCTCCGAGGAATCGCGCTATCTGCGGTTCTTCTCGCCGACGCCTCGCCTCACCGAACGCACCGAAGCCGCGCTCACCGCGGTCGACGACACCAAGCAGTACGCCTGGGCCGTCTTCGATCCGGACCAGCCCTCCGAGGTCGGCGACGAATCGGGGTTGGCGATCGCCGCCGCCCGGCTGTTCGTCGACCCTGCGACAGCTGACATCGCCGAGGCCACCCTCGCGATCGTCGACGACTACCAGGGTCGCGGCATCGGTCGGCTCCTGATGGAACTCCTGATCAGCACGGCCGGCATCCTCGACCTGCAGACCGTCCGCTTCGACGTGCTCTCGCACAACCGCCCCATGCGAGGCGTGCTGAACAAGCTCGGCGCCACGGGCCGCGCCCTTCCCGACGACCGGTCGGTGATTCGCTACGACCTGCCGGTGCCCGACGACGTCGACCCGACGATCGGGGCCCTCTACGTGCTGCTCCGAGCCGCCGGCCCCGATCGCGACGGCGACGGCCTGGGCGACCCCTAGCGCTCAGGGTCGTCGGGCGCGAAGTCCTCCCATCGCGCCGGTGGTTCCTCGGGCGCGGGCGGGTCGCTCCCATCGTCATCGTCGAGCCTGGTCACCCCGTCATCGCCGATGGCTGCGTCGCCGCCGGTGACCACCAGTGCCGCCATCGTGGTCGTGAGTGGAACGGCGGCAACCAGACCGATGGAGCCGCACAGGGTGCGAACGATCTCGACCGCCACAACTTCGGTGTTGGCGACGTTGGCGAGCGACTGATCCGACACCGAGAACAACAACAGGATCGGAAGGCTCGCGCCGGCGTACGCGAGCAGCAGCGTGTTGACGGTCGACGCGATGTGCTCGCGGCCGACCCGGATGCCCGAGGTCACCAGATCCGGCACCGACAGGTCGGGACGACGATCGTGGATCTCCGACACGGCGGCGACCTGGGTGACGGTGATGTCGTCGAGCGCCCCGAGCGTGCCGATCACCGCGCCGCCGAGCAGGAGCCCGGCGAGATCGATGTCGCCGGCCAGGAGGGGGAGCAGCAGGTTCTCGTCCGCGCCGAACCCGGTGATACGGGTGAGATCGAAGAAGACCCACGAGAGCACCAGTGTGAGCAGCAACGACCCGAGCGTGCCGGCGAGCGCGACGGTGGTGGTGGGGGAGAATCCGTGGGTGAGGTACAGGGTGACGAAGGCGATCGCCCCAGCAGCGACCACGGCGACCGCCACCGGGTCGTTGCCGTCGAGCACCGACGGGGCGATGAACGCCACGAGGATGAACACGGTCACGGCCATCGACGCCAGCGCCATGAGGCCCCGTCGGCGTCCGAGGGCGAACACGACGATGGCGAACAGCACCGCCAGCCAGACCAGCGGAGCCTGCCGGTCGAGGTCGGCATAGAAGTAGGCGTTGGTGGCCGGCTCGAACCCGAGGATCACCGTGTCGCCCGGGGCGAGGTCGGGGATGCCGCTCTGGAACTCGGTGTTGATCTCCGGGAGCACGATCAGGGCCCCGTCCTCGGGGCCGCTGGTGAGGATCGCGGTGACCTCCCGGCACTCCTGGGGGTTCTCCGGTGTCGAGTAGCTGCAGGGCCCGACCGTCTGCTCGTCGACCGTGGCGCTGACCCGCTCGGTGACCAGCCCGAGTTGGGCGGCGTTGTCGATCGCTGCGTCGCGCCCCTCGCCGTCGGGCCACAGCACGATCAGGCCGATGATCGTCGCCACCGCTGCCGCTCCGACCGCGCCGAGCACGATCCGAAGGGTCGGCACCGCGATCCACCGATCCCAGCCGCCCTCCATCCCGTGTCCGTGGGCGTGGCCGTGCCCGTCGCTCATCGGCGACGGCCGGTCGGCTTGCGGGTCCGCCACCAGAGCGCACCACCGGCGGCGGCCGCCGCCCCGATGACCCCGACGGTGGCCGGCTTCGGGGGCCGAACGGTCCGGCCCTCGACCAGGGGCTGGGGGTTCTCGAAGACCCGGATCTCCCAGCCGCGGTCGATGGCCTCCTTGAGGAGGGCCTTGTCGGGGTTGACGGCAACGGGATGGCCGACCGCCTCGAGCATCGGGATGTCGGTGACCGAATCCGAGTAGGCGAACGAACCGGCGAGATCGAGATCGAAGCGATCGGCTTCGTCGAGGATCGCCGTGACCTTGTGCTCACCGGCGGAGTAGAACTCCACCTCGCCGGTGTAGCGGCCGTCGGCGTCGATGCGGGCCCGACTCGCGATCGCGGCGTCGACGCCGAGGTGGCGGGCGAGTGGCAACACGATCTCCTCGGGCGAGGCCGACACCAGGTAGACCCGACGCCCCGCCTCTTGATGCGACTCGATCAACTCGACCGCCTCGGTGTACACCAACGGGTCGATCACGTCGGTGAGTGCCCCGTCGACGAGGCTGGAGATCTTCTCCTGCTCCCACCCGGCGGCGACCTTCAGCGCGGTCTCTCGCATCTTGACCATGCGCCCCTCGTCGGCGCCGAGGTAGCGGAAGACCATCTGTCCCCACAGCGCCCGCACGACCAGCCAGCGGTTGAGCATGCCCTCCTGATGGAGGCGAGGCCCGAACGCCAGCATCGCCGCTTTGGCGATCACGGTCTTGTCCAGGTCGAAGAAGGCGGCCTCGGTCACGTTGGCATCGTAGGACCCCGTGCCTAGGGTCGAAGCGCGACTTCCCCGTCGAGCCCCCATTCCGGGAGAGAAGTCGTGTTCGTCATCTGTCGGTCGCCCAAGGGCGGCGTCGGTACGTCCGTGGTCGCCGCCGCGCTCGCCTTGCGCCGAGCCCAGGCCGGCCATCCCACCCTGTTGGTCGATCTGGCCGGCGACCAACCCGACCTGCTCGGGGTCACCCCGTCTTCGCCGCTCGGCGTCGGCGACTGGGCGGCCGGGGGCGACGACGTCCCGGTCGAAGCGCTCGCGGCGCTCGAGATCGAGGTCGCTCCCGAGCTGTCGTTGCTGCGCCGGGGGACGATGCCGGCGGTCGACCGGCTCGATGTGCTCGCAGGCGTGCTGGGTGCGGGTCGACGCACTGTCGTCGTGGACGTCGGCGTGGGTGATCGACCGGCGTGGGCACCCGACGGCGTGGTCGACGTCCTCGTCCTGCGGGCGTGTTATCTCGCGGTGCGCCGGGCGGGCCGACTCGGTCCCGACACCCGGGTGGTGCTCCTGGAGGAGCCCGGGCGGGCGCTGCGCGCCGGCGATGTCGAAGCTGCGCTCGGTGTCGAGACGTGGCGACGGTTGCTGGTCGATCCGGCGGTGGCTCGGTCGGTCGACGCCGGGCTGCTGTCGGTCCGCCTGCCCCGATCGCTTCGCGGGCTGGATCTCGCGACATGAGCCGGCTCGCGGAACGCCTGCAGGAGCACCTCCTCGATCATCCCGACAGCGATCCGGCGGCTGTGCTCGGACGTCTCGCCCCGCTCCTGGGACGCGACGAACGCGAGGTGATCCTCCGCCAGGTCGCGGCCCGACGCGACGGTCTCGGCGCCATCGACGTCTTGCGACGCGATCCCGCCGTCAGCGAGATCATGGTCAACGGCCCCGGACCGGTGTGGACCGAGCGCGACGGGGTGATCGAACGATCCGACGTCCGGCTCGACGCCGCCGAGGTCGACCATCTGGTCGAACGGCTCGTCGTGCCGATCGGTCGACGGGTCGACCAGCGCACGCCGTGTGTCGACGGCCGGCTCCGCGACGGCAGCCGAGTCCACATCGCGGTGCCGCCCGTCGCCCTCGACGGCCCGTACGTCACCATTCGACGCTTCGTGCTCCGCGAGGTCGATCTCGCCGCCTTCGTCGCGCCCGATGGTGAAGCGCTGCTCGACGATGCGGTCCGCGGTCGTGCGTCGATCGTGGTCAGCGGGGGCACCGGCTCGGGCAAGACCACCCTGCTCAACGCCATCGCCGCGCGGGTCGCGGCCGGCGAACGCCTGATCACCGTCGAGGACGCCGCCGAGCTCCGACTCGCCCACGCCCACGTGGTTCGGCTCGAGACGAGACCTGCGTCGGCCGAGGGCACGGGCGAGGTCACGATGCGCGATCTCGTTCGCAACGCCTTGCGGATGCGCCCCGATCGGCTCGTGCTCGGCGAGATCCGGGGTGGCGAGGCGAACGACCTCATGCATGCGCTCAACACCGGGCACCGCGGTTGCCTCTCGACCGTGCACGCCAACTCGCCCGACGATGCCCTTCGCCGGCTCGAACTGCTCGCCCTCGAGGGTTCCGACGGCGTGCCGATCGAGGTCGTGCGTCGTCGGATGGCCGCAGCGATCGACCTGATCGTGCACGTCGAGCGTGTCGATGCCCGCCGTCGAGTCGCGGCGATCGCAGCCGTGCACGACGACGGCTCCACCGAGCTGCGGTGGCGGGCCCCATGACCGTGGTGGCCGTCGGCGTGCTCCTGGCCGCGTGCGCGCTGGCCCCACCCCGAGCCGTGGCGCGACCGTTCGCCCGGCCGGCGCCGGTCGCTGATCGTCCGTCGCGCCGATGGCGTCGGGCGCCTGGCGCCGACCGCGCCGCGTTCGCGTTGGTCCTCGAACTCATCGCCCGCGAACTCCGCTCGGGCGCGACCGTTCCCGTGGCGCTCCGCCGGGTCGCGGTGGCCGAGCCGGCGGCGGTCTCGCTGCTCGGCGTCGTCGATCGCATCGATCGGGGCGGGCGTGTCGGGGCGGAGCTCGATCGTTGGGCCGACCAAGTCGGCACCGCCGACGCCGATCTCGCTCGGGCCGTGCTGCGCCTGGGCATCACCACAGGTGCCGCACTCGCCGATTCGCTCGACCGGGTCGCATCGACCGTTCGCGACCGCCTCGAGATGGACGACGAACTCCGGGCGCTCACGGCGCAAAGCCGAGCTTCGGCCACCGTCCTCGCCGTCGCCCCGGTCGGCTTCCTGGTCGTCTTGACCGGTGTCGACCCGGGTCTCGTCGTCCCCCTCGTCGCCGGACCCGTCGGCTGGGCGTGCCTCGGGGGTGGGCTCGCACTCGACCTCCTCGGCTTCTGGTGGATGCGTCGACTGGTCGCCGGGGCCGTCGGGTGAGTGGCTCGTGGTTCGGTGTCACCGCCCGGCCGCTGATGGCGGCGGCCCATCGGTCTCGGGTCGCGCGACTCGGAGCGTGGGTTCGGATTCGGGTCGAGCCGATCGTTCCCTCGATCCTCCATGTCGGCGATCGCACACTCGGCCGAGCCCTCGTCGTGTCGCCGCTCGCTGCGGTGGTGGCACCGCCCTTGATCGTCGGACCGATGCTCGCCGTCGTCGCGGTGGCGGTCGCGCGCGCTCGACGGGCCTCGCGCCGCCACGACCGCGATCTCACCGTGGGCCTCGCCGACGTCCTCGACCAACTCGCGCTCACCGTGGGCGCCGGTCTGGCGTTGCCCGCCGCGATCGCCGCGGTCGCACCCGTGGGTCCGCCCGTGTACGAACCCCTTCTCACCGAGACGCTCCGGCGGCTCGACGACGGCGCGTCGATCGCCGACGTGCTCGCCCGACTCGCCACCGAACTGCCGACGAGCGCCCGGCGAGCCGTCGCCGTGCTCGCCGCCGCGGTCCGCGACGGCACACCGGTCGGGGCCGGTCTCGTCCACGCCGCGTCCGAGGCCCGCCGCGCCCGGCGGCGAGCGGTTGAGGCCGATGTCCGGCGCCTCCCCGTCCTGTTGTTGGTGCCGCTCGTGTCGTGCGTACTGCCGGCGTTCGTCTTGCTCACCCTCGTGCCGCTGCTGCTCGGCTCGCTGGAGGGGCTGCAGTTTCCCGATCCCTGACTTCCCCTCCCGTAACCGTCTCTGAAGGAGTCTCCATGTCCCGATCGTTCTGTTCTGCCGTGTGTGCGTGCCCGTCCTGTCTCCGGCGTCGTGCCGACCGAGGCCAGGCCACCGCCGAATACGCCCTGGTCATCCTCGGCGCCGCCGCCCTCGCCCTGCTCGTGATCGGCTGGGCCGCCAACACCTCGGCCATCGGCGATCTGTTCGACGCCGTGATCGAGTCGGTCGCGAGCCGGGTCGGATGACGCGACCCCGCGACCGCGGGCAGGCGACGGTCGAGGCGGCGCTGCTGTTGCCGGTCGTCGCGGTCGCGCTGCTCGCGGTCATCCAGGTCGGGTTGCTCGTTCACGCTCGGGTCATGGTCACCCACGCGGCCCGAGAGGGCGTGCGGGTCGCCGCCACCGGCGGCGACCACAGCGACGTGAGCGAGGCCGTCGTCGCATCGGGCCGGTTGCCACCCCAGCGCCTCGACGTCGACATCTCGTCGGGGTCGGGTCGGGTCACCGTCACCGTCCACTTCGCTGCGCCGACCAATGTGCCGATCGTCGGTGCGCTGGTCGGCGATCTCGCGCTCGACGCCCAGGCGACGATGCGGATCGAGCGGTGATCAGCCGACGAGAAGCTCCGACGGATACGTCGGGTTGCCGAACTCCAACCACACGGCGTGGCTCGATTCCTGTGCGACCGCCACCGTCACCAGGAGGTGGTTGCCGGCGGCGACGGTGTGGTCGACCGGACCGAGGGAGATCAGGATCTCGCCGAAGTCGTCACCGAAGCCGATCTGGGCGAAGCCCGACTGGCCCGAGGCGATCTCGGTGCAGTCGCTGCTCGGTCCGGTGCACTCGACCAGGCCGACGAGAAGCACGCCGAAGCCGTCTTCGAAATCGGCGATCGCGGCATGGATCCGGAGGAACACGTTGCCGTCGACCGGCGTGTCCTCAGTGACGCTGAAGCGCCACGCCTGGACTTCGGGGTCGTCGATCTCGATGAGCCCGTCGATCGAACGCGGCACGGTCAGGCCCGGGTTGCCGTCGCCGTCGACGTTCAGCGTCTCGCCGCCAGCGATCGAGTCGACCAGATTCAACACATCCCCGGCCCCGCCGCCCAAGAAGCCGTTGGAGAACAGCGAGCTCGGCTCGGTCGTCGTGGTCGGCGGGAGGGTGGTGGTCGGCGGGAGGGTGGTGGTCGGCGGGAGGGTGGTGGTCGGCGGGAGGGTCGTGGTCGGCGGCGCGGTCGTGGTGGTCGGCGGGAGGGTGGTGGTCGGCGGCAGCGTCGTGGTGGTGGTCGTCGTCGATGGAGCCGGTGTCGGGGTCGGCGCGAGGGTCGTGGTCGGCGGTGCGATCGTGGTGGTGGTCGTCTCGACCACGGCGACCCGCTCGGCGACGAACTCGACCGGATCGTCATCCTGGAAGACCGGCGTCACCATCGACGAGGCCGCCACGGTCGCCGCCGCCATCCCGGTCGCAACGGTCGCCGGAACGGTTGCGGTACCCGATGTCACCGCGGTGATCATCGGGGAGTTGGCCATCCAGCTGAGGATGCTCCACCGGGAGCGGCGCCGGGTCAGCGACACGGCGAGGAACGCTCGCACCACCTCGGGATCGAAGTGGGTGCCACTGGACGAAGCCAGCTCGGAGCGGGCCTCGTCGTAGGACATCGGCTCCTTGTAGGAGCGGGCCGACGTCATCACGTCGAAGGCGTCCACCACCGCGATGATGCGGCCGGCACGCGAGATGTCGCCACCGGAGAGGCCACGGGGGTAGCCGGCGCCGTCCCACCGTTCGTGATGGTCGCGCGTCGCCTCGGCCCACTCGCCGAGCCACGGCACGAGCGGCTGGACGATGGCCCAGCCCTCGTTGGGATGTATCCGGATCTGGGACCATTCGAGCTCGGTCAGCATCCCGGGCTTGTTCAGGACGTGGGCCGGCACCGACAGCTTGCCGATGTCGTGGAGCAGGCCGCCCCAGTGGAGCTTGTGGCGTTCGTCGTTGCTGAAACCGAGCTCTTCGCCGACGAGGTCGGCGTAGGCCCGGACTCGTTCAGTGTGACCACGGGTCGAGCGGTCGTGCGAGCTGAGCTGGGCGACGAGGGAGAGCAGTTTCTCGGCGGCGATTTGCGGGGTCTGGTCGTCGAGGTCGCCGGTCTGGACATCACGGGCGAGCTGGCGGGTCGTGCCGTATCGCATCGCGACCCGGAATCGGGACGGGACGTCGTCGGGGAACACGATCGTCATCCGCAACAGCACGGTCAGCGGGAGCAGCTTCTTCGCGATGCGGTCGAGGATGCGGATGGCGACCGTGCAGCCGGCGGAGAGGGCGACCCAACGGGCAAGGCCGTCGATGAAGACCTCGGGCGGGCCGAGCGCCAGATGGATCTGCCAGGCGGCGAGGGTGACGACGACGATGGGGACGAGCGTGATCGCGGCGCGCAACAGCACCGCCAGGCCCGGACGGGCGACCCACTGCGGGGCATCGTCGATCTCGATGTCCTCCATCTCTATCCAGTCGGTGACTGGTGTCGGACAGTGGATGGGCCAAACGATCTATTTCACGGGATCGGCCGACGAAAGAGGTCCCAGAATCCGCTCCAGCAGGGCGATCGCGCCGTTTTTGTCGAGCGGTTCGTTGCCGTTGCCGCATTTCGGCGACTGGACACACGAGGGGCAGCCGTCCGAACAGCTGCACGAGGCGACCGCCTCGAGGGTGGCGGCGAGGTGGTCGGCGCCGGCCTCCCAGCCGAGTTCGGCGATACCGGCGCCCCCCGAGAAGGCGTCGTACACGAAGACGGTCGCGCCGTCGGTGTCGACGTGGTGGGCGGTCGAAACCCCGCCGACATCCCATCGGTCGCAGATCGTGAAGAGGGGCAACATCGCGATCGCGGCGTGCTCGGCGGCGTGGAGCGTGCCCCGAGGGTCGCCCCCGCCGGCCACGACCTCGTCGATCACGTCGTCGTCGACGGCGTACCAGAAGGCCCGGGTGACCAGCCGCTGCTCGGGGAGGTTGAGCGTCTCGTTGGCGAGGATCTTGCGGCTGAAGCGATCGCGCAGCTGATAGCCGAGGACCGCAGTGGTGACCTCGACCTCGCCGATGAAGAGGGTGGCGCGACCGATGCGGCGCTGGTCGAAGGTCCCCAGGACCCGGATGTCCTTGTCGGTGCGGGGCTGGGTGTAGGTGGTGTTGTCGCACTCGACCACCCGGGCGAGTTTGTCGTGCAGGTCGAGTTCGACGACCTCGTAGCTCTGCCCGCGGTGCAGGTAGATCGCTCCGTCGTGCACGGCCGTGTACGCACGGGCCTCGTCGACCGTTCCGATCAGACGTTCGGAATGGTGGTCGACGATCTTGATCTCGCTCGACGAACCCGACCGCAGGCCGATCCCGCGAGATGGGTAGCCGGTGCCGCACCAGTGGGCGAAGGGTTCCTCGCGGCCGTTGCGCCATCGTCGCCGCAGTCGCAGTTGATCGTCGCGCACGAGATCACGGATGCCGTCGTGGAGTTCGTCGTCGGTCCACCACCGCAGATCCTCGTAGGACAGCGGCAACTCGTAGGCGGCGCAGGCGAGGTGGGGGCCGAGGATGAAGGGGTTGGCGGTGTTGACGACCGAGGGCTCGGGCTCGCGGGTGAAGACCTCGTGGGGGTGACGCATCAGGTAGCGATCGAGTTGGTCGTCGCCGCCGACGAGGACCGACACGCTCGGCGCGTTGCGACGCCCGGCTCGACCGGCTTGTTGCCACATCGACGCGATCGTGCCGGGGAAGCCGTTGATGACGCAGGCGTCGAGATCGCCGATGTCGACCCCGAGTTCGAGTGCGGAGGTGGCGACGATGCCCCGCAGGGTGCCGTCGCTCATCTGTTCCTCAATCGCCCGGCGCTCCTCGGCGAGATAGCCGGCCCGGTACGACATGACCGTGCGTTTCAGATGGGGTGAGACGCGACGGGAGATGTCGGCCGCGATGAGTTCGGTGCCCTTACGGCTCTGGCAGAAGGTGATGGTGCGGTGACCGGATTCGACCAGCGCGGCACTGACGGCCGCCACCTCACTGTTGGCCGACGAACGCACGCCCGTTTCGTCGTCGAGCACGGGCGGGTCGAGCAGGGCGAAGCGACGCGGACCGGTGGGGGAGCCGTCGTCGGTGATGGCGGTGACGGGCGCCGCGCACAGTGCCGATGCCAGCCGCTCGGGTTGGCCGATCGTGGCCGAGGTGAACACGAAGACCGGGTCGGAGCCGTAGTGGCGGCAGATCCGCCGGAGCCGCCGCAGGATGTGGGCGACATGGGTACCGAACACCCCGCGCAGCACGTGGAGTTCGTCGATGACGACCACCCGCAGCCGCATGAAGAAGGTGTCCCACTTCTCGTGGCGTGGCAGGAAGCCGCCGTGCAGCATCTCGGGATTGGTGAGGATGACGTTGGCGTTGTCGCGGATCCAGGCCTTCTCCTCGCGGGTGGCGTCGCCGTCGTAGGCGCCGGCGACGAAGCGGGGGAAGTCGAGTTCGGTCATCGCCCGCAGCTGATCGTGGGCGAGGGCCTTGGTGGGGTAGAGGAGCAGGGCGGTGCCCGGCTTGACCGGATCGGCGACCGCCTCGGCGATCGGGATCTGGAAGCAGCGGGACTTGCCCGACGCGGTGCCGGTGGCGACCACGACGTTCTCGCCTCGGCGGATCGCGTCGATCGCCTCGGCCTGATGCCACCACAGTCGGCGGGTGTCGGACCGGTCGGCGAGGGTGGACGACAGTGGGCGCTCGAGATCGCGATGGCGTTCGCGGCGCGGCTCGAGGTGCTCCACGTGCACCAAGCGGCCATCGGCGTCGAGCTCGTCGAGGAGGGCCTCGAACGGAGCGGCCGGGTCGGACGCGAGAGCCATCGCCCGATGCTACGGCAGCCCTGTGACCGAATCACATGCATGTGGTCCGATACCGTGCCAGGGGTGGACATCGTCGTGCACACCCGCGTCGCCGACCCCTGGTCGGTGCTCACCGTGGCCGGTGAACTCGACGTCGTCGGCGCGCCCGAACTCCGCCAGCACGTCATCAATGTGGTCCGCGGCGGCCACCATCGACTCGTGCTCGATCTCAGCGGCGTCGCCTTCATCGACTCGTTCGGACTCGGTGTGCTCGTCGGCGCCCTCAAGCGGGTACGCCTCCTCGATGGTGATCTGCGCCTCGTCGTCACCGAACCCCGCGTGCAGCGCGTCCTGGAGGTCTGTGATCTCGACCGGGTGTTCACGATCCACCCCGACCTCGAGACGGCGGTGGCCGGGGCATGAGCGACGGCGTCGAGCCCGACATCGAGATCGCGCCCGGCGCCATCGCGGTGGAGATCCCGGCCCGGCCCGACTTCGTCTCGTTCGTCCGTGTTGTGGTCGCCACCGCGGCCGAACTCCGCCCCGACATCGCGCCCGAGCGCATCGAGGATCTCAAGCTCGCGGTCTCCGAGGCGGTCACCAACGCGATCAACGCGCAGGACCGGGTGGGCACGGTCGACCGGATTCGTGTGGAGTGCGAGGTCGCCGACGACGAAATCACCGTCTTCATCCACGACCGCGGGCAGGGCTTCGATCGAGCCGACGTCCCCGAGCTCCCCGAGCCCGATCATCCCGATCGGCTCCTGCACGAGTCGGGCCTCGGTCTGCACCTCATGGCCATGTTGGCCGACGAGAGTGAGGTGTCGTCCGACGACGACGGCACCGACGTCAAACTGGTCGTCTATTCGTCGAACCGTCGTCGCTCGGGGTGATGCGGCGCTAGGTTCGCCTCGTCATGGCACCCGACTACGCGGAGATCCACTGATGGCAAACGCCCTCGTCATCGTCGAGAGCCCTGCCAAGGCCAAGAAGATTCAGGAGTACCTGGGCAGCGAATTCACCGTCGAATCGTCGATTGGCCACGTCCGCGACCTCCCGCGCAACGCCGCCGACGTCCCCAAGGCCTACAAGAGCGAATCCTGGGCCCGCACCGGCATCGATGTCGACAACGGCTTCAAGCCGCTCTACGTCGAGAACCGTGACAAGAAGGATCACATCCGCCTCCTGAAGAGCCTGCTCAAAGAGGCCGACGAGCTCTATCTCGCGACGGATGAGGATCGCGAGGGCGAAGCGATCGCCTGGCATCTCATCGAAGTGCTCAACCCCCGGGTGCCGGTGAAGCGCATGGTGTTCCACGAGATCACCAAGGACGCCATCCAGCTCGCCGTGCAGTCGCCTCGCGAACTCGACCGCAAGATGGTCGACGCCCAAGAGGCCCGCCGCATCCTCGACCGTCTCTACGGCTACGAGGTCAGCCCGGTGCTCTGGAAGAAGGTCATGCCGCAGCTGTCGGCGGGCCGCGTGCAGTCGGTCGCCACCCGCATCGTCGTCGAACGCGAGCGTGAGCGCATGGCCTTCATCGAGGCCGGCTACTGGGACGTCAAGGGCACCTTCGCTGCCACCGACGGCGACGACCAGCGCGAGTTCTCCGCGG
Organism: Actinomycetota bacterium; assembly: GCA_039815945.1. GTDB lineage: Bacteria > Actinomycetota > Acidimicrobiia > Acidimicrobiales > Aldehydirespiratoraceae > UBA11606. The sequence continues at coordinate 5,146 of JBCBYI010000023.1, read as the reverse complement.
CCCTCAACACGATCGACGGGGTTCGCCTCGCCAGTGGCCGCGACTTCGGCGATGACGGTCGTCTCGCCCGCGACGACGTCACCGTGCTCGACGAGGCCGGCGCTCAGGCGCTGGTCGGTGCGCTCGACGGCGTGCCCTACGAGGTCCGCTCGCGCGAGACCAAGCCCTATCGCCGCCGCCCTGCTGCGCCGTTCATCACCTCCACTTTCCAGCAAGAGGCCGGTCGCAAGCTCGGTATGAGCGCCCAGATGGCCATGCGTGCCGCCCAGGGTCTCTACGAGAAGGGCTACATCACGTACATGCGAACCGACAGCACCACGCTGTCGGACACCGCGTTGCAGGCCGCGCGCACGATGATCTCGGAGCGCTACGGGAAGACCTTTCTCCCCGACGCGCCTCGCCACTACGCCACCAAGTCGAAGAACGCGCAGGAGGCCCACGAGGCGATCCGTCCTGCCGGCGACACCTTCCGCCTTCCCGCCGAGGTCGCCAAGGAACTCCCGCAGTCCGAGGCCCGTGCCTACGAGCTGATCTGGCAGCGCGCCGTTGCCTCGCAGATGACCGACTGCACCGGCGAGACCGTCACCTTGAAGCTCGGGGCCACCGCCACCGACAACCGCGACGTCGAGTTCACCGCCTCGGGCACCGTCATCGGCCACATGGGCTTTCGCGAGGTCTACGAGGAGACCAAGGTGCAAGAGCGCGGCTCCGAGGATGACGCCGACGAGCGTCGTCTGCCGCCGCTCGCCGAGGGCGACGGCGCCCGCACTGCCGGTCCCCTCGAGTTCGAGGGCCACACCACCTCGCCGCCGTCGCGGTTCACCGAGGCCTCGCTCGTGAAGCGCCTCGAAGAGCTGGGCGTCGGTCGTCCGTCGACCTACGCCTCGATCATCGGCACCATCCAGGATCGCGGCTACGTCTGGAAGAAGGGCTCGGCGCTCGTTCCGTCGTTCACCGCCTTCTCGGTGGTCAACGTGATGGAAGGTCACTTCCCGAACCTCGTCGACTACGCCTTCACCGCCAAGATGGAGGACGACCTCGACAAGATCGCCACCGGCACCGAGGAAGCCGAGCCCTGGCTCACCCGCTTCTACTTCGGAGAGGGCGGTGACGCGGGAGAGCCCGGTCTGAAGGAGAAGGTGTCGACCCGCCTTCCCGACATCGACGCCCGCATGGTCAACACCATCCCGCTCGGCATGAGCGAGGAGGGCAAGCCGGTCGTCGCCCGGGTCGGTCGCTACGGCCCCTATATCCAGATGGGCGACAGCGAGAACGCCGACGACAACCAGACCGCGTCGATCCCCGACGACATCCCGCCCGACGAACTCACGCTCGACAAGGCGATGGAGTACCTCGCCATCCCGAAGGAGGGGCGCATCATCGGCATGCACCCCGAGCACGGCCTCGAGATCTATGCGAAGGCCGGCCGGTTCGGTCCCTACGTCCAGGTCGGGACCTTCGAGGACTGGGAGGAGCGCGGCGAGGAGAAGCCGCCCACCGGCTCGTTGTTCTCCACGATGTCGCTCGAGACGGTGACGATGGACGAGGCGCTCCAGATCCTCTCGCTGCCCCGCACCGTGGGCGCTCACCCCGAGTCGGGTGAGGTCATCACCGTGCAGAACGGTCGTTACGGCCCGTATCTCAAGATGGGGACCGACAGTCGCAGCCTCGAGACCGAGGCGCAGCTGCTCACCGTCACGCTCGAGGAGTGCCTGGCGATCCTCGCTCAGCCCAAGCGGCGCCGCGGCCAGGGCGCCGCGAAGCCGCCGCTGCGCGATATGGGTCCCGACCCCGAGAGTGGCAACCCGATGATCGTCAAGGACGGTCGGTTCGGCCCCTACGTCACCGACGGCGAGTACAACGCGTCGCTGCGTAAGGGCGACACGGTCGAGGAGTTGACCGTCGAACGGGCCGCCGAGTTGTTGGCCGATCGTCGGGCCAAGGGTCCGGCCAAGAAGGCGAAAAAGTCGGCCAAGAAGAAGAAGGCCGCCAAAAAGAAGTCGGCCAAGAAGGCCACGAAGAAGAAGGCGACCAAGAAGAAGGCCGCCAAGAAGGCCGCAGCCTCCAGCGACGACGAGTGATCGAGCCACTGGTCTCGGTCCCCTAAGGTCGTCGCTGTGAACGCCCCCGGTTCCCGCAGCGCAGATCGCATGCAGGATGCGGTCGACGCGACGCGCCCGGGCAGCCGCATCGACTCGATCTTCGGGTCCTGGGAGTTCTTCAAACTCTGGATCGCCCAGGTCATCTCCGCGACCGGCGACTGGCTCGGTCTCATCGCGATCATCTCGCTCGCCGAGCGCATCTCCGACGGTTCGGAGGGCACCGCGATCGCGCTCGTGCTCGCCGCCCGGATCGCTCCTGGGTTCTTCCTCGCCACCGCAGCGGGCGTGATCGTCGACCGCCTGGATCGCAAGCGGGTGATGTTGTTCTGCGACGTCGGTCGGGCGCTCGTCTTCTTCGCCCTGCCGTTCGTCGACAGCCTCCTCGGGTTGATCATCGCCTCGTTCATCCTTGAGATCCTCACGATGCTGTGGTCGCCGGCGAAGGAGGCCGTCGTCCCCAATCTCGTGCCGAAGGACAAGCTCACCACGGCGAACTCGTTGAACGTGGCGGCGGCGTACGGCATGTTCCCCGTCGCGGCCGGCCTCGCCGCCCTGCTCGCGAAGCTGTCGGAGGGGTTCGCCGACGAGGGTTGGGTCGAGACGTGGCAGTTCAACGAGGAAGGGCTGGCGTTCTACGTCAACGGCCTGTCGTTCCTCGCCACCGCCGCCATCATCTGGCGGATCCACTGGACCCGCCGGACGCGTGAGGAACGCCTCGGGGGTGAGCGGGGGAACTGGGATCTCGGCGGCGCCTTCCGCGAGCTGCGCGAGGGGTGGGAGTTCATCGCCGTCAATCCGATCGTCCGGGCCGTCAATATCGGTCTGGCCACGGGCGTCATCGGCGGCGGCATGCTCGTGCCGCTCGGCGCGATCTTCGTCGACGAGGTCATCTCCGGCGAGGGGGCCGACTTCAACCTGATCCTCTTCGCCCTCGGCACCGGCATGGCGGTCGGGGTGGTCTGCGCGTCGGTTTTCCAGAATCGCATCAACCGCGCCCGGGTGTTCCCGTTCGCCCTGGTGGTCGCCGGTGGCGGACTCCTCGTCGCCGGATCCGCATCCATCCTGTCGGTCGTCGTGCCGATGATCGCGGTGGTCGGCTTCGCGGCCGGGCCGATCTATGTGCTCGGGTTCACCCTCCTGCACGAGAACGTCGACGACGAACTCCGCGGCCGGATCTTCGCCTCGCTCCTCGTGCTCGTCCGGTTCTGCGTCCTGATCGCCCTCGCGATCGCACCGATCCTGTCGGAGCTGCTCGACGGGCTCTCCGATTCGCTCTGGGGTCGCGAGATCACGCTCGGCGGTCTGGCGGTCTTCGTGCCCGGCGTGCGCCTCACGATGTGGCTCTCGGCGATCATCATCGTGCTCGCTGGCGCGCTCGCGATGTGGAGCCTCCGGGCCGGCTCGGGGGCGTTCCTCGACGACACGGGCGACGACGTCGTGGCCGAACCGGAGGCGACGGCGTGACGGGCCGGCTCATCGTCTTCGAGGGTGCCGACGCGTCGGGCAAGTCCACCCAGGCGCGCCGTCTGGCCATGCGGCTCGGTGCCGAACTCACCTTCCAGTTCGGGGCCACCGACATCGGCGGGGCGATCCGGGCGATCCTGCTCGACCCCGCCCATGCCGCGCTCGACGACCGGGCCGAGGCGTTGCTGGTGATCGCCGACAAGGCCCAGCACGTCGCCGAGATCGTCGGACCCGCGCTGGAGCGGGGCGAGACCGTCGTGTCGGACCGCTACACCGCGTCCACCACCGCCTATCAGGGGTACGGCCGGGGTCTCGATCTCGATCAGCTCGACGCGATGATGCGCTTCGCGACCCACGGCATCGAACCCGACCTCACCGTGTTGCTCGATGTCGAGTGGGCCGTGGCCCGCGAGCGGCTCGGCGCAGAGATGGACCGCATCGAGGGCGCCGGCGCCGAGTTCCACACTCGGGTCCGTGAGGGGTACCTCGAGCTCGCGGGCGCTGACCCCGATCGGTGGTTGGTGGTCGACGCCGCCGGCACGGTCGACGAGGTCGCGGCACGAGTCGACGAGGTCGTCGACGCGTGGTTGGCTGCCCATCCGTGAGCTGGGATCTCGTCATCGGACAGGCGGAGGCGGTCCGTCGCCTTCAGGCGGCGGTCGCCGCGCCTGTCCACGCCTATCTGTTCGTCGGGCCCGGTGGCGCCGGCAAGCGTCGGGCCGCGACCGTGTTCGCCGGGGAGCTCCTCGCCGCCGCCGACCCCGACAACGCCGAACGTCACCGCCGGCTCGCAGTCGACGAGGCCCACGCCGACGTCCACATCCTCGACCCGGTCGGCAACAACCTGCGGCGCGACGAGGAGGCCGAGCCGCTGATCGTGCAGGCGAGCCGCTCACCCGTCGAGGGCAAGCGGAAGGTGCTGATCGTCAATCGCTTCCACACGGCGACCCCTGCAGCGGCGGCGTCGTTGCTCAAGACGATCGAGGAGCCGCCGGCCACCTCGATCTTCGTGCTGCTCGCCGAGGACGTTCCCCCAGAGCACATCACGATCGAGAGCCGCTGTACGCGGGTCGATTTCCCGCCGGTCGCCGACGACGCGATCGCCGCTGCGCTCGTTGCCGAAGACCTCGCCCACCCCGACCAGGCGCCGATCATCGCGGCGGCCGCGTCGGGGAGTGTGGAGCGGGCCCGGACCCTCGTCGCCGACGACCGACTCGTCGCTCGCCGCGACGCCTGGTGGTCGATCCCCGACCGTCTCGACGGCACCGGTGCGGCTGTCGCGGTGATGGTCGAGGAGGTTCGCGGGCTCATCGACGACGCGAGCAAGGCCAAGGTGGCTCAGCACGACGCCGAGCTCGAGGCGATGGACGCCCGCGAGGAACAACTCGGTACGCGAGGCTCGGGCCGCAAGGATCTCGAGGCCCGTCAGCGCCGTGAGCTCCGTCAGTTCCGCACCGAAGAACTCCGGTTCGGGCTCGCCACACTCGCGACCCGCTATCGCGAGGCGATCGTCGCCGGCGACGACCGTCGAGCACTGCTCGACGGGGTCGATGCGCTGCGCCACACCCAGGACGCGCTGG
>JBCBYI010000239.1:0-5489 GCA_039815945.1 Actinomycetota bacterium | reverse complement strand
GGCGCCGTGTCCGTCGCGTAACCCCGTTTGTCGGGGCGTGCGGCGGTAGACCGCCTCGCCGCCGGCGGCGGAGTAGCAGCGGTCGACGGCGCCGATCGACGCTTCGGCAGCGGCGTTCGCGGCCAGACGGAGCGCGACCTTGCGCTCGTCGGTGACCCGGCCGGTGGCGACGATGTCGCCCCACGCCGCGCCTACCTCGTCGGCGATGTAGGCCCGGGCGCCGCGTACCGCGGCGACGGAACGGGCGAGGTCGGCCTGCACCGGAGCTCGATGCGCCAGCCGCTTGGTCGACCCCTGCGGGACCTTGGCGGCGAGCATCGTGAGCTCCTCGATCGCCCGCTCGGCGAGGCCGACCATCGTCATCGCCACACCGAGGGCGAGGGCGCCGAAGGTGGAGAAGCGGTAGAGCGGCTCGTCGACGACGAGGTGGCGTCGATCCATCGACACGATGCGATCCAGGGGCACGGTGACGTCGTCGACGCGGTAGTCGGTGGAGTGCGTGCCCTGGAGCCCGCTGACCTGCCACGTGTCGAGCAACTCGACCTCGTCGAAGAAGGCGAAGCCGACCCGGCCGCCGTCGGGGAGGGTGGCCGGACCACCGGACGGGTCGACGACTCGGACTCCACCGCCCATGGTCGTGGCGTGGCTCGACCCGCTGCCCCAAGCCCATTCACCGCTCACGCGCGCCGACGAACCCTCGAGGGTGGCGACGCCGATCGGTGCGGCGAACCCGCCGGCCACCGCCTCGGCCGGCCCGAAGACGTCGGCGGCGACCTCGGCCGACAGCCGAGCACCCAGGAGCGCCGTCGTGTTGGCGATCATCACGCACCAGCCCGCGGCGCCGTCGGCTCGTCCGACCTCCGCCATCGTGTCGAGGCCCGTCTGGAGGTCGGCCCCGGCGCCGCCGTAGGCCTCCGGAACCCAGAGTTTGAAGGTACCCGCCTGGACGAGTGCCGCGACGCTGGACGGCGCGAGGCGACCCGCGGCCTCGGTGGCATCGGCATCGGCGCGGATCGTTTCGAGCATGTGCACCTCGCAGACGTCCGTGTCCCACGGGAACGGAAACGGGCGGACGGCTAGGGTCCCACGCATGGGTGAGATGATCGAATTGGGCGACGAAGCACGCGGCTACGTCGCCGTGCCGGATGGCGGATCGGGGCCAGGCGTCTTGGTCGTGCAGGAGTGGTGGGGGCTCAATCCCCAGATGAAGGGCACCGCGGATCATCTCGCCGAGAACGGCTTCGTCGCGCTCGCGCCCGACCTCTACCGCGGCGAGCTGGCCGGCCATGACGAGATGGACAAGGCCGGTCATCTGATGACCACTCTCCCGCCCGAGCGGGCGGCGGCCGACATGAGTGTCGCGGTCGACTTCCTGGTCGGTCACGAGGCGACCAGCGGCTCATCGATCGGTGCCGTCGGGTTCTGCATGGGCGGCATGCTCACGATGATGGTCGCGGCCCTCCGCGGCGATGCGATCGCCGCGGCGGTGCCGTTCTACGGCTACCCGACCGGCGACGAGCCCGACTGGAGCGGCCTCACCGCGACGGTCCGCGGTCACTTCTGCGAGAGCGACGACTTCTTCCCCGCCGACGGTGCTCGCGTTCTCGAAACCCGCCTTCGGGGCATGGGCAAGGATGTCCAGATCACCTTCCACGACGCCGGCCACGCGTTCATGAACGAGACCGACCCGTTCGGCATCCATGACGCGGAACTCGCCGCCCAGCTGTGGCCCGAGGTCATCGAGTTCCTCCACGCCGAGCTCGGCTGACCGTGCGGATCGCCGCGGCGGTGGCCCTGCTGTCGTTGCTCGTGGCCTGTAGCGGCGAGACGAGTCCCGGAGGTGACGCTCCCCCCGCCGATGCCGGGGATCAGCTGTTCCCCGACGTCGTCACGGCAGCGGCGACGCAGTCGGCCGACGGCACCTGGCGCTTCGACGTCACCCTCTCGAGCCCGTACGACACCACGGAGCGCTACGCCGACGCCTGGCGCATCCTCGCACCGGACGGCAGCGAGGTCGGTGTGCGGGAGCTGCTGCACGACCACCAGAACGAACAGCCCTTCACCCGGTCCTTGCATGGCGTGCACATCCCGGCCGACGTCACGACCGTCGTGGTCGAAGGGCGTGACCAGGTCAACGGCTGGGGTGGCGGCACGGTCGAACTCGCGCTCGTGGGCTGAACGATCGACACACGTCGATGTGAGCGGGCTACGCTGACGGGATGGACACCCTGTGCTGCACGCCGATCCTCGACGGCGCGATCAGTGAAGACGACGCCGCCGACCTGGCGGGCGTGTTGAAGGCCCTCGCCGACCCGGTGCGCCTCCGGCTGGTCAGCATCGTGGCCGCGTCCGGCGAGGCGTGCGCCTGTGACTTCCCGGCGCTACTCGACCGGGCCCAGCCCACCGTGAGCCATCATCTGTCGCAGCTCGTGAAGGCCGGCATCCTCGAGCGGGAACAGCGGGGCAAATGGGCGTGGTTCTCCGTGAACGAGGATCGCATCGCCCAGGTGCGCACCGTCCTCGGCTGAGGGACTCGCCCCGGGCGGGCGCCGGGGCGTACGCTGGCATCATGACCGACACCCAGGAACCGGATCTCGGGGCTTTCGAGCCCGATCAGGAAGGCATCGACCTCGAGCGCCCCGCGGAGCACGTCGACTTCGAAGCCGAACGACTCCACCGCAAGCAGCGCCTCGCCGCGGGTCTCCGGGTCATGGGTCGCTTGCGCCTCGCCGAGGGCGTCGCCGGCCACGTGACCGTTCGCGACCCCGAGCATCCCGACCGCTTCTGGGTGAACCCGTTCGGCCTCAACTTCAAGCTGATGACGGTCTCGGACCTCATCTGTGTCGATCACGAGGGCACCGTCGTGGTCGGCGACAAGCCGGTGAACGCCGCCGCGTTCGCGATCCACTCCCAGCTCCATGCGGCGCGCCCCGACGTGGTCGCGGCCGCTCACTCGCACTCGATGTACGGCAAGACCTTCTCGACCCTCGGCACGCCGCTCAAGATGATCAGCCAGGACACGACGATGTTCTACAACGACGTCGCCCTGTGCGACGCCGGCTCCGGTGCGGTCGTGCTGGACACCGCGGTCGGTCGCCAGATGGCCGAGGCGCTCGGCGACAAGAAGGCGCTGATCCACCAGAACCACGGCCTCATCACCGCTGGCGGCTCGGTCGACTCCGCCGTTTGGTGGTTCGTCGCCCTCGAGCGGGCCTGCCAGAGCCAACTCGTCGCCGAGGCGGCGGGCGACCCCATCGAGATTCCCGACGATCTCTGCCAGAGCGGCTACGACGCCCAGGGCCATGATCTCGCCGGCTGGTTCCAGTTCCAGCCGTGGTGGGACGAACTCTGCCGCGACGAACCCGAGTTCTTGAACTGAGGTGGCGACACTTCGTACCTGACACGAAGTGTCGCCAACTTCAGCTGCGGGCGGTGGCGCCGTCGATCGGCGGGAAGCGGGTCGTCGCCGCGGCGGCGGTCCAGTCCATATGGTTGCGGACGTATTCCTCCGACGCGTCGCGCCGCGGCTGATAGTCCCAGTCGACCCGACGACCGGCCGACATCGCGGCGTGCACCGCTCGGCGGCGGCGCTGGGACGCCAGCACGTCTCGGCGGATGGCGGCGCTGTCCCAGCGACGCGCCACCTCTGCGGCGAAGGTGGCTGCGACCTCCGCGTGGGCGGGGTCGCCGGCCAGGTCGTGGAGCTCGCCCGGATCGGCATCCATGTCGAACAGCATCGGCGGGTCGGTGTCGCAGTGGACGTACTTCCAGCGTCCCCGCCGGATCATGAAGATCGGGTGTGAGGCGGCCTCGGCGCAGTACTCACCGAGGGCGGTGGCGTCGGGATCAGGCGCCGCACCCCCGGCCGCGGCCGCCAGCGAGCGGCCGTCGAGATCCATGCCGAGCGCCGGCCACTCCCCCGGCGAGGCCCAATCGAGCATCGTCGGCAACAGGTCGACGAGCGAGCACGGCTCGGGCGACGTGCCGTGAACGACGCCGGGCCCGGCCATCACCATCGGCACCCGCATCGAGTGGTCGAGCGTCGACATCTTGTACCAGAGGCCCCGCTCCCCCAACATGTCGCCGTGGTCACCGGTGAAGACCACGATCGTGTCGTCGAGCAGCTCGGCCTCCTCGAGCGTCTGCACGATCTCGCCGATCTTGGCGTCGACGTAGGTGGTGTTGGCGTAGTACGCCCGCCGGGCGTTGGCGACCTGTTCGTCGGTGACGGAGACGTCGGCGGCCTCGATCGCGCTCGCGAGGCGCTGGGAGTGCGGGTCCTCCGCGATCGGTGAGGTCGGCAGATCGATCTCGACGCCCTCGTAGCGATCCCAGAACTCGGGTCGGGCGACGTACGGGTCGTGCGGATGGATGAAGCTCACCACCATTCCGAACGGCGTGTCGCGATGCTTCGCGTAGTCGAAGATCCGGCGCTTGGCGGTGAAGGCGACCTCTTCGTCGTACTCGAGCTGGAAGGTCGTGGCGGCCGCACCGGCCTCCTTCACCGAATCCATGTTGTGGTACCACTTGTCGATCCGCTCCCCAGGCTCGTCCCAGTCCGGGGTCCAGGCATGGTCGCTCGGGTAGACGTCGGTGGTGAGGCGATCCTCGAAGCCGTGGAGCTGGTCGGGCCCGACGAAGTGCATCTTGCCGCTGAGGCAGGTGCGATAGCCGACCTGGCGCAGGTAGTGGGCGAATGTCGGGATCGACGCCGGGAACTCTGCTGCGTTGTCGTAGGCCTGGATCTTGGTGATGAGCTGACCGGCCATGAACGAGAAGCGTGCCGGGGCACAGAGCGGCGAATTGCAATAGGCGGCGTCGAAGCGCACCCCGCGAGCCGCAAGCGCGTCGAGGTGCGGCGTCTGCACGATCGGGTGGCCGTACGTGCCGGTGAACTGGGGCGCGAGCTGGTCGGCCATGATCACCACGATGTTCGGGCGTGACGTCACGCGGCTAAACCTAACGTCCGCCTGGACGATCGTTCAATGATCGCCCCGCCGGCGAGCTCAGAGGTCGAGCTCGGCGATCATCTCGGCGACGCAGTCGGCGAGGGGCTTGGTGGTGTCGACCCGGATCTCGGCGGCCGTGGGCGCTTCATACGGCGCGGAGATCCCGCTGAACTCCGAGATCTCCCCGGCCCGAGCCTTGGCGTACAGGCCCTTGACGTCGCGTGCCTCACACACCTCGATCGGGGTGTCGACGAACACCTCGACGAACTGCCCGTCGGCGTGCAACGCACGCACCTGGTCGCGGTCGGCCTGGTACGGCGAGATGAACGCAGTCAACACGACGAGGCCGGCATCCTGGAAGAGGCGGCAGACCTCGCCGATTCGACGGATGTTCTCCGTGCGGTCCTCGGGCGAGAACCCAAGGTCGCGGTTGAGCCCGAAGCGGATGTTGTCCCCGTCGAGGACGTAGCACGCAACGCCCTTGTCGACGAGCGCCCGCTCGACCGCGAAGGCCAGGGTCGACTTGCCCGAACCCGACAG
>JBCBYI010000238.1:0-5533 GCA_039815945.1 Actinomycetota bacterium | reverse complement strand
CTGATGAGGTTGAGCACGACCTGATACATCATGTCGCGATCGGCGAAGACGTAGTCCTGGATGGGGCTGAGCTTGTCGACGAGCTCGATCTGCTTGGCCTCGGCCTGGGGGCTCATGACATCGAGGGCCTCGCGGATGATGGGTGCGAGGAGGATGCGTTCGCGTTGGGCGCGGACGATGCCGGACTCGATCCGGCTGATGTTGAGCATGTTGTCGATGAGGCGGGCGAGGCGGGTCGTCTCGGTCTGGATGATGCGGTAGAACTCTTCGCGGCTCTCGGGGTCGTCGGCTTCGCCGTCGATGAGCATCTCGATGTAGGCGGCGATGCTCGAAAGAGGCGTGCGGAGTTCGTGAGAGACGCTTGAGACGAAGTGGCTCTTGCTCTCGGCGATCTCGCGTTCTTTGGTGACGTCGCGGAGGACGGTGACGACGCCGTTGACGCCGTTGCCGTTGGGCGAGGCGGGGGCGTTGCCATCGTCGTCGCGCTGGGGTTTGTCGCCCAGGCTGGCGAGGGTGACGTCGAAGACGCGGTCGCCGTCGCGGGTGGGCAGGCGTTTTTCCATGCGACGACGGCGCGAGCAGTCGCCGGAGTCGCGGGTGTCTTTGATGAGGGTGGCGAGCTGGGTGTCACGGACGACGCGGTCGACGTGCTGCTGGGCCGAGTCGCTGAGCTCGAAGCCGAGGGCGTCGGCGGCGGCGGCGTTGGCCAGGGCGACCTCGTCGAAGGCGTCGGTGACGACCACGGCGTCGCTGATCGTGTGAAGGATGGCCTCGAGGTAGCTGAGCTCGGCCTTGGCCAAGCCGAGCTCGATCTCGGAGGCGCGGGCCTTCTGGCGGGCTTCCTGGGCGCGCTTGAAGGTGTCGTCGGCGGCGCGTTCGATGGCGTGGACGACATCGGCGTACTCGCCTTCGATCGGGGGGCGGGCGGTCTCAGAGTCTTCGGCGCGGTCGGCGGCGAACTGCGCGATGCGGCGGAGGGCGTCGAGGTTTCGACGTTGTGCGTGGCGGGCCAGGCCCCACGCGGCGATCGCGGCGACGCCCCCGCCCACGATGCCGACGATGCCCGACGCGGCGGCGGCGCCGCCCCACGCTTCGCCGACCGACATGGCGAGCGAGACGAGGGTGTCGGTGGGGGTCGCAGGATCGATCACGGAGGCCTCCGGACGGCGTGCGGCGGTGTGTTGCGTGGGCGTGTTACGGCGTGGCGACGAGCGACTGGAGCAGTCGCGTGGCACGCGTGTCGTTGGGCGAGCGCTTGAGGGCTTCGCGGTAGGAAGCGGCGGCGGCGTGGTTCTTGCCGGCCTTCTGCAGCGCGATGCCGCGGAGGATGAGCGGGGCGGCGTCGGCGGGGGCGAGCTCTGCGGCGCGGCCGAACTGGGTGGCGGCGTCGTCGAACTGCTGGCCCTCGGAGAGCGCGAGCCCGGCGAGCATGAAGCCCTGGAAGTTCAGCGGCTCGACGCGCGCGGCGCGGCGCGAGGCCGAGAGGGCGTCGCGCACCTTGCCCTGCTCGAGCGACATGTTGCCGAGAACGATCCAGTGGGCGGCCACATCCGGCTCGAGGCGGGTGAGCTTGAGGTAGGTGGCGCGGGCGTCGGCCTGACGGCCCGAGCGGGCGTAGGCCTGCGCGAGCACGCGGTGCAGGTCGGCGCGGTCTCTGCCGGCGGGGAGGCTGACGATCGTCTGCAGCGCGACGGCGGCTTCACGGTCGCGGCCGGAGGCGAAGAGGGCGAGGGCGAGCTCTTCGGCGATGGCGTCGTCGTCGGGCGAGAGCAGCGAGGCCTCGCGGAAGTAGTCGATGGCCTGGTCGTGCTCGCCGTCGATGGCGTGCAGGTGGCCGGCGGCGATGCGGATCGCGGCGCTCTGGTCGAAGTACTCCATCTTCGAGGCGAGCAACTGCTTGGCCTCGCGCCGCTTGCCGGCGGAGACGAGGGCCTCGGCCCAGGCGGTGAGGTACGAGACGTCGTCGGGCGCGGCTTCGTAGGCCAGCTCGTAGGCCTCGGCGGCTTCGTCGGCCTTGGACCAGCGCTGCAGGACGATGCCCTGGTAGTAGTGGGCGTCGGCGTACTTGATCTCGGACTCGGCGGCGAACTCGGCTGCCTTGCTGAACAGGTGGTAGGCGCGTTCGAGCTTGCCTCGTTCGAACTGCACGCGGCCGGCGAGGACGAACAGCTGGGGGTTGTCGGGGTCGATGGACGAGGCTTCGATGAGCACGGCCTCGGCGCGGTCGAGGTCGCCGGACTCGAGGGCCTGGCGGGCCATGGGGACCATGTGGGCCGAGCGGAGGTCTTGCCAGCGGTTCTCGGCGTTGTCGACCCACTCTTGATGGGTCTTGCCGCGGAGGCAGCCGCTGAGTCCGCCGACGGCGACGGCGAGCATCGCGGCTGCGATCGTGAGACGTGACGTGTGGTGCATGCTCTTGCCTCCGGACCGAGGCGTGTCTTCCGTGGCCTCGATCGGTGTTGGGGTTGGAAAAGGGCGGGGCGATCTGTCGACCGCCCCGCCCGGGGGGTGGTGGGTCTTACTCGGTGGTTTCGGTGTCGACTTCCGTCACGGTGCCGACGGAGTCGAAGAGCTCGTCGAGGTCGACGTCCAGGTCGTCGGGCTGCTGCTCGACGCTGATGTCTTCCTCGCTGAGTTCGCTGAGCCAGCGCTGGGCGGCCTCGTCGGCCAGGGCGTCGGCGACGAACTCGGGATCGCTGATTTCTTCGGCGGACTCCTGCGTGAACTCGACCGACTCTTCGGTCGACTCGAGGGCCCACGCGTTTTCGTCGGTGACCTCGGCGGTGATGGCTTCGGTCACGACCTCGGCCTGCTGCGGCGAGGGCTGGGTCTCTTCGGCCTGGCCGAAGACCTCGAGCGACTCGTAGGCCTGCTCGATGGCGTCCGACGGGTCGAACGTCTCGGGGTCGGCCTGCCGGTCGTCGGCGGTGTTGGTCGCCACGGACTGCACGGCGGGGATGACTTCGCCGTCGATGGTGGTGATGCCGGCGACGGGGACGATGTATTCCTCGGCCTGGGTGATGCCGGGCTGGGTGACCTTCGCCGGCTGTGCTTCGGCGAAGCCTGCGTCGGTCGGCTCGGCGAAGGCCGGGACGATGTCGGTGTCGGCCGGGGTCGACTCGGCGAACGCCGGGGCGGCGGCCGGGGTGTCGACGGTCTCGGCGTTGGCGGCCTCGACGCCCGAAGGCTCGACGTCGTTGGCCGACCACGGGAAGACGGGGTCGTCCAGTGTGCCGGGCGCGAGGTCGGAGTTCACGTCGATCGGGCTGTTGATGTCGACGGCGCCGTTGATGGCGTCGTCGGTCGCCGACTCGAGGATGAACCGGTCGTAGGTGAGCATCGACTCGCCGTTGAGCTCGGCCTTGAGCTGGACGGCCTCGGCGTTGGTGGGCTCGTTGTTGAGGACGAGGTTGGTGTACCAGGTGGCCTTGGCGTCGTCGCCCTCGGCGCGGGCTTGATAAGCCTGCTTGAGCAGCGAGCTGGTCCACTTGGAGCGCGACCACGGCAGCAGCGAGTTCCGCATGCCGATGCGGCTGGCGGCGACGCCCTGCTCGATGCCGTTGACGGCGTCGGCCATGAGGCTGTCACGCATGATGGTGGGCTTGATCATGAAGATGACTTCGTCGCGCTGGACGAGGTCGTTCTGGCCCTTGAGCGCGGCGCCCAGCAGGGGGATGTCGCCGGCGCCGGGGACTTGGCTGCGATCGATCGACGTCTCTTCCTTGAACAGGCCGCCGAGGACGACGGTCTGGCCGGACTTGACGATGATGTTGGTGACCAGCTCCTGGACGGTTTCGTTGGGGATGACCTGGCCTTCGACGGTGGCGACCGAGGCGTCGGAGAGCGACGGACGCAGCTCGAGGCGGACGTGGTCGTCCTTGCTGATGAAGGGGCGGACGGTCAGCGACGTACCCTCGTCGAGGAACTCGACGGTCTGTGTCGTGGACGTCTCGGTCTGGGTGGTCGAGAGGTAACCGACGCGGCCACCGACGAGCAGCTCGCCCTTCTGACGGTTGAGCACGAGCATCTTCGGCCGGGCGAGGACGGAGACGTCGGTCACCTGGTCGAGGGCCTGGACGAACACCGAGGCGTTCGAGCCGAGCACGCCGACCTTGAAGCCGGACGACGAGACGGTGTCGGACCCGACGGTCGAGTCGATGGCGGTGCCGGAGTCGACGCCGTCGGTGGAGCCGGAGAGCAGGTCGTCGACGACGCCCAGGGGCGACGCGAAGGTGGAGAGGTCGACGTCGGCGACGACGGAGAAGTCGACGCCCCAGGCGTTGGCCTCGGTGAGACGGGCCTGGAGGATGGTCGACTCGACGAGCACCTGGCGGGGCTTGGTGTCGAGGTCGTCGAGGACGAGGACGATGTCGTCGACGTACTCGGGGTAGTCGCGGATGACGAGGGTGGCCTCGGAGGCGAAGGAGTTCTCGCCGCCGTCGGAGAGCGACGGCTGGAAGCCGGCCGCGGGGGCGGCGGTGACGCCGATGCTGCCCGCGTCGGAGAGCATGCCCGAGACGAGGGTGGAGGCGTCGGCCGCGTTGAGGTAGTTGAGGCGGTAGACGCGGGTGATGACCTGGCGGTTCGCCTCTTCGAGGGCTTGGATTTCCTCGGCGGTGTAGACGTAGATGAAGTCGCCCTTCTCGGTATATCCGAACCCGTTGGCGGTCAGGATGGCGTCGAGGGCGTCGTAGAAGTCGACGTCGTAGAGGTCGGCGGAGACGGTCCCGGCGACGTTGCGCGAGGCGATGATGTTGCGCTGGCTCTGAATCGAGAGCAGCTGGAGGACCTTGGTGAGCTCGAGGTCCTTGACGTGCAGGTCGATCTCGCCGAAGGCACCGACCTCGACGGCCTGGCCGTTGGGCAGGGCCGAGTCGTCCTCATCGAAGAGGTTGATGGGCTCGGCGTCGGTGTTCCCGGGCTCAAGGCTCAGGTCGGAGTCCTGGGCCATCGCCGGGTTGGCCGGACCAGCACAGACGGACCCCAGGGAGCAAAAAAAAACGCTGCTCCACAGAGCGGAAGGCTTGCGACGGGACATGACGCGACTCCTTTAACGGGCGATGCCGGTTGGCCGGCGGGGGTTTCACAATCCAATGCGAATCAGGATGTCGTTCTTCTTGACGACGACGGAACGCTCTTGCACCGAGGTGACTTCGAAGCCCTCGATGCTCTCACCGACTCGCACGAGTCGGCCGTTGATGAAGGCCTGCTTGCCGCTGGCGTGGTCCACCACGCTCTGCAGCGTCAGCGCACGGGCTTCCGCCTTGATGCGCTCGACCCGGATCTGGTCATCGACGTTTCGGGGCAATAACTTCGCGCCGGGGTCGGCGGTGGGGTCGTCGTCGTTCGGTCTGTAACGGCTGGGGTCGAACCCGAACAGGTCGCGGGGCAGCCCGGGCGGGATCGTGAGCCGGATGGTCGGGTCGTGATTGGCTTGGGCGGCCGTCGCGGCGGGTTGCGGCGGGACGAACGGCTGAGCGTCGGGGGCGACTTCGACCGGCTCGGGCACGGCCGTGGCGACGCGCGGGACGTC
>JBCBYI010000237.1:0-5547 GCA_039815945.1 Actinomycetota bacterium | reverse complement strand
GGTTTGCCGAGCCATCCCCGTCGCCGGGGATGCTGGTGCGCTCTTACCGCACCGTTTCACCCTTACCGGCCGAAGCCGGCGGTCTGTTCTCTGTGGCACTTTCCTGCGAGTCACCTCGACTGGCGTGAGCCAGCACCCTGTCCTGCGGAGCCCCGACTTTCCTCGATCCCGAAGGACCGCGGCCATCCAGTCGGCTCCCCGCCACCGGCTTCAGTGTGCCACGCCTCGGTGCTGGTTCAGCCCGTGGTCGCGCTGCTCGTGGCCCGCCACACGCCGATGCCGGCACCGACCACACCGATCGTGGCGGCGAGCAGGCCGTTGAAGATCAAGCCGATCGGAGAAAGGCCATCACCCTGGGCGAGGCGCACGATGCCGGCGATCACCTGTACGGCGACGAAGGCGATGAGCGTGGCCGCTGCGCCGTTGGCGAACGGTGCGGTGGTGGCGCGGCGACCGGCGGCGGCCCCGCCGGCGAGATAGCCGATCACGATCGCCGCGAGGGCGAGGAACACCCAGTTCGACTGCTCGGCGCCGCTGCCGTCGTCGTCGGCGAGAAGGCGGCTGATCACCGCAGCCGGTGTCGCGATCACGAGACAGATCAGTGCGCCACGGCGGACGGCGGGAACGTTGAGGGCGCTCAGCACAGGAGCCCTAGAGTACCGCCGATGAGCGACGTCGAAGGAAGCCCGGCGATCGACGCAGTGCGCGCCGGTCTCCGCCAGATCACCGCTGCGGTCACCCGGGCCGAGTACCTCGCCGAGCAGGCCGATGTCGACGGTGAACCCGATCTGGCCGGGGTGCTGCGGGCGATGGCCGAACGCAACCGGGGCCTCGCTCAGGGCCTCTACGCCCTCCTCGCCGAGGAGACCGACACCGCCGACGCCCGCCCTGGCACCGACGATCTCGCCGGCCGCCTGCCGGTGGAGGCCGCGATGTACGAGTCGCTCGCCGACGAGATCCGCGGTCACGAACGGCCCGATCTCGCTGCATGGATGGACAAGCTCGCATCGGCCCAGCACGATCACCACCGACAACTCGACGACGCCCGCCACTGGGCCGAGGGGGAAGCATGAGTCTCGACGAACACGGCGGATGGAGTGGCGTCCTCGGGCGGCTCACCAGCGGCACCGACCTCTCCGCCGACGAATGCACCGCGGTGCTCGGTGAGATCCTCGCCGGCGAGGCGACCGATGCCCAGAAGGCCGCCTTCATCGTCGGCCTTCGCCTCAAGGGCGAGACGGTCGAGGAACTCACCGGTCTGCAGCGGGCGATGATCGCAGCCGCTCAGCCGCTGAACGTGCCCGACACGACGATCGACATCGTCGGTGTCGGCGGCGCGCCGAGCCGTCGCATGCATGCGCTCAACGTGTCGACGATGGCGGCGTTCGTCGCCGCCGGCGCGGGCGCGTCGGTGTGCAAGCACGGCAACCGCAAGGCGTCGTCGACCTCGGGCAGCTTCGACTTCCTCGAGGCGATGGGCGTCGACATCGAGATCACGCCCGAACAGCTCGAAGCCCAGGTCGCCGAGCACGGCCTCGGCTTCGCCTTCGCCCGCACGTTCCATCCGGCGATGCGCCACGTCGGGCCGGTGCGAGCCGAGCTCGGCATCCCGACCGTGTTCAACATCCTCGGCCCGCTGTCGCATCCCGGGAAGCTGACCCGCCAGGTCATCGGCGCGTCGGACTGGACCCTGGCCCATCGTATGGCCGAGACGCTCCGCGCCGTCGGCTCGGTGCGCACCCTGATCGTCCACGGTGGAGGCGGGCTCGACGAGCTCACCACCACCGGGCCGTCGCGCATCGTGTCGCTCGACGATGGCGACATCACCGAAATGGAGGTCGACGCGACCGACTTCGGGATGGCGCGGGTCACCGCCGACGACCTCGCCGGCGGTGACGCCGAGGCGAACGCGGCGATCGGCCGGCGGGTGTTCGCCGGTGAGGCCGGTCCCGCTCGCGACATCGTCGTGCTCAACGCCGGTGCCGGCCTCGTGGCTGCCGGCATCGCCGACGATCTCGGCGCCGGGATCGAGGCCGCAGCTGCCGCGATCGACGACGGCCGAGCGGCAGCGAAGGTCGAGGCCCTCCAGGCCTGAGTCAGCGCTTGCGGGGCACGAAGCTGGGCAAGCGGGGGAGCGGCTCGGCCAGCAGCCCGTCGACCGCTTCGAGTTCGATGCGGTGGGCGTTCTCGTCGAGCCACCGGCTGACGGTGAGCAACTCGTCGGCCTCCGCACGCGACGGCGGCGGGAGCAGGCCATCGACGACCCCGCTGGGCGCCGACGGCGTGCGCAGGTCGAGCAGGGTCGGCTGATCGTCGACCTCGCCGCAGCCGGCGAGGCGACCGTCGTCGAGCTCAGCCCATGCCGAGCCGACCCGGAACCGCACCCGACCGGCCCGGCGCAGCAGGTCGAACCGACGTTGACGCCGCAGCGCCCCGCTGAGGGCATCGGCTCGATCGCGTACGTCGGCGGCCTCCTCGTAGCGTTCCTCTCCGGCAAGATCGGCGATGCGATCACGGAGCGGCGCGAGCAGGCGGTGCGGATCGGTGGTGAGCCCGTCGACAAGATCGGCCACGATGCGGGCGTAGTCGTCCTCGCTGGTGTGGCCCGAGCACGGGCACGCGGCGACCCCGATCTGGGCGGCGGTGCACACCGGCTTGGTGGTGCGTTTGGTCGACTTGGTAGTGCAGCGCCGCACCGGCGACGCCGTCTCGATCGCCTCGATCAGCCGCTTCGCCCGCTTCGACGACGAGATCGGGCCGAGATAGAGCGCACCGTCGTCGGCGACCTTGCGCACGACCGACAGCCGGGGGAAGCGCTCGTCGAGCGTGAGCTTCACGTACGGGTACGTCGAGCTGCGGGTGCCCTGGGAGTTGAAGCGCGGGAGATGCCGGTGGATGAGACGGAGTTCGAGCACTGCCGCTTCGAGACCGTTGCGAGAGACCTGGTGGTCGATGCGGTGGGTCTCGCGCAGGAGTTGGCCGACCTTGCGACGCTCGTCGGTGGAGAAGTAGCTGCGGACCCGGCTCCGGAGGTTGGAGGCCTTGCCGACGTAGAGCACGTCGCCGCTTCGATTGCGGAAGAGGTAGACACCCGGCTTGCGGGGAAGGCGATCGGTGAGGCGCAGCTTCGAGGCCTGGGCGTTGCCGGCCATGGTCGGCAGGGCCAGGAGATCGTCGAGGCCGACGACGCCCATCGCGCCCGCCCGCTCGAGCAGCACATGGAGGAGATCGCCGGTGGCGAGAGCGTCGTCGAGCGCTCGGTGACTGGGCGTGTGGCTGAGGCGGAGCCGGTCGGCGAGCGTGCCGAGGCGGCAGTTCGGCACCTCGTCGCGTAGCAACCGCCGAGCGAGGGGCAAGGTGTCGACCGTGCGGTTGGCCAGCCGGGCCCGGCCGTCTCGTTCGAGGGCGGCGTTGGTGAACGAGATGTCGTAACGGACGTTGTGGCCGACCAGGACGGTGTCGTCGCTGCCGACGAAGTCCAGGAACGACGGCAGGACCGCCTCGACCCGGGGCGCTCGGTAGACCATCTGCTCGGTGATGCCGGTCAGCACCGTGATCTCGGGTGGGATGGCCCGGCCCGGGTTGACGAGGGTCTGGTACGTGCCGAGGCACTCGCCGCCGCGGAGCTTGACCGCGCCGATCTCGGTGATGCCGCCGTCGGCCGCCTTGCCGCCGGTGGTCTCGATGTCGAACACGACGAAGGTGACCTCGTGCAGCGGGGTGCCGAGATCGTCGAGCGTGCGTTGGCGGGGCGGGGCGGGCGGTGCCTCGGGCGTGGCCTGTGGCGCCGCGAACAGGTGTTCGGTCACGGGGAAGCGACTGTGCCCGAACAGGCGTTCGGCGTCAAGTTTTCCACAGGCGTGTCACACCCCCTCCGTAGGGTTCGATCCATGTCCAGCACGACCCCCGTCCATCGCCGGCACCTCCGAGTGGTGCCGGATCTCTCCGACGCCGAGCAGCTGTCCTTCGCGGTTCCCGAGCCCGCGCTCACGATCGACTGCGACGCCTGCGAGATGCAGCACACCACCGAGTGCGACGACTGCCTCGTCAGCTATCTCGTCGGTCACGAGGAGGGCGTGCCCGTCATGCTCGACGAGGAGGAGAAGCACGCCGTCGATCTCCTCGCCGACGCCGGTCTCGTGCCGCCGTCGCGGTTCCAGGAGCGCACCGGTATCGCCTGAGGCCGTGCCACGATGGTCCCGTGCCGACCCCCACGATCGACCAGCTGCGAGCCATCGGGCTCGACGCCGGGCTCTGCGCGGTGGGGGCGGCCGCGGCCGACCCGTTCGACGACGTGCGCGCCGAGATCGAGCGGCGTCGCGACACCGGCTTGGCGGCCGACATGCAGTTCACGTTCCGCAACCCGGCTCGGTCCACCGATCCCGACCGGGCGCTGCCCGGGGCGTCGTCGCTGATCGTCGGGGCCTACGACTACCAGCGCACCGCCCCGCCGATGCCCACCGACGTGCCGGTGGCCCGCGTCGCGGCGTACTCCTGGGAGGATCACTACGCGGTGCTGCGGGCCGCCCTCGAACCGATCGCCGACGCGCTGCGCGCCGCCGGCCACCGAGCGACCGTCATCGCCGATCAGAACCACCTCGTCGACCGGGCCGCCGCCCATCGAGCCGGCATCGGATGGTGGGGCAAGAGCAGCAACATCCTCGTCCCCGGCGTCGGTTCGCTCGTGGTCCTCGGCGCGGTGATCACCGACGCGCCGGTCGCGCCCGACCACACGGTCCCCGTGGCCGACGGTTGTCGCTCCTGCACGGCCTGCCTCGACGGCTGCCCGACCGGGGCGATCATCGAGCCCGGCGTCATCGACGCCCGCAAGTGCCTCGCCTGGCTGGTGCAGGCCGAGGGCATGTTCCCCGTCGAGTTCCGCGAGGCGCTCGGCGATCGCATCTACGGCTGCGACGACTGCCAAGACGTCTGCCCGCCGAACAAGATCCGCATGCGTCGGCCCTCACCCGCCGGCGCCGACGAGGCCTGGGTCGATGTGTTGAGCGTCCTCGACGCCGACGACGACGAGCTCATGGCCCGTTTGGGCCGCTGGTACATCCCCGACCGAGATCCCGACTACCTCCGACGCAACGCCCTGCTCGTGCTGGCCAACACCGCCGAGCCGACCGCTGCCGTGGTCGCGGTCGTCGAGCGCTACCTGCGTCATCGCACCGCAATGCTGCGAGCCCACGCGGTGTGGGCGGCTCGTCGACTCGGCATCGATGTGCCCGATGACCTCCGCGCCGACGAGGCGTCGGAGGTCCGCATCGAGGTCGCACGGGCGTAGGGTCCGATCGTGGTCCGGCACCTGCTCGTCACCAACGACTTCCCGCCGAAGATCGGCGGAATCCAGAACTACCTCTGGGAGCTCTGGCGCCGCCTGCCCGCGGACGACGTCATCGTGCACACCACCCCCTACGACGGCGCCGACGAGTGGGATGCCGAGCAGGACTACACCGTCGTGCGCAGTCCCGAATTCGCCCTGCTGCCGCAGCCGGTGCTGGTTCGGCGCGTCAACCGGCTGGCCGAGGAGTACGACGCCGAGGT
>JBCBYI010000236.1:0-5570 GCA_039815945.1 Actinomycetota bacterium | reverse complement strand
TATGTCCGCAAGGCCGACGCCACCCGCGCCACGGTCGAGGGTGTGCCGGTGCGGGCCCTGTGCGGCAAAGTGTGGGTGCCGAGCCGCGATCCGTCGAAGTATCCCGTGTGCCCCGAGTGCACCAAGATCCGCGATCGCCTGCTCAACCGCGGCAACAACTGAGCCTCCAGCCCGGTCGCGGCGTCTGAACGCTGTCAGGTCCCTGACAGGCGACAGGGTTCACTTCGGCCCGCTCATGCCGATGGCACCATGTGGTGCACTTCTTCTCGCGATGCGTTCGAACGGTTCTGGTTGCGTCGGTGATCGTCGCGCTCGTCGGCGTCGGTCCGGCGAACGCCCAGGACGACCCGCTCCCGCCCGCGGGCGATGGCGGCCCGCCGCCCGCCGGTGCAGGTGAGCTCTTCCAGGGCGGCCCTGGCGCGCCGCCGCAACCGGTGCCGAACCCCGACGTCGACATCGTGTACCCACCGAAGTGGGATCCGGCCCTCCACACCGACATCGCCCGCTTCGACTACCTCATCACCTATGCGTCGATCAACACCACGACGGGCGACGTCTATGACCCGATCTCGAACGAGGTGATCCTCGCCGACGGCACCGTGCTCGATCACCGCACGGGTGAGGTCGTCTTCAGCGATCCGCTGCTGGCCGATCCGCCGACGCCGAGCGAGTTCAACACGCTGGTCGCCCAGGGGATGTTCCCCTTCTACGGCACGCTCGACGGTACCGACGAGGGTCTGGCCCTGTGGCTGTCGGGCGTGATCCAGCCCGAGCAGACCGATCCCGACCTGCCATCGGCGGGGGACGCCGAGACCGACGACGGCTTCATGACGCCCGAAGAGCGGGCGGCGCAGCCGCACCCGATGGAGAGCAACGACGAGGTCCTCCAGCACTACCGGCTCGGCACGCCGCTGTCCGAACTCGGCGAGTTCGCGTTCCCCACCGGTGATCTGCCCCGCGAGGCGATCGAGGAAGCGCTGCAGTTCGCGTCCTATGAGATCGCGCTGCTGTTCCACCTCAACGCCTTCGACCAGGCGACCCCCTGGTACGCCACCTTCGAGCAGATCTACCTCGAGTTCGACATCGACTCCGCCGTGCCGAGGGCCAACCTGCTTGCGACCCTCCAGACGGTCGACGTCCAGATGCAGAGCCGAAGTGCGCTCTTCGGCCGGGTCACGACGATCGAGGACGAGTACGTCACCTGGGCCATCAAGACGATGCCCGACGGATTCCGGTCGGATCTGCTCAACGGCCGAACCGGCTTCATCAACGGCTTCGAGTACGCCGCCGGTCTCCTGCGCCTCATGGCCACCGCCGACGCGGCCGGCGGGTTCTCGACCGCCGTCGACGCCGCGGCGGCCGCGGGCGACACCGGTGAGTTCACCCTCCAGGTCGCCCTCGAAGGAGCGCTCGACTCGCTCGCCATCGCCGACGACCTGAACCGACTGCTTCTCCTCGAGGTCGAAGAACTCCAGAACGCCGTCGCCCTCCTGGCCAACCCGGTGGTCGACGCCATCGCCCCCGTCGCCGACGAGATCGCCGACGACGGCGGTGACCTGCTCCTGTACTCGGCGATCGCAGCGCTCGCCGGCCTCCTCGTCGTCGGCGCCGTGTTCTTCCTGCTCCGGCAGCGCCGCACTGATCGGCGGGGCCCGGACCCGGTGCTGTTCGACGGCGACGCTGCGACCGCGACGATCCAGCTCCTCGCCGGCGCTCGTGACGAAGGCGAGATCGTGCGGATCCTCGACCGTGCGTCGGAGAGTCACGTCGGCCACCGCACCGTGTTGTTCCACGTCGTGAACGACGGGCTGCAGCCGCTCGGCAGCACCACGATCCTGACCGGATCGGACCTGACCCGGGTGGTGACCTCCGGCCAGCGGGCCATGACCGTGCTGCGCGACGACCCGGCGTTCCCGGGCGAGACGCGAGCCGTGATGGCGATCCCCGTCATCCACGGAGGTCGGGTGCAGGCCGTGCTCGCCAGCCACCGTCTCGGCGACGCGACGTTCACGTCGACCGACATGGCCCGCCTCGAACCGATCGCACCCGCCCTCGGCGGGGCCCTCGAGACCGCCAGCGAACTCGGCACCCTCACCAAGCTCGCGATGGTCGACGGGTTGACCTCGCTCGGCAACCGTCGTCGTCTCGACGGCGATCTCGAGACCACGCTGGCCAGCGCCGTCGCCGGCGACGCGCCGCTCGGCTTCGCGATGGTCGACGTCGACCACTTCAAGACCTACAACGACACCCACGGCCACACGGCTGGCGACGAGGTGCTGCGCAAGGTCGCAGCGACGATCGCCCGCTGCGTTCGAGACAGCGATGTCGTCTACCGCTACGGCGGCGAGGAGTTCTCGATCCTGTTCCCGGGCGCCACCGCCGAGGAGGCCGCGCAGGTCGCCGAACGGGTACGGGCGACCGTCGAAGCCGAACACTTCCCCGGCGAGGAACGACAGCCGGGCGGCAGCCTCACGATCAGCGTGGGGGTCGCGACCCTCGCCACGGGCCCGGCCGACGACATCCGGGAGCGAGCCGACCAGGCGCTCTACCAGGCCAAGCACGGCGGCCGGAACCGGGTCGCCTTCGCGTAGGCACCGTCGTCTGCATCGGTGGGCTGTGGATCCCCCGACCACGCGTGCGATCGGGTCACTCCGGTGCGAAACTGTCGCTGATCCGTTCGATCTCGATGATCGGACGTTCCTGAGGAACCACCGACCAACGAGGGGCACGCAGTGAAGGTCGCCGTCGTCTACGAATCCCGCACCGGGCACACCGCCGAGCTCGCCGAGTTGATCGGCGCGGCCGTGCAGGAACTCGGCCACGAGGTCGGCGTCTTCTCGACGGGGAAGATCAACCTCGACTACCTCGGCGACGCCGACATGGTGTTCCTCGGCTCGTGGTGCCACGGCATCTTCGTGATGGGCCAGCACCCCGGCGACGGCGGCAAGCTGCTTGCGATGCCGGGCGTGTGGGGCAAGCCGGTCGCCGGCTTCATCTCGTATCTGATCGCGCCCGGCAAGGTGCTCGACAAGATGGCCGACGTCGCCGAGATCCTCGGCGGTGACTGGATCGGCGGTCGCAACTTCAAGCAGACCAGCAAGACCGATGGCCTCGCCGGCTTCGTGGTGGCCGCCCTCGACGCCGCCGATGAACGCCTCGGCGCCTCGGCCGAGGCCTGATCGGGCGCATGTTCACCCATCGGGGCGTCGCCATGCGCCGATCCGGCGAGACATCTGTTTCGAAGTCATGACGATCGGGAACCAACCCGTGAACTCGGGCGTCATGTGGGGGAACCTTTCCCGTGAGGACTCCCCCATGAAGTCGCACATCCAAGGAATCTTCATCCTGCTCGGCGTGGCGATCGCGCTGTTGGCGTTGGCGAACATCGCGGCGCCGGTCGTGAGCGACGCCTTCGGCGAAGACGGCGCGATCGTGGCCGAGTCGGCGCCCGAAGACGTGGTCGAACTCGCCGCAGGCGAGGGCGAGATCGCGGCCCCGCTCAACGGTGAGGAGGTCGCCCTCTTGCAGGCGAACCTCACCGATCTCGGCTTCGATCCGGGCCCCGTCGACGGCATTCTCGGCAGCGGCACCCGCGCCGCGATCAACGAGGCGATCCTCGAGTACCAGCTCGACACGACCGCCGCGGATCGAGACGTCCTCGACTACACGCAGTCGCTGATCGACGCCTTGGCTGCGGCCGACGTCGCCGACGATCCCGGCGATCTCTCTCTCACTCCGCAAGGCGACGAGGCCGGCGAGGGCGACGGCCCCACCGATCCGGCCGCCGGCGCCGGCGCGGAGGGCTGAGCGCGGCCCTCACAGGTCGGAGGTGAACATCCTCCGAATGGGGGATGAAGGAATTCGACGACCTTTGGTACGGTTGCAGACGTTCCGGAGGGCGAGATGGCGCAGACTGCGATCCCGAATTCAGAGCACTCCCCCAGCAACACATCCACTCGTCCGTGGTCACGGTACGGCTGGCTCCTCGGGCGGGAATTCGTGTTGCTGATCGGAGGCTTGGCGGCCTACCGGATGGTGCGCGTCCTGGTGAAGGACGAGATCGACGTCGCCTTCGAGAACAGCGAGCGGGTGATCGACTTCCAGCAGACGCTCGGCATCCTCAACGAGATGCACCTCCAGGACTGGGTGCTCGAGAGCGACGCGACCGTCTGGCTGCTCAACCGGTACTACTTCTTCGCCCACTTCCTCGGCACCGCGATCTGGGTCGTGTGGATGTACACCCGCCACTACGAGCACTACGGACGGGTTCGCCGGGTGCTTTTCGGCACCACCTTCGCCGCGCTGGCGATCCATGTCGCGTTCCCGTTGGCGCCGCCTCGCTGGTTCCCCGACATGGGCTTCGTCGACACGCTGCAGACCTACGGGCCCAAGATCTACGACGCCGACGCCATCTCCAACACCGCGAATCAGATCGCGGCGATGCCGTCCCTGCACGTCGGCTGGGCCCTGATCGGCGCCTGGGGGATCATCAAGGCCAGCACGAGCCGGTGGCGCTGGATCGCGGCGCTGCACCCCGCCGGCATGACCGCCGCGGTCGTGCTCACCGCGAACCACTGGTGGCTCGATGCGATCATCGCCGCCCTGCTCGTCGCCGTCGTCTGGGCCGCCGATGCGCCGATCCAGCGCTGGCTCGAACGCCGCAAGGCGTCGAAGACCATCGATCTGACGGTCGACGACGAGCCGGTCAACGACGAGCCGGTCGACGAGCCCGTACTCGCCGGGTGACGGCGCCGATCGCCCCGGCCGCCGACCCCTCGATCTCCACCTTCGTCCGGACCCCGGTCGCGCTCGATCTCGGCTTTGCCATGCTGTGGGCGAAGACGATCACGCGCCGCGATGGCGTCCACTGGTGGGCCACCGCCACGCCGCAGGGCCCGGCACTCACCGCCTTCCGGCCCACCGGTGACGGACTCCGGGTCGATGCCTGGGGCGCCGGGTCGGCGTGGGCCGTCGGCCAGATCCCGGCGCTCGTGGGTCTGCGCGACGATACGGTCGACGACTTCCGCCCCGACCATCCGGTGCTGCGGCGCCTGGTCGACCGGTTCGGGGCGCTCCGGGTCGGGGCGACGGGCCGCTGGTACGAATCGCTGGTCACGACCGCGCTCGGCCAGCGGGTCGTGACGGCCGACGCCGGTGCGAGTCGCTACCGGCTGGCGAAGCACTGGGGCGACACCTCGCTCGGCGGGCCCATGGGGATCCTCCCGTCGCCCGAAACGATGCTGACCCTGCGCGACCACGACTTCCACGAGGTCGGCGTCGAACGCAGCCGAGCGAGGGTGCTACGCATCGCCGCGAAGTACGCCGACCGGCTCGAGCGCCTCGACGGCGTGCCGGGCGCCGAGGCGATCGCCTGGATGCAGCGGCTCCCCGGCATCGGGCCGTGGACGTCGGGCATCACCTCGGCCATCGCCGGCGGTGACCCCGACGCCGTGCCGGTCGGCGATCTGCACGTTCCCGGGATGGTGACCTACGCACTGACGGGCGAGGTCGGCGACGACGCGGCCATGCTCGACGCGCTCGAGCCCTTCGCCGGCCATCGGGGCCGCGTG
>JBCBYI010000235.1:0-5582 GCA_039815945.1 Actinomycetota bacterium | reverse complement strand
CGTCGCCCTGCGCTCGGTGGTGCGCCGGCTCGACGCCCGCTCCCCTGTATCCGCCGGCAATCGACGGCGCCGCCCCTCGCTCCCGTCCCCCGATCTCCGGCGGCTGTCGACGACCATCACCACCGTCGCGATCGCCCTCGTGCTCGGTGTCGCTGCGCTGTGGCTGTCGAACAGCGATACGCCGCCCGCGGCGACGATCTCGCCGGCCGCCACCGCCGCCTCGGCGACGACCACCATCTCGTCGGCCAGTACCGCCTCGACGCCTCCCACCTCGCCCAGCGCCGCCGCGACGCCGTCGGCGACCGTGGCAGACGATCCGATCGCAGCACCGGTCGAGATCGCGGCCGACGCTCCGGTCCTCGACCATGCCGGTCGCCGCTACGCGGTCGGCGGAGCGGGCGACATCGTGACCCTGGGCGACTGGACCTGCGACGGCGTCGAGACGCCAGCCGTCCTCCGGCCGAGTACGGGCGAGATCGCCGTGTTCACCGACTGGCCCGCCCCCGACGAACAGGTCGGTCCGGCGGTCGTCGCCACCATCGAAGGCGCCGACGGCTTCGTCGCCGACGACACCGAGTGTCCCGACCTCCGAGTCCGCACCGCACGCGGATCCCGCCTCATCGACCTCCCGGAGCGCTGACCCATGCACCCCCGCTCACTCGCCGTCCTCGCCTGGGCGACCGCGGCGGCGATCGCTGTCGTCCCGTCCGCCGCCGGCAAGCTCGTGGCCGATCCGGCCGCCTTCGTCTCGTGGTGGGACACCGTCGGCACCGCCGCTGCCACGGTCGGCCTCGTGCACCTCCTCGCCGGCGCCGCCTTCGCCTACGTGGCGCTGATCGCAACGCTCGTCACGCTCGCCGACGCAGCGCGGGCGGCGACGCTACGACGGGTCGTGCTCCGAGCGGCCCCAACGAGTGTGCGGCGGCTTCTCGCCGTCGGAGCGATCGCCGCCACCGTCGCCCTTCCCAGCCCTGCGATGGCCGCCGAGTCGACCATCGTCGTGACCGACCTCGGGGCCGGAACCGCTCCCGCCGCCGACTACGTGCTCCGCGATCTGGGGCAGGCGCGGCCAGCGGACACCGTCTCGATGGGGTCGACCGTCGCCGATCCCGTCGCCTCGATCGCCGACCGGCGCCCGGCGAGCGCTGCGGTGGCCGACGCATGGCTGGTCGAGTCGGGTGACAACCTCTGGACCATCGCCGAGGACGTGATGGCCACGACCACCGACGACGATCCTGATGTCGTGGAGCTCACCCGGTATTGGGCCGCGCTGATCGAGGCGAACGAGGCGCAGCTCGCGGATCCGGATCTGATCGTGCCGGGTCAGGTCCTGACCCTGCCGCCGATCACGGCTGGTAGCTGAGCCCCAGCGCGTCGAGTCGGGGGGCGGCGCCGTCGACGCCGGTGCCGAGGATGGCGGCGAGCGCCTGGAGATCCTGGGCACGAACCGTGAGCACGCGCCCGTTGAAATCCTGGCGTTGCACCTGGATCATCGTGAGGTACCGGGTCAGCATGTCGGCCTCGGGACCCGAGAGGGTCTCGAGTCGGGTGAGATCGATCGTGATCGGATCGGTCTCGCGACGAGCGGGCCGATCGGTCAGGTCGATGACCGTGTCGTCGCCGGGGGACACGCCGAAGCTCGGACCCGCGTCGGCGGGGAGCAGCTGGTCGACGGGAACGTTGTAGAACCGGCTGAGCCGCTGCAGCCGGGGTACCGAGATCGCCCGTTCGCCTCGCTCGTAGGCACCGAGCACCGACGCCTTGAACTCCTGATTGGAGGCCGCCTCGACCTCCTGCAGCGAAAGCCGCTTCTGCCGCCGGATCGCCCGGAGTCGTTCACCGACCCGCTTGCTGTATTCCTGCGTCATGTTCAGTTCTGACACGCCGCCCACCCCTTTCACGGCTCCGATCCGAACGTGATCCCACGTCCAGCGAGGAGCTGAATACGCACCGTGGCCAAACCCTAGGCCAAACGCCCTAGCTCTGGCAACGATGCCGGGCCCGGCCGCACTCAGTGATCGAGGTCGCGGAGGGCGGCCAGCAGAACACCAGCGGTGATGGCAGCGGTCTCGGCCCGCAAGACCGCCGCCGAGAGGGTCACCACCGGCAACTCGACCGCCCGTTCGGTGTGGGTCCAGCCCCCCTCGGGGCCCACCAGCACCAGCGGATGCTCGGGCCCGATCCGTCCGCCGCCGATGTCGGCCCGGGCCGCGCCTGACAGGCTCGCCACCGCAGCGAAATCGACCACCGGATGCACCACCGGCAGCCAGGCCCGACGACACTGCATTACCGCTTCGCGGGCGACTCGCTCGAGCCGCGGCTGGTTCTTGGCCGCCTTGGCGTCGTCCCAGCGCACCACCGACCGCTCGGCGGCGAACGGCCGAATGTCGTCGACACCCAACTCGACCAGCTTCTGTACGACAAGCTCGGGCCGGCCACCCTTGATGAGCGCGAAGGCCACGCCGAGGCGAGGACTCGGCGCCGCCACCTCGATCACGTCGCCGACCGGGTCGATCGTCGGGCCCCACCGACACGGGCGCCATCGACCGGCACCGTCGCCGACCGTCATCGGATCGCCGTCGCGAAGGCGCAGCACCCGCCCCAGGTGATGGCGATCGTCGTCGGCGACGACCGGATGATCGACGGCCTCGACGAGGACGTGCGGGCCGTGCTGACCGTCGGGAGGAGCGCCCGCCATCAACGGCTCAGGAGAACGCCGACTTGATTCGCCCGAACAGGCTCTGGCCGGGCTCGGCGACATCCTCGTCGCGCAGGGCCGCGAACTCGCGCAACAGATTCTCCTGCGTCTCGGGCAACTGGTCGGGCACGTCGATGAACACCCGCACCCGCAGATCGCCGCGGCCTCGGCCGCGGACATGGGGCACCCCACGGCCCTTCATGCGGAACTCGGTACCGGATTCGGTCGCCCGAGGGATGACGAGCGTCTCGACACCGTCGAGCGTCTCGTACTCGAGTTCGGCGCCCAGCACCGCCTGGGTGAACGGGATGTAGAAGTCGTGGACGAGATCGTTGCCCTCGCGCCGGAAGGTCGGGTGGGGACGAACCCGAACCCGCACATACAGGTCGCCGGCCGGACCGCCACGGGGGCCCGCCGCGCCGCGCCCCGACAGCCGCAGCGTCGTGCCGTCGTCGACACCAGGCGGAATCTCCACCGCGTAGGTCCGCTGTTCGATCGTGCGCCCCTGACCATCGCAGGTCGGGCACGGATCGAGGATCACCTGGCCGAGACCGCCGCACGAGCCACATGCACTGGCCGTCACCATCTGGCCGAGCACCGAGTTGCGAACCCGGCGAACCTGGCCGGCGCCTCCGCACTCCTCACACATCGTCGGCGACGTGCCGTTGCGAGCACCCGAGCCGTCGCAGTCCTCGCAGCGCACCGCGGTGCGGACGGTGACCTCCTGATCACCGCCGAAGACCACCTCTTCGAGATCGAGATCGACGACCGCTTCGAGATCCTCGCCTCGCGGTGGGCCGGTGCGGGCCTGCCCGCCGCCGAACACCGAACCGCCCCCGAAGAAGGCCTCGAAGATGTCGCCGAGGCCTCCACCGAACGGATCGGCGGGCGGGCCGTCGTCGCCGTAGCGGTCATAGGACGCTCGGCGCTGCGGATCGCGCAGCGTCTCGTAGGCCGCGCCGACCTCCTTGAAGCGCGCCTCGGCCTCGGGGTCATCGGGGTTGAGATCAGGGTGGTAGGTGCGGGCGAGCTTCTTGTAGGCCCGCTTGATCTCGTCGTCGGTTGCGTCGCGCGACACGCCCAACGTCTCGTAGTGATCAGCCATCAGCCCTCGTTCAGTTCACGTTCGAGTCGTTTGCTCACGACTGCGACGGCCGACAGCGCCTGGGAGTAGTCCATGCGGGTCGGGCCGAGCACGCCAATCGTGCCAGCCGAGGCACCCTCGACCGCGAATGGGGCGACGACCAGCGAGCAGTCGGCCAACGGCTCGACGCCGGTCTCGTTTCCGATCGCGACCCGCATGCCTCGGTCGAGCACGTCGCGCACGAGCGAGACGACCACGATCTGTTCCTCGAGCAGGGCCAACACCTCTTGCGCCTGCTCCACGGCCTCGAACGCACCGGCGAGCCGAGACGCACCCCCGACGTACAGCTCGGCCTGACGGCCCGCAGCGGCGAGCGCGGCGATTGCGGCGTCGAGCAGCGGGTCGGGGCGGTCTTCGGTGGCACCGAGTTCGAGCTCGGCGAGGGTCTTGCCTTCGACCGTCTGCACGAGGCGCCGCGACGCGTCGGTCACGATCTCGGGAGTCAGCTCGGTCGCGACTTCGACCGTGCGCTTCTCGATCACGCCGTTGCTCAAGACGGCGACGACCATCGCGATGTGGCTCGCGAGGTCGACGATCTGGACGCTACGGATCGTCGCCTGTTCGGCGGTGGGCCCGATGACCACGGCCGTCCAGTCGGTGAGCGAAGTGAGCACGTCGGACGTGCGATGCATCATCGATTCGAGCTGGCCGTGCGTGCCGGCGAAGAAGTCCCGCAGGGTCGACGGATCGGCGTTGGCGAGATCGGCCTGGGCCTCGCGCAGGGCGTCGACGAAGAAGCGGTAACCCTTGTCGGTCGGGATGCGGCCGGCGCTGGTGTGGGGCTGGACGAGGTAACCCGAGTCTTCCAGCGCCGCCATCTCGTTGCGCACGGTCGCCGACGAGACGTCGACGTCGGGCGCCGACGCGATCTTTCCCGACCCGACGGGCTGGGCGGTCTCGATGTACTCCCGGACGACAGCCGAGAGGATGGCGGCCTTGCGCTCGTCGAGCATCGGTCGACTCTACCGACTGCTAATCGTCGAGCTGAAGCGCAGAGATGAAGGCTTCTTGGGGGATGTCGACCCGACCGATCGACTTCATCCGCTTCTTGCCTTCCTTCTGCTTGTTGAGCAGCTTGTTCTTGCGGGTGATGTCGCCGCCGTAGAGCTTGGCGGTGACGTCCTTGCGGAAGGCCTTCACGTTGGTGCGGGCGATGATCTTGCCGCCGATCGCGGCCTGGATCGGCACCTCGAAGTTCTGCCGCGGGATCAGCTCCTTGAGCTTGTCGGCCATCTTCTTGCCGTAGTCGTACGCCTTGTCGTTGTGCACGATCGTGCTGAAGGCGTCGACCGGATCGCCGTGCAACAAGATGTCGACGCGCACCAGCTTGTCGGCGGTGTAGCCGTCTTGTTCGTAGTCGAGCGAGGCGTACCCCTGCGTACGGCTCTTCAGCTGATCGAAGAAGTCGATGACGACCTCGGCGAGGGGCAGGCGGTAGTGCAGCTCGACCCGCTCGGGCGAGAGGTACTCCATCTTCACCATCTCGCCGCGGCGGGTCTGGCAGAGATCCATGACGGTGCCCGTGTAATCGGTGGGGGTCAGGATGCTCGCCTTCAGGTACGGCTCGGCGATGGCGGTGATCTCGGCGGCCGACGGCATCTCCGAGGGGTTGGAGACCTCGATGACCGTGCCGTCACCCTTGGTGATGTGGTACTCCACCGAGGGGGCGGTCGAGATCAGCGACAGGCCGAACTCCCGCTCGAGCCGTTCGCGAACGATTTCCATGTGGAGCAGGCCCAG
>JBCBYI010000234.1:0-5653 GCA_039815945.1 Actinomycetota bacterium | reverse complement strand
TCCTCGTCGGCGCCGGCCTTCTCGGCCATCGTCGCCGTCTGCAGGCAGTGGGTGAGCTGATCGGTGATGAAGCCGTCGCTGATCTCGGCGAGCGACTCGAGCAGCATGATCATGCGGTCGGCGACCCGACCCTGGTTCTCGAAGGTACGAGCGCCGATGTGGGCCCACTGCTCGGCAGTGGACTCGTCCATACGGCGGAAACTGTCGGGATTCGCATCGGTGACGGCCATGTTCCCATGGTAGTCCCGCTCTATGGTGCGGAGCATGTTGAGCAGCGACGTGGTGGTGATCGGAGGCGGCATCGCCGGCATCTCTGCGGGCGCCCGACTCGCCGAACAGGGTGCGTCGGTCGTGCTGGTCGAGGCCGAGGAGACGTTGGCGTTCCACACGACCGGGCGCTCGGCGGCCCAGTACCTCGAGAACTACGGCAACGACGAGGTCCGCAAGCTCACGCTCACCTCGAAGGCCTCGCTGCTCCCCTTCCTCGGACCCCGCCCCGAGCTGATGGTCGGCCGCGAGAGTCGGGTCGACGCGCTCCGCGCCGAGGTCCAGCACGCCAAGGCGTTGGTGCCGACGACAGAGTTCCTCGACGGCGACCAGGCCCGCGAGATCCTGCCGATTCTGCGGCCCGAGATCGCGGGCGCGTTGTGGGAGCCCGACTCCAAGGACATCGACGTCGCCGGCTACCACCAGTCGTACGTCCAGCGCTTTCGCGCCGCGGGCGGCACGATCCTCACCTCGGCACCCGTCGAGTCGCTCGACCGGTCCGACGGCCGCTGGGCGATCACCGCGGGCGAGCACGCCCTCGACGCCGCCGTGGTCGTCAACGCAGCCGGCGCGTGGGGTGACCGGATCGGGATGCTCGCAGGCGCCGAGCCGCTCAGCCTGCACCCGCTCCGGCGCACGATCGCCATCGCCGCCATCCCCGAGCACTTCGACCCGGCCGACGTGCAGCGGTGGCCCATCACCGCGTTCCAGCCCGACGACGGCAGCGGGATGGTCGGCTACTGCAAGCCCGAACCCGGCGGGCTGCTCGTGTCCCCGGCCGATGAGACGCCCTCGGAGCCCTGCGACGCCAAACCCGAAGAGCTCGACGTCGCGCTCGGCCTCCACACGCTGTCGGAGTACACCTCGCTCGACGTGCGCCACGTCCGCTCGACCTGGGCCGGCCTGCGGACCTTCACCTCGGACCGCACCCCGGTGAGCGGTTTCGATCCGACCGTCGACGGCTTCTACTGGCTCGTCGGACAGGGCGGCTACGGCATCCACACGAGCGACGCGCTCGCCCAGGTCGCGGCGTCCAACATCGGCGCCACGGCATGGCCGACACGACTGGTCGAGCTCGGCCTCAGCCCCGACCATCTGGCTGCCGATCGGCCCGGCCTGGCCGGACCGCTGACCGCCGGCCACTGAGCAGCGACAGCCTCAGACCGGAACTGGGCAGGCGGTGAGTTCGTAGGTGCGCAAGCGGTAGCGCAGCGTCCACACGAGCAGGCCCACGGCGACGAGCCCGACGATCGGCTGGACCGGAGCCCACCACGACAGGGCACCGGACGTGCCGATGAGGCCGACGACGAGCTGGTTGCACACCGGGCATCCAACGGCCAGGAACGACACGAAGCCGCCCCACACCGTGCGGGTTTCCTGTTGCTCGCTCGCCTCGCCCCGGGGCACCCGGATGGCGAAGATCAACCCGATCAGCGAGGCCGTCACCGCGAGGAGCACGTAGTCGATCGCCCGAACCTCGACCGGACGGCCGAAGAACGGTGTGTCGATCAGATCCGACGGCACCGCAATGAGCACCGCAGCGATCAGGGCATAGGGGATGGCTCGGGGCCAGGTGCCCGGCGGGAGCGCTCGCAGCTGATCGATCACCCCGCCCACGCTAGACGGGGACTCGTCTCACACGGGCAACGCGTAGACGACGACGTTGTCGTCGTAGCTGTTGAGGCCCCGATTGAAGTCGCCGCCGCACGTGATCAGCACCAGCGACGGCTCCCCCACCTTGGAACAGACCCGGTCGAACGGCAGTTCCTCCTTGGCGTACTGCGCCTTCTCGACGGCCATGAACCCACGGGCGGTGCCGTCGTCGTAGTGGACCGTGAATCGTGCGCCGACCTCGAGATCGTCGAGGTCGCGGAACACGCCGTCGCGACCGTTCCAGGCGATGTGGGCGGCCAGCACCGACGACCCGTCGGCGCCCGGTGTCGGGCTCCAGCGGTACCAGCCGATCTCGGTGGCGCCGGGGATCTCCATCTCGCCGTTCGGTTCGACGCCGACGTCGACGATCGGGGCGTCGACGATGTCGATCCCGTCGATGGTCAGCCCGATCGGGACCGGGCCGCTGGCGGGCAGCGGGGCATCGAGATCGAACAAGGCGCTGCCGGCGGGGACGACCTGCGCAGCAAGCGGAGAGAGTGGGCGCTCGTCCCGGCCAACGGCTCGGTCGAGGGTTCGGACCACGGGCGCCTCCGTCGTCGTGGGGACGATCGGTTCGAGATCGGGGCCGGGGAGATCGGCTTCGGGGGCCGCCGCTACTGCGACGACCCCCGAGCCTGCCTCGTCCATGCTCTCGCCTCCGGCGCATCCCGCCCCGACCAACAACAGGGCGAGAACGGAGACGAAGCGAGAGGGCATCAGGTGCAGGGGTCAGCCCTGGACGAGTGCACCACGACGGCTCGCGACCATGCCGAAGCCCACCAGGGCGACGGCGCCCAGCAGGAGAAGGGCGGTGGCGTCGGTGCCGTTGTCGACGGGGGTGTTGCCGGTGTTGACCGCGCTCGGTGCGGTGCCGTGACCAGCGATCGACTGGGCGAGCACGGTGAGTGTCTCGTCCTCGAGCGAGCCGACGGCGTAGACGACGAGCGTCTCACCCTCGGTGATCGGCAACTCGGCGGGACCGATGACGACGGGTTCGAGCACGCCGGCGGGAACAACCTGCGCACTGATCGTGCCGGCCGCGAGGTCGGCCTGACCTTCGCCGCCGTTCGGTACGTTGGTGAAGGCGGCGACGTCGTTGGCCCAGATGTCGACCTGGGGAGCGGCGGCGGCGTGACGCACGACGAGGCGGCCCTCGGCGGCGGCGATCGGCGACGTGTCGTTCTCGAACACGGTCACGGTCGGGACGCCGTCGGCGTCGAGGTGGGCGACGACGGTGACATTGCCTTCGGCCGGGACCGCGAAGTCACCGACGTCGATCGCCACGGTGTCGGTGCCGGCGAGGTTGACGGTCAGCGCGGTGAGGGTCTGCCCGGCGAACGCCGAGAGGTCCTCCATGTCGCCGAACTCGAAGCCGGGGATGACGACACCGCCGTCGACGACGACGTCGACCACCGTGTCGGGGATGCCGTGCGCGAGCATGATCGTGACGTCGTCCTGCGCACTCGCAGGCGCAGCGAGGACGACCGAGAAGAGCACCACGAGGATGGCGAGGGCCTTCTGCACCAGGGGGATCTCCAGGAGTCCGGTCACGTCGGGGGTGACGTGTCGGTCGGACCTACGAAGACCCCGACGAAGGTAGATGCAACAGAATTGACGTTTCGCCGCAGCGGTCAGGCGGCGGCGTGCTCGTCCATCAGTTCGAGCAGTCGTTGCAGATGGTGTCGTTCGGTCGACTCGACCCCGATCGACACCCGGGCCAGCCAGGCGCCATCGAGCAACGACGGCGACAGGAACGCCGAGCCCGACACGTTGAGGTCCCGCACCCACCGCTGGTTGTGCTCGCTGATCGCTGCGGGGTCGCCCTCGAGCGCAGCCGGGGTGTGGCGGACGCACACCGTCTGGAGCCGGACCGGCGCGACGACCTCCCACCCGGGCCGGGCTGCGATCTCGGCCGCGAACCACTGGGCGTTGTCGAGATCGCGGCGAAGACGGTCGCCGATCGAGTCGGGGCCGTCGAGGCGCAACTGGTACCAGAGCTTCAGCGCCCGGAACCGACGACCGAGCGGGATCCCCCAGTCGCGGTACTGCGTAGCCTCCCCACCGGCGGTCGACTGCAGATAACTCGGGTTGGTCGACATCACCCGGATGAGGTGCTCCGGGTCGCGCAGGTACAGCAGCGACGTGTCGAGGATCGTGCCCATCCACTTGTGCGGGTTCCACGAGATCGAGTCGCTGTCCTCGATACCGGCGAACAAATGGCGGTACTCGGGCAGGAGGAGCGCCGACCCGGCCATCGCGGCATCGGCGTGAATCCAGGCCCCGTGGGCTCGGCCGATCTCGACGATCTCCGGCAACGGGTCGAACGCGGTGACGCCGGTGGAGCCGAGCGATGCGACCACGATCGCCGCCACCCCGCCCGCCGCCGCGTCCGCGGCCATGGTCTCGGCGAGGACGTCGGCCCGCATGTCGCGGCTGACCGGGTCGACGTCGATCGAGCGGATGTCGTCGGCGGCGAAGCCGGCGAGCAGGGCCGCCTTGCGCACCGACGTGTGGGCTTCGTCGGTCGTGTACACGTGCAGCCGCTTGCCGAAGCCGAGGACCCCTCCCCTGGCTTGGGCGTGATCGGTCGCCCGTTCCCTCGCTGCGAGCATCGCCACGAGGCACGATGTCGACGCCGTGTCCTGGATGACGCCCGACCATGCGTCGCTCAGACCGGTGAGCTCGCGCAGCCAGTCGACGACCACCTCTTCGACCTCGGTGAGGCTCGGGGAGGATTCCCACGAGATGCCGAGCGACGCGAGTCCCGACGACGCGAAGTCGCCCAGGATCGACGAGAGGCTCGCGTTCGACGGGAACCACCCGAAGTGCATCGGGTGCTGCACCTCGGTGATGCCAGGAGCGACGATCGACTCCAGATCGGCGATCAGGTCGCTCGACGAGTCGCCACCGGTGGGCGGGGCGCTGGGCAGCGCGCTGCGAACATCCCCCGGCTCGACCGGCGGCCGGACCGGACGCTCCTCGACGGCGATGCGCCGATCGACCAGCCAGTCGACCAGTTCGTGAGCGGCGGAGCGGAACTCCTCGGGCGTCATGGCCGGGAGCCTACGGCGTCGGCTCGGCCGCTAACGCAGCGCGCCGGGCCGAGCGAAGACCAGCCCCTTGCCGCCGAAGTGGCCGTGGCCGGCGAGCTCGCGGGCGGTGGCGGTGAGCGCGGCGTCGAGACCGAATCCGAGCGCCGCCAGCCGGTCGACCCAGTACTGCTCGGGCTGACAGTTCACGTGGTGCCACCCGGGCTGACCCGGCGGGGCGTAGGTCATCATCACAAAGCGGGAGCTGTTGGCGAAGGTGCGGAGGAAGTTCATCGAGAAGCGCTCCTCGACGTGCTCGACGAACTCGCAGCTCCACACCAGATCGACCGGCTCGTCGGGCTGGTACGGACCGTCCTGGAAGTCGTGGACGACGTGGGCGTCGGGGATCACCGAATCGCGGGCCGCCTGGAGGCTGCCGTCGACGCCGGTGATCTCGCAGCCGCGATCGGCGAAGTAGCCGGCGGCATGGCCTTCGCCACAGCCGACGTCGAGCACCGAGGCGACACCGAGCGTGTCGACCGCCCAGTCCCACAGCGTCGGAGTCCACGTCGCCGGGTCGCCGTGCTCGACCCGCAGGCCGGACGGCGCAGGGTCGGCACCCGCCCGGATGTAGCCGCCGAGGTGCCCCTCGTCGATGTTCATGTTGTTGGCGAGGGCTTCGGCTCGCTCCTTGTCGGACACCG
>JBCBYI010000233.1:0-5671 GCA_039815945.1 Actinomycetota bacterium | reverse complement strand
GTCGCCGCACTCGATCCCGTCGAACTGTCGGGCAACGCGCTAAGCGCCGGTGCGTGGGCGGTGTCGCGCGTCGGGTCTGCTCCGCTCGCCTCGGCGTTCCTCGCTCGGCTGGCCGACGAGCCGGCGATGTTGCTCGCGGGTGATGTGCCGCTCGGCCCGCGGGCGCTCGCCGAAGGGCCGCTGTTGGCCGCTGCGGGTGATCTGCGCGGTGCCGCCGATCGGCTGCGCGATGCGATCGAAGCCGGCGACCGGCGGGCGCCGCTATGGGGTGCCCTCGCCCGTACCGAACTCGCTCGTGTCCTTCGCTGCCGGGCGGCGGTCGATGCGGCGAGCGACGACGATCTTCACGCGTCGATCCGTCGGCTCGAACAGTCCGCGCTTCTCTTCTTCCGGGCCGGCGGCTACGCCGCGCTCGCGTCGCGGCTCGAGCCGGATCCCCAGCCGGCGGTCGATCTGATCGGGTCGCCGATGGTCGGCGTGCTCGTGGCTGGGGATTGGTGGACGGTCGGGTTCGGCGTCATGGCTCCGGTGGAGGTGCCGGCGTCGAAGGGTCTGCTCGCCCTTCGCCATCTGGTGCGCTCACCGGGTCGGCCGACGCCAGTGTCGGCGTTGGATCGCATCGCCGACGGAGCCGAGGCAGCGCTCGTCCTGTCGCCCTCGGACCAGGCGGCCGTCGAGGCGTTGCGGCCCGACGACGCGACCCGCTCGCGGGTCGGCAAGCTCCTCGGCCGCACGCGCGACCGTCTCGCCGAGATCCATCCGCTCCTCGGTGCCCATCTCCGGGCGACGCTGACGTTGGGCGACCTCCCACGGTACGACCCGCCGGCGGATCCGGCGGTGTGGTGGCGCACCGAGCCCTGACCT
Organism: Actinomycetota bacterium; assembly: GCA_039815945.1. GTDB lineage: Bacteria > Actinomycetota > Acidimicrobiia > Acidimicrobiales > Aldehydirespiratoraceae > UBA11606. The sequence goes on along the minus strand of JBCBYI010000233.1, from coordinate 4,807 downwards.
ACTCGGCTCGGTGGTACCCGCGGTGCGGACGCACCCGACAGCGTCGAGCGCTCCGGGGACGGTGGGCGTCGGCGGCCGCGTGATGCGACGGGCCGCCCAGGACGACCTCGCCCGTACGGATCAGGTCACCGAGATCGGCCATTCGCGATGACGGTGCGGTGCCGAACTCGTGGCGAAGACGGCGAGCGTGATCGTCGAGCACGAGCAGCGCTTCGGCGCGCCGGCCGCTGCGGTGCAGGGCGATGACGAGAAGTTCCCAGTTCCGATCCCGGAAGGGATCGCGTTCGACCTCGACGCGGAGATCGAGCACGACGGCGTCGACCGTGCCGAGATCGAAGCGGGCGAGGGTCAGTCGTTCGATGGCGGCCGCCCGTCGTTCGCCGAGTCGAGCCCGCTCCACATGCGCCTGCTGCGCGTCGACGTCCTCGAACGGCACGCCCCGCCAGTGGGCGAGCGCGACCTCGAGGCGCTCGACGATCGTCGCCGCGTCGTTGGAGGAAGCGGAATCCACGAGCGTTTCGAAACGCTCGACGTCGGTGGCTCGGCCGAGTCGATAGCGGGCCTGTTCACACACGATGAGATCCTCACCGTGGGTTCGGCGCAGGCGTGTCATCTGATTCTGCAGCGATGCTCGTGCGCTCTTTGGGGGGCGGCCGGACCAGACCGCGTCCGCCAGCGTGCCGATGTCGGCACCCGAGGGCCCCGCCAGCGCCAGCGCTGCGATCAAGGCCCGTTGGGCAGGGGTCACGTCGACGCCGCCGATCGTGGCCGGTCCGAACACCGTCACCAAGTCCCCTCGTGCCAACGCCTCGCCAACCATCGCACACCGCCTTTCCGACGCTTCTCACCCGTCGACGTGACATCGACGCCGCGTTCGGGACATCGCGACAGATTCCGCTCAGATTCTGGTTGGCGATCGGTTGTACGTCCGTCACCTACATCGCCGGTGGCTTCGGGTTCGGCATCACCGACGGCACATCCGACACGACGTACGGCCCGGCCCACCGGGTCTCGCGTCGACAGATGGCCGCCTTCATCGGTCGGTTGTACCGGGCGGCCATCGCCTGAACGGCCGAGAACCCGCGGAATTCCGCGCTGCGCGCGGGTTGAGGTTCCCTGGTTCCGCTCGTAGCCTCTACTGCTGGCCTCGACGCGCGTGCCGCGGGCACTGCTGTGTCGGCCATCTTCGCAACGTTCGTTCACCGGTTCTCTCAAACGAGGAAATTTCCGTGCCCACCATTCAGCAGCTGGTCCGCAAGGGCCGCGAGACCAAGCGCCGCAAGGAAGCCACTCCGGCGCTCAAGGGTGCCCCGCAGCGTCGTGGCGTCTGCACCCGCGTGTACACCGCCACCCCGAAGAAGCCGAACTCGGCGCTTCGCAAGGTCGCTCGTGTGCGTCTCACCTCCGGCACCGAAGTCACCGCGTACATCCCGGGCGAAGGCCACAACCTCCAGGAGCACTCGATCGTGCTCGTGCGGGGCGGCCGTGTGAAGGACCTTCCCGGTGTTCGCTACAAGATCGTCCGCGGCACGCTCGACACCTCCGGCGTGCGCGACCGCAAGCAGGCCCGTAGCCGCTACGGCGTGAAGAAGGAAGGCTGATCATGCCGCGCAAGGGCCCCGCAACTCGCCGGGAGATCGTCGGCGATCCGATCCACAAGTCGGTTCTCGTCACCCAGTTCGTCAACAAGATCCTGCAGCGCGGCAAGCGCAGCACCGCCGAGCGCATCATGTACGACGCCCTCGACATCGTGCAGGAGAAGACCGGTGACGATCCCGTCGCCGTGCTGAAGCGCGCGGTCGACAACGTCCGCCCCCAGCTCGAGGTCCGCAGCCGCCGCGTCGGCGGTGCGACCTACCAGGTTCCCGTCGAGGTCCGTCCCCGTCGTGCGACCACCCTCGCCATCCGTTGGATGGTCGGGTTCTCGCGTGACCGTCGTGAGCGCACGATGGCCGAGCGCATGGCCAACGAGATCCTCGACGCCAGCAACGGCATCGGCGCCTCGTGCAAGCGTCGCGAAGACCTGCAGAAGATGGCCGAGGCCAACAAGGCCTTCGCTCACTACCGCTGGTAGCACTCCGCCGGAACCCACCGCACGAGCACTACCCTTTTCCTACGACCGGGCAATGAGCTTCCTCTCGAAGCGGCCCGGTCGTGGTGTGTCCCCGCACCGACCCATTTCCACCGGAAAGACCCAGATCCATGGCTGAGAAGCGAACCCCCCTCGCCAAGACCCGCAACATCGGGATCATGGCGCACATTGACGCCGGTAAGACCACCACCACCGAGCGCATCCTGTACTACACCGGCCGGTCCTACAAGATCGGCGAAGTCCACGACGGCGCCGCCACCATGGACTGGATGGAGCAGGAGCAGGAGCGTGGCATCACGATCACCTCGGCCGCCACGCACTGCATCTGGGACGATCACCGCATCAACATCATCGACACGCCCGGCCACGTCGACTTCACCGTCGAGGTCGAGCGCTCGCTGCGCGTCCTCGACGGCGCCGTCGCCGTGTTCGACGGTGTGGCCGGCGTGGAGCCCCAGACCGAGACCGTCTGGCGCCAGGCCGATCGCTACAACGTGCCCCGCATGTGCTTCGTCAACAAGATGGACCGCACCGGCGCCGACTTCTACTTCTGCCTCGACACGATCAAGGACCGCCTCACGACCAACGTGGCCGTGCTGCAGCTCCCGATCGGTGCCGAGAGCGGCTACTCCGGCACGGTCGACCTCGTCCGCATGAAGGCGCTCGTCTGGCCGACGGGCACCGACGAGAAGGACCTCGGCGCGATCTACGACATCGTCGACATTCCCGCTGAGATGGCCGACGACGCTGCCCTCTACCGCAGCGAGCTGCTCGACACCCTCGCCGACTTCGACGAGGACATCATGATGAAGGTCCTCGAGGACGAAGAGATCACCGAGGACGAGATCAAGGCCGCCATTCGTACCGGCACGCTCGAGCACGGCCTCGTCCCGATCCTCAACGGCACCGCGTTCAAGAACAAGGGTGTGCAGCCGCTGCTCGACGCCGTGGTCGACTACCTGCCGTCGCCGCTCGACGTCCCCGCCATCACCGGTGAGGACAAGGCCGGCAACCCGGCCGATCGCAAGGCTGACGACTCCGAGCCGTTCGCTTCGCTCGCGTTCAAGATCATGACCGACCCCCACGTCGGTCGTCTCACCTACTTCCGGGTCTACTCGGGCACGTTCCAGAAGGGTGACACGGTGCTCAACACCCGTACGTCCAACAAGGAGCGCGTCGGTCGCATCCTCGAGATGCACGCCAACGACCGTGTCGACAAGGACTCCGTGTCCACCGGCGACATCGCTGCGGGCATCGGCATCAAGAACACCCGTACCGGCGACACCCTCTGTGACCCGGCGCACCCGATCACCCTGGAGAACCTCGACTTCCCCGCCCCGGTGATCGAGGTCGCCGTCGAGCCGAAGTCCAAGGCCGACCAGGAGAAGATGGGCAAGGCGCTGCAGGCCCTCTCCGAAGAGGACCCCACCTTCCAGGTGACCACCAACGACGAGACCGCCCAGACGATCATCGCCGGCATGGGCGAGCTCCACCTCGAGGTGCTCGTCGACCGCATGAAGCGCGAGTTCAAGGTCGAGGCCGCCGTCGGCAAGCCGCAGGTCGCCTACCGCGAGACCATCACCCAGGAAGTCCCCGAGTACACCTACACCCACAAGAAGCAGACCGGTGGTACCGGTCAGTTCGCGGTGATCTCGGCGACCCTCGCCCCCAACCCGGGCGGCGAGTACGAATTCGAATCCAACATCACCGGTGGTGCCATTCCGAAGGAATACATCAAGCCGGTCGATGCGGGTATCCAGGAAGCCATGAGCAACGGCGTTCTCGCCGGATTCCCGACCGTCGACATCAAGGTCGTGCTCGAAGACGGCAAGACCCACGATGTGGACTCGTCGGAAATGGCTTTCAAGATCGCTGGCAACGCTTGGTTCCGTGAGGTCGCCCGCAAGGCGAAGCCCACGCTGCTCGAGCCCGTCATGGCCGTTGAAGTCGTCACGCCCGACGACTACCTCGGCGACGTCGTCGGCGATGTGAACTCTCGTCGCGGTCAGGTGCAGGGCACCGAACAGCGCGGCAAGAACCAGGTCGTGAACGCACTCGTGCCGCTCTCCGAGATGTTCGGATACAGTACGGATCTGCGTTCACGCACGCAGGGGCGGGCCACGTACACGATGCAGTTCGACTCGTACCAGCCCACGCCTGCAAACGTCCAGGAAGAGATCGTCGCCCGCGTCCGCGGCGAGTGATCGTCTCCTAACCCCAAACCTCCCAGAAGAAAGCAAGGAAAACGTCATGGCTAAGGAGACGTTCGAGCGGACCAAGCCCCACGTCAACGTGGGGACGATGGGCCACATCGACCACGGCAAGACGACGCTCACCGCCGCGATTACCAAGGTGCTCTCCGACAACGTGGACGGTTCGTCGTTCACCGAGTTCGAGAACATCGACAACGCGCCCGAAGAGCGCGAGCGCGGCATCACCATCAACGTGTCGCACGTGGAGTACGAGACGGAGAACCGTCGCTACGCTCACATCGACTGTCCCGGTCACGCCGACTACATCAAGAACATGATCACCGGTGCGGCCCAGGTCGACGGCGCCATCCTCGTGGTGTCCGCTGCCGACGGCCCGATGCCCCAGACCCGTGAGCACGTGCTGCTCGCCCGTCAGGTCGGCGTGCCGAAGATCGTGGTTGCGCTCAACAAGGTCGACATGGTCGACGACGAGGAGCTGATCGAGCTCGTCGAGATGGAGGTG
>JBCBYI010000232.1:0-5680 GCA_039815945.1 Actinomycetota bacterium | reverse complement strand
GTTGCCCTGACTGACTTCACCGGCGATGGTCTCGAACATCGCGTCGAGCGCCGCGCCGGCGTCCTTCTGGGAGATGCCGGCCGAGTCGGCCATCGCTGCGACGAGTTCGCCCTTGTTCATGATTGGTACTCCTTGCTTTGTTCCACGGCATTCGCGGAGGCTGGGTTACACGCGACTCGAAATCGCGCCGTGAGTCAAGCATTTCCGCCTGTCCCAAGTACCACTTTGCCTTGGAATGACGCGGAAGTCATGGACCCCCGGCGCCGACTCGGCCAAATGACATCGGGTGACATCCAGGTGAACGACCCGCTCAGGAGTCCCCGTCGGGCTCCTCGGAGTTGCGCATGAAGTCCGCCGATCGCAGGAAGTACTCGATCATCGCGGAGCGCATCGGCTCCGCGGGCGGGTCGGCCTCGAGGGCGGCGAGCATACAGCGCAACCACGCGTCGCGGGCGGCGAGATCGACCCGGAACGGGTTGTGACGCATCCGCAGCCGGGGATGGCCCCGGTTGTCGGAGTAGGTGGTCGGCCCACCCCAGTACTGCATCAGAAACAGCCGGAGCCGCTCTTCGGCCCCGGCCATGTCGCGTGGATACATCGGGCGCAGCAGTTCGTCGTCGGCGATCTCGGCGTAGAACCGCTGGACGAGGGCGGTGAAGTAGGCCTCACCGCCGACGGCCTCATAGAGGGTGACCTGGTCGCTCACGAGTCGACGCTAGCCCGGCGTGCGGCAGCTCGGACCGGTGCAGCGTCAGTGCAAGGCGACGCGGGTGAGCGATGCCCGGATCCGGCCCATGGTCTCGATCTCTGCGGCGCACTCGGGGCACTCGCCCAGGTGCAGCAGGACCTGCTCGACCTTCTCGGGCACGAGCTCACCGTCGAGCCACAGTTGGAGAAGCGGGCCCCAGCGAAGGGCGTGCAGGCGTCCCATACATCGACAACCCGGCGGCGCCCCACCCGCATTCCCAGAGGCGCGGTCGCTAGTGTCTGCTCGTGCCCGATTCGCCGACGACCGAGCTCTCCCAGCGGGAGGCGTTCGACCGCTACGTCGTTCCCGAGATCGACGTGTTGTACCGGGTCGCTCGTTCGATCACCCGCAACCCGACCGATGCCGAGGATCTCGTCCAGGACACGATGCTGCGGGCGTACAACGCGATCCTGCGCTTCGACGGCCGCCATCCGCGGGCGTGGCTGCTCACGATCATGCGCAACGCCCAGATCAACCGGGTGCGCCGCAAGCGACCCGAACTACTCCGTGATCCCGACGCGGCGATGGAGCGCCTGGCCGACGAGCGCTCCGAGGACGAAGGACCCGAAGGGCTCGTCGTCGAGCGGGAATTCGACGCTGCGGTCGAGACGGCGCTCCACACCCTGCCCGAGAAGTTCCGTGACGTGGTCGAACTCGTCGACATCCAGGGCCTGTCGTATCAGGAGGCCGCCGACATCCTCGGCGTCCCGACCGGCACGATCATGAGTCGACTGCACCGAGCCCGCACCCGCATCCGCAAGCACCTCGAATCGAGCGGTGCCTTCGTGAATGGACGCCCCGCATGATCCGCCGCCGACTCCTCCGCCGTGCCAGCCCCGAGGTCAACTGCCGCGAGGTCGGCCGGGTGCTGCAGAGCTACATCGACGGCGATGTCGAGTCCGACTTCGCCGAGAAGATCGCCATCCACCTCGAGCAGTGCAAGCACTGCGGGCTCGAGTACGAGACGTACATCCGCATCAAGGACTCCCTCGCCGATCGCCAGAACGACCAGATCGATGCCGACGCCATCGCTCGGCTGCGGGAGTTCGGCAACTCGCTCGCAGGTGACTGAGTCGGTCGGTCGAGCACAGGCGCGGATCGGCCTGCTCGGCAACCCCGGCGATCTCTACCGAGGCAAGGTGCTGGCAGCCACCATCGACGCCTTCGAAACGGTCGCGACCGTCACCCAGACGGTCTTCTACGCGCCCGCATCGTTCCAAGCCGACGTCGCCGAACTCCAGCGGCTCGTGCTGGCCCGCGTCGCCCCCGCCAAGGGCGCAATCGCGCTCGGCCTCACGACCGACGTGCCCCTCCAGTCCGGGCTCAGCGGCTCGAGCGCGATCCTCCTCGCCACGCTGCGAGCGCTCGACACCCACCTCGATCTCGGGCTCGCGCCGCTCGAGATGGCCCAGATCGCCTGGGACATCGAGCGGGAGGACCTCGGTGTGGTCGCCGGGCCTCAGGATCGGGTGATCCAGGCGCTCGGCGGCCTGCGGTTCATGGACTTCACCGGCGCCGAGGAGATCGGTGTCCACGAGGCCCTCGACCCGTCGCTGCTGCCCCCGCTGCTCGTCGCCTGGCCCCGCGAGCCTGGCGCTCCCTCCGGCGACGTCCACCGGGCCCTGTGGGAACGCTGGAACGCCGGCGATCAGCCGTTACGGGCCCGGCTCGCCGGTTTCGCCGCCGTCGCCGACGCGGGGCGTCAGGCGCTGCTCGACCACGACCATGGCGCCTTCGCCAACGCCGTCGATGCCAACTTCGACCTGCGCCGAGCGATCTTCGAACTCGACGACGATCACGCTGCGTTGGTCACCGCGGCCCGCACCGCCGGCGCGGCCGCGAAGTTCTGCGGCTCCGGTGGTGCGATCGTGGCCGTGGCGCGGCCCGGCGCGGACCTCGACTCGGTAGCCGACGCCCTGGAGCCGCTGGCGTCAGTCTGCCGCCGAGTTCGCGTCGCGCTCGCCCCGTAGGAAGGCGTCGCGGGCCTCGTCGCCGTGGCCCTGCAGGTTGAGCTCGTAGGTGAACCCCTGCTCGAAGCGGTACGAGTTCATCGGCGCGTGGTCGATGCCCAGCAGCGAGGCCTTCGCCGCCCGGATCACCGGGGCCGACTTCGAGGCGATCACGGTGGCGACCTCACGGGCCCGCTCGAGCAGCTGGTCGGCCGGCACGACGTCGAGCACGGTGCCCCACTCCTGTAGCTGCTCGGCGGAGACCGGCTCACAGCTGTACAGCATCCAGCGCAGGTGCTTCTCCGGCACGAGGCGACCGAGGTGGGTGGCGGCGCCGAGGGCACCGTTGTCGACCTCGGGCAGACCGAACATCACCCCTTCGGCGGCGATCACGATGTCGGCCGAACCGACGAGGCCGATGCCGGTGCCGAGGCAGAAGTCGTTGACCGCACACACGACCGGCACGGCGCACTCGTAGACGGCGCGGAAGGCCTCGGCGCACGCCCGGTTGACCCCGAGGATCCCCTCGTGGCCGGGCATCGCCTGCATCTCCTTGATGTCGACGCCGGCGCAGAACCCGCGGCCGGTGGCGGTCACGATCGCGGCTCGAATCTCGGGCCGCTGCTTCACGCCGTCGAGGATCTCGGCGATGGCGTGGGTGTCAGCGATCGGGAGCGCGTTGACCTTCGGGTTGTCCATCACCAGTTCGAGGACACCCTCGTCGGTGACCGACCGATGGATCGTCATCGGCGCACCAGCACCGACGAGCCGTGACCGAACAGACCCTGATTGGCGGAGATGCCGACCCGGGCGCCGTCGACCTGGCGCTTGCCGGCCTCGCCCCGCAGTTGCCAGGTGAGTTCGCAGACCTGGGCGATCGCCTGGGCGGGCACGGCCTCGCCGAACGCGCCGAGACCACCCGACGGGTTGACGGGCAGGCGGCCGCCGATCTCGGTGACACCGTCGCGCAGCAGCTGCTCGGCTTCGCCTTCGGCGCAGAAGCCGAGCTGCTCGTACCAGTCGAGCTCGAGGCTCGACGAGAGGTCGTAGACCTCGGCGACGTCGACGTCGTCGGGGCCGAGGCCGGACTCCTCGTAGACCTTGTCGCCGATCGACTGCTTGAAGCCCCGCAGCGGTTCGGGCGTGGCACCGGCCGAGTCGGTGGCCATGTAGGGCAGGTCGATCACGGTGTCGGGGTAGATGGGTGTGACCGTCGACAGGCCGGCGACGCGCACCGGGTCGGTGTGGCCGTGGGCCTTGGCGTACTCCATCGAACACACCACGAGCGCAGCGCCGCCGTCGGAGGTGGCGCAGATGTCGAGCAGCCGGAGCGGATCGGAGACGACGGGCGAATTCATGACGTCGTCGATGTCGTATTCCTTGGTGAACCGAGCCAGTTCGTTGTGCACGGCGTGACGCGAGTTCTTGACCTTGACCCGGGCGAAGTCCTCACTGGTCGCGCCGTAGAGATCCATGCGACGACGGGCGTTGAGGCCGAAGTACACGGGGTTGGTGGCGCCGACGAGCTTGAAACGGAGCCAGTCGGTGTCCTCGGGCCGGTCGCCTTCGTTGGGCTTCAGGAAGCCCTTGGGCGTGGTGTCGGCGCCGATGATCAACGCCACGTCGGTGGCGCCGGAGAGGATCTGGCCGCGAGCGACCTGCAGGGCGGTGACCCCCGAGGCGCACGCGGCGTAGCTCGACGCGACCTGGGCGCCGTTGAAGCCGAGCGCCCGGGCGAACGTCGCGCCGGCGACGTAGCCGGGGTAGCCGTTGCGCACCGTGATGGCGCCGGAGATGTAGCCGACGTCGTTCCAGTCGACCCGGGCCTCGTCGAGCGCCTGGCGGGCGGCGGCGGTGCCGTACTCGACGAAGTTGCGCCCCCACTTGCCCCAGGGGTGCATGCCGACACCGATGATCGCGAGCTCGTCCATGATCAGTTCTCCTCGCCTGCGGCGGCTGTGGTGTCTGGCGCGCCTCCGGCGCGACTCGGGCGCCACTTCCAGACGGTGTACTCGTGGTCGTCGTCTTCGTTGAGCACGTCGATGAAGAGCTCCATCTCCATGCCGATCTCGAGATCGTCGGGCGTGATTTCCTGGGTGCACTGTCCCAGCACGACCATCTGTTCCTTCTCGAGCTTCACGGCGGCGATCGTGATCGGTTCGTAGGGATCGGTGTTGGCGACGAACGGCGGCGGCGGTGCGTAGGAGCTGGTCGTGTAGCTCCACACCGTGCCGGTGTTCGACAGCAGCACCTCGTCGAGCTCGGCGCCGACGGCCGCGGGATCGCCGCCGGCCATGCCGGGGAGGTGCGCCGGGAAGAAGTAGGACTCCCGATCCGGGGTCTTGGCCCCGATCAGGTGGGCGACGCCGTCAACCTCGGTGAAGAGGCCCTCGACGGCGGGTACACGGGTCTTCGTCACGGGCCAGACGGTACCGCGGGCATTGGGTGCACCGTGAAACGCCGGATTACCGTCCGGGCATGACGACAGAGCGAAGCGACCCGGCCGGCACAGAACGTTCGGTATCTGGCTGGGACGACTATCCCGTGCATCAGACGTCGGAGTTCATCCGTCACGCCGCCACGTCGGATCGCAACTTCTATGACCGCTACTACTTCAACCTGCATCCGTCGTCGGCCGACTACTTCGCGATCTTCGGGCTCGGCCAGTACCCCAACCTCGGCACGACCGACGCCTTTCTCGCCGTCACCAAGGACGGCACCCAGCGCATCATGCGCGCCTCGAAGCCGCTCGAGGACCGCATGGACATCTCGGTCGGCCCGATGCGCATCGAGATCATCGAGCCGCTGGAGAAGCTCCGAGTGATCGTCGAGCCCAACGAGGCCGACATCGCGATGGACGTCACCTGGACGGCCTCGATCCCGGCGTTCGAGGAGCCCCGGCAGTACCTGCGAAGCCGCGGCACGGTCGTCTTCGACACCCAGCGCTTCGCCCAGCTCGGGCGCTGGGAGGGCACGCTCACCG
>JBCBYI010000231.1:0-5685 GCA_039815945.1 Actinomycetota bacterium | reverse complement strand
CTTCATGGCGGGCTTCTCCGGCGGGCGCAAGGGTGTGTGCCCGGGGATCGTCGACCTCGACACCGTGCAGCGCTTCCACGGCGTGGGCGTGATGGGCGACCCGAACTCGGTCGAGGGCCGGCTCGAAGGCAACCCCTGCCACGAAGAGGCGATGCGGGTGTGCGGGATCGTCGGGATCGACTTCCTGGTGAACGTGGCGATCACGGACGAGCGCGAGCCGTCGGGCATTTATGCCGGCGATTGGCGCGAGGCGTTCGCGGCCGGGTGCGCCGATGTCGCGGGGTGGACGAGCGCGACGCTCGACGAGCCGTATGACCTGGTGGTGACGTCGGCCGGCGGGTTTCCGCTGGACAAGAACTTCTATCAGACGGTCAAGGGCATGTGCACCGCGATGCCGGCGCTCAAGGAGGGCGCGACGCTGCTGATGTTCTCGGCGTGCGAAGAGATCGGCGAGCCGGAGTACGTCGCGCTGTTCGACAGGTTCGGCAACGACTGGCGGGCGTTTCTGGAGCACATCGAGACGTCCGGCCGGACGGACAAGGACCAGTGGGAGTACCAGATGCAGACGCGCGTGCTGCAGCGCATCGGTGTCGAGCGGCTGGTGCTGGCCAACGACGGGCTGGACGAGGCCACGCAGCGGCGGATCGCGACGACGCCTTGCCCGGCACCGCAGGGCCAGCCGGACGCCGACGCGGCGACGCGCGGGCAGGCGTTTATCGATGCGTTCGCGTCGGAGAACCCCGGGGCGCGGATCGCGGTGATCCCCGAGGGGCCGTACACGATGCTGGATGCGCAGGTGCTGGCGGGGGTCTGACGGGGGTTGGCGGTGGGGTTGTGGGGTCTGTAGCGGTTGGTCGGGCTGTCGATCGCTTGGCGACGACGCGGTTGCGTCGAGTGAGTCGCGGGGTGTTGCATCGGCGGGTTTGTTTGGCCCACGTCTCGGGCGTCGAGACGTGTTTGCCCTTCGACCCCGTGGAGCGTCGCCATGCATCTCGCCCCGATCACCGCCGCTGCTGCTTCGATCTGTCTCGCCGGTCTCGCCGACGCCGGCACGGTCTACTTCGACCTTCGTGGGTCGGGCGGCCTGGCCGACAGCTACACGATCGTGTCGACCGACGGCCTGCACGAACTCACCGTCACCGCGGCGTCGCGGGACTTCAGAGGCAACCTCGTCGATGCCCGCGTCGGCCGCTGGGGCAACGGCATGGGCGTGGTCCATCGGCACTGGGACAGCGACCACCGCGTCGACGGGTCTGGGTACGACGACATGCTCTTGTTCGATCTTGAGATGCCGTTCGACATCGATGAGATCTGGTTCAGCTACGTCGACCGCAACGACGACGCGACGATCGTGGATGGCAACGGCGACGTGATCACGTCCAACGGCTACGAGCTCGACGACCTGCGGATCGGCCGCGACTTCTACAGCTCGCTCGACCTGCGGCCCGCGGAGCTGGAGACCGACCTATTCGGCGTCATGGCCGACGGGCGGAACGACGAGTTCAAGGTGACGTACCTGGGCGTGTCGTTCGACGACCCGATCGTTCCTTTGGAGGACGTGATCGCGACTCCGACGCCGACGGCGGCGGGGCTCGGGCTGCTGTCGGTCGTGGCGCTGGCTGGCCGTCGCGTGCGGCGCGCGTAAAGACGCCCGCGGCCGGATGCTCCGCGGGCGTGCGAGGAGAGAGCGATTGTGTTCGTCAGCCCGGCCGTTCGGCGGGGCGGGGCGTTAGCCGAGCAGGCTCAGGACGGACTGTGCGGTCGAGTTCGCGATCGACAGCGTCTGTGTGCCGGCCTGCTGGAGGATCTGGGCTCGGGTCAGGGCTGCGGTTTCCTCGGCGAAGTCCGTGTCGCGGATCTGGCTCTCCGCGGAGGTGAGGTTCTCGAGCGCGACCTGCGACGACCGCAAGGTGGTCTGCAAGGTGTTTCGCTCGAAGGCACCCAGGCGGCCTCGCAGGGTGGTGATCTCGTCGACCGACGCGTCGAGGATCTGCGCGGCGGCCCGAGCCTGGTCGGACGGCCTGTTGCCCTTGGTGAGCGCGGCGTCGCCGCCGGAGCGGACATCGGACAGGAAGCCGACGATCGCGTTGCCCAGGTTGGACGCCGCGACGGACTGGATGCCGAAGCCGACCTGCTGCTGGGAGTTGACTTCCGGGCCGACCTGGAAGTTGGCCCCGCCGCCGGTGATGCTGAACGAGTAGGTGTCGAGGTTCTGCGCGGCGCCGGAGGTCAGCGTCATCTCGAGGTTGAGGACGGTCGACCTCAGGGAGAGGTCCAGGCCGTCGCCCAGGGCGAGCGAGCCGTTGACCAGGGCGAGGACGTCTTCGCCGGTGTCGCGGTTGATGACGGTGCCGTCGGGCGCGTCGACGGCGTTGAAGCTCTGGGAGTCTGAGTTGAGCTGACGGACGGCGACGAAGGCGTCGGAGCCGAAGGCGATCGAGTTGAGGACGACTGCCGAGGTGTTGGTCAGCGAGGCGGAGACGCCGGTGGCGTCCTTGACGGCGTTGATGGCGTCGCGGACGGAGTCGGTGCCGGTGCCGGAGACGAACTGGAAGGACTCGACGCCGGTCGGGCCTTGGAGTTCGAAGGTGACGGACGACAGCAGGCCCGAGCCGGTGGCGTTGGTCGCGGAGATCGTGAGGGTGGCGCGTTCGGCGGAGTTGAGCACCTCGACCTCGACGGTCTTGGAGGTGGCGGTGCCGAAGTTGACGCCGTAGAGCTGGAGGTCGTCGATCTGCGAGGTGGTGACGCCGGTGGTGAGGTAGTCGAGCGAGCCGTTGAGGGTCTTGAGGCCGGCGAAGCTCGTGGTGTTGGCGATCCGTGTGATCGAGTCGATGGCCGAGTCGATCTGCAGCTGGTTTGCGGCGATCTCTTCTTTTGAGAAGGCACCGGTGTTGGACGCCTCGACGATGAGCGACTGCATCTCGATCAAGAGGGTGTTGATCTCTTGAAGGGCGGCCTCGGACGTCGCGATGACGTTGGAGGCGCGCTCGATGTTGTCGACGGCCTGTCCGACGCCGGCGATGTCGGATCGCAGGCGTTCGGAGACGATCAGCCCGGCGGGGTCGTCTGCCCCTCGGTTGATCTTGAGACCGGTGGACAGGCGCTCCAGGCTGGTCTCGAGCGACGCGTTGGACGCTGCGAGATTTCGCTGAGCAATGAGTGACGAAACATTGGTGTTGATGCGGCTCATAGACAATCCTCCGTGATTGTCGCGTCGGGCTTGGCCCGTTCAGCTTCCGGCTGAATGCGTTCGCCTTAAGTGGCGGGTGGGGCTCCTAAAACGTTCGATCTATCAGCTGACTGCGCGGAGGCGGTTGGGTCCGCTCTTCTGGCGCAGGTTGTGTTCGGCGACGTTGAGATCATCGTTGGCCACGTTGGCCTGGCTGGCTTCTGCGTTCTCGCGTTGGATGGCCTCGTAGACCTCTTTGCGGTGGACGCGGACGCTGCGTGGGGCGTTGATGCCGATTCGCACCTTGTCGCCCCGGATGTCGACGACGGTGATTTCCACCTCATCGCCGATCATGATCGTTTCGTCGCGTTGTCGGGAGAGCACGAGCATGCTGCGGTGGCTCCTTCCAAGGGGTTCGCTCGTTGGGGCGGCACGTCCGTGGCCGCCGTCCCGTCACGCCGCTCGATCGACACTCCTGGTCGACCGAGGCTTGTTCCTGCTACGCCGACTGCGCCAGCTCGGCGGGCTGTCCCAGCTCGATGAGCGGGACCTTGGTCGTGTATCGCCGATCGCTGAGCACGAGCTGCTCGCCCATGCGTCGCTCGACGTGGATGACCAGCGGGCCCTGGAGGTTGCCGGTCAGCGTCTGGTCGCGTTTGTTGACGATGCAGAAGACCTGGCAGTCGTCAGGCTGGTCGATGCCGAGCTCGGCCATCTGCTCCTCGCGGATGGGCACGCGGTAGGTCGGCACGAACAGCGAGGGGTCGGTGACGACGAAGGCAAGGTCGGGCCGGTCGGCCGACTGGAGCCACCAGAAGTAGGCGTCCTCGCCGGCTTCGAGCAGCACGTAGTGCTTGCAGCTCGGGAAGCCGAGCAATCCCTTGGGGAAGCGGAGGACGCGTTGGTCGTCCACCTCGACGTCTCCGAATCGTGTCGTTTGAATCCACATGGCGGTTGCGCCTTTACCGGGCCGGCGTCCTGGGGTTCAACCTCGTCTCCGAGGCCGACGGCGTCCTGCCGTCTGGGGGGCGTGGCGTCCGGCCCGGAACGCCTTCCCGTATTCAGTTGCCTCCGCCACTAGCGGAGGAAGTCCAACAGGCTGAGCTGGTTGCTGAGCGAGCCGACCTGAAGCGAAGCCGACAGCTGGGTCTGCAGCTGGCCGTAGCGGCTGATGACCTCGGTGAGGTCGGCGTCTTCGATGAGGCTTCGCAGTTGTCGGTCGGCGATGTCCATGTCTGCTGAGCGGTCCAAGAGGTCGGTGACGCGTCGTGCTTCGACGCCGATCAGTGCCCGGGCGTTGATCACGCCGTCGAGGCTTTCTTCCACCTGACCTCCAGCAAGGGTGATGCCAAACTCGTCGTTGCCTCGCAGAGCGGCGGCAAGGTCGGCCAGGCGGGTGAACGCCGAGTCGACCTTGACGGTGGCTTCGTCGGTGCTGTTGAGCGTGGCGGCGGCCCCGGCGTTGCCCGCGATGCCGAGCTGGGTTGCGGCGTCGGACAGGCCGGCGTTGGCGATGATGAACTCGCTGGCGCCGGCGGTGTTGTCGGTGAAGGTGAGCCCGGTGCCGTTGGTGGCGAGGGCGACGGTGAGGTCGCCCGGGGCTGCGGTGGCGGCGTCGGCGGCGGTCTGGATCGCGGTGATGAGCTCGCCGACGTCTGAAACACCTGAAATATCAAGGGAAAACGTCGTTCCGTCGTGGAGCGTGAAGGCGAGGTCGTCGCCGGTGACCGTCTCGATCCCCAGCCCGTCGCGGAAGTCGCTGAGCTTTGTCGCCGTGCCGTAGGTGCCGATGCCCAGGTCGGCCGCGGTGGTGCCGCCGTTCTCGCCGACGGCCAGCTCAAGGCCGGAGACCTCGCTGACCAGGTCGAGGCCGGTGCCGTCGGCGTTGATCTCCAGCCGCAGGCCGAGGTCGGCCTCGGCGACGGCGTTCTGCAGGTCTTGGATGGTCGTGGCCGCGGAGAAGTCGATCGTCTGCGTGGTCAGGCCTTGGGTGACGCTGAGGCCAGAGGTGAGGTCGATTGTTGCGCTCAAGTCGGCAAGATTGGTCTGGTCGTCGAGCCGGACGCGCAAATCGCTGCCGACGACGGCGGCACCGGAGGCCGAGAGGCCGTCGATGCCAAGGTCCTCGGCGGCCGTACCGGTGTTCAGGTCGGCGATCGAGATGGTGTTGCCGGCGTTGGCGGTGAGAGTGAACCCCGTTCCGCTGACGGCGAGCGACCCGGCGGTGTTGTCGATGGTGTCGATCGCGTCGTTGATGCGCGTGGCGATGTCGCCGAGGGTGTCGGCGGTGGTCAGGTCGACCACGGCGGTGGTGCCGTCGACGTTGATCTGGACCGAAGCCGGGCGGAAGCCGCGGCCGAGGGCGCCGTCGATATCGCTGAGGCGGACGTCGTCGGTGGCCTGGGGGTCGAGGTCGACGCTGCCCTGCACGCGAGACGACAGGGCGCCGAAGGCGTCGATGCCGTTGGAGTTGAGGGCCTGGCTGCGGGAGGCGCCGATGTCGAGGTTGAGGC
>JBCBYI010000230.1:0-5697 GCA_039815945.1 Actinomycetota bacterium | reverse complement strand
CTCTGGACCGGCGACGTGGGCCGAGCCCATCGGGTCAGCCATGCGCTCGAGGCCGGGATGATCTGGGTCAACTCCCAGAACGTCCGCCACCTCCCGACGCCGTTCGGCGGCACCAAGGCCAGCGGCATCGGGCGCGACGGCGGCGACTGGAGCTTCGACTTCTACATGGAGACGAAGAACATCGCGATCGCACTCGACACCCACGCCGTGCCGGATCTGTCAGCATGACTCGAGGTCCGCGAGCGTGCTGGGGGATCTCGACCGGCAGTGTCGAGGGAGAAACAGCATGAGCCTCTACTACGTGCAGAAGTTCCTCTACGAGCTCAACCGGAGCCCGCAGTTGCAAGAGGCCTACCGCGCCGATCGTCACTCGGTGCTCGAGGCGTACTCCCTCACCGACGAGGAGATCGAGGCGCTCACCGTGCCCGACATCGGCAAGCTTTACGTGCTCGGGGTCAACGGCCAGATCCTCATGCACTTCGCCGCCTTCCATCAGATCGAATGGCAGGACTACCTGCAGCGCATGCGCGATGGCATCGACGACCACGGTCCGGTGCGCGAAGGCGTCTACGCCATCACCGGGTACGAAGGGACCAAGGCCCACAGCGAGTCGCTCGGGCAAGAGGGAGGGGTCGACTGATGCCGCTCGTCTACGCCGGCGTGTGCAGTCACGCCCCCGGCATCACCGGCCGCAAGGACCTCGCCGACCCCGAGGTGCGCGACGCCTTCTACGCAGCGTTCGACGGCATGCGGGCCGACCTCGAAGCCAGCGGTGCCGAGGCGGTGATCGTCATCGCCGCGGAGCACTTCGCCAACTTCTTCATGAACAACATGCCGAGCTTCGCCATCGGCATGGCCGACGTCTACGACGGCCCGATCGAGGACGCCGACTGGCTCGGCATCGAGAAGTTCCGCGCACCCGGCAACCGGGATCTCTCCCAGCGGATCATCACCGAGGTGATGAACACGGTGGACGTCTCCTACGCCGAGGAGTGGCTCTTCGATCACGGCATCGCCGTGCCGCTGCACTTCCTCACCCCGCGCTTCGACCTGCCGGTCATCCCGGTCAACATCAACTGCCAGGGGCCGCCGCTCACCCCGCTGCATCGGGCCTGGGCGTTCGGCGAGGCCCTGCGCCGGGCCGCCGACTCGGCACCGGAGAAGATCGCGATCATCGGCACCGGCGGCATCTCGCACTGGCCCGCCACCCCCGACTCCGGGAAGATCAACACGGAGTGGGACGAGGACTTCATGGCGAAGTGGTGCGCCAACGACCGCGACGCCCTGCTCGACTACGACGATCTCAGCGTCTACGCCGACGCCGGCCAGGGCGGCTTCGAGATCCGCACCTTCCTCGCCATCAGCGCGGCCGCCGCCGGCGCGCCGGGCACGGTGCACTTCATGGAGCCGATCCCGATCTTCGCCGTGAGCTGCACCATCGCCTCCTACGACCTCGCCACCTGATCTGGCAGGCCGAGCCGATGCGCCCCATGTCGCCCGACGAGGTGGTCGACTTCATGACCACCGGCTCCCGTACCGGCAAGCTCGCCTCAACGGGCCGAGGAGTTCGGCGCCCGCAACGGTGGCGACGATGAGATCCTGGTCCGGGTCACGCCCACCAAGCTGGTCGGCGCCTTCGGGGTGAGCGACTGACTCAGTCGGTGAACTGTTCGGCGATGCCGGCTGCGGCTTCGATCAGCTGCATGCCGATGTCGTGGGTGCGGTCGGGGTTGGGGAAGCGGTACGCCGGACCGTGCACGTGCAGTGCGGCGACCGGGGTGTCGCTGCCGTCATCGATGGCCACCGCGACGGAGTTGATGCCGTCGACCCCCTCTTCGTAGCCCCACGCGTAGCCGAGGCTCTGGACCGCCGAGATGCGCTCGCGCACCTCGTCGGGGTCGACCAGGGTGTAGGCCGTGCTCGCCTCGAGCGGGTGGGACAAGAACTCGTCGAGCACGGCGTCGGACCACCCGGCCATGATCGCCATGCCCGACGGCACCGACTGGATCGGCAGGCTCTCGCCCGTCCAGTCGCGGACCATGACGTCGGTCTCGGGGACCGCGTGGTCGAGGTAGTGAATCTCGCGGTCGCGCACGATGCTCAGGCCCGCTGCCTCGCCTATCTCCTCGCTGATCCACAGCAGCCACGGGCGAACCGTTGCGGCCAGGTTACGACCGGGCTCGGTGGCGCCGGCGATGTCGAGGAGCCCCTGCCCGAGACGGTACTCACCGCCCTGTTCGACCTGGGCCACCGCCCCTTCGGTCTCGAGCGCGGAGAGCAGTCGGGCGACGGTCGACTTGGGAAGGTCGACCTGCTCGGCGAGCTCGGTGACCCCCGAGGGGCCGGTTGCGAGCGTTCGCAGGACGGCGAAGGCACGCTCGATCGACTGGACGGACATGGATCAAGGGTACCCACGGTCATGGAACTGTTCCGCATCGTGGAACGAGATGACCGCGTACGGTGGTGGGACGTGTGTCTCCGTGGCGGCGTGTGAACTCGTGCTCGATGCCGCTCAACACAACGGGAATTTTGCCGATTGGGCACCAGGTTTTCAGGTGGCCCAACCCCGCGTGGGCCACTTTTCGTCACTACACTGCAACATTGCGGGCTCGGAAGGTCTTCTCGATGCTGTTCTCACATCTGCGACGCCGTGCCCTCTGGTCGATCGGCCTCCTGGCACTCCTCGCCACCGGGTTGTCCAGCACGCCCGCCACCGCCTCGTCGGGGTTCGGCGACGTCCGCATCGACGACTGGTTCGCCGCTCCGGTGCAGTGGCTGGTCGACGAAGACATCACCACCGGCGTCAGCACCGGCTGCTTCGGTCCGGGCGACGCGGTCTCGCGTGGACAGCTGGCCACCTTCCTATGGCGCTACGCCGACGAGCCGTCCGCCCCGCCGCACGGCTTCGTCGACGTCACCCCCGACCGCTACTACGACGACGCGGTCGCCTGGCTCTCCCACAGCGGCATCACGACCGGGACGAGCCCGATCACCTTCTCGCCCCAGCAGCCGATCACCCGCGGCATGGTCGCCGCCTTCCTGTGGCGCTACGCCGGTGAACCGTCGGCCCCCGACGCCGGCTTCAGCGACGTTCCCGGCGACGCGTTCTACGCCGACGCCGTCGACTGGATGGTCGCCGCCGGGATCACCAACGGCACGTCGTCGAGCACGTTCAGCCCGAACCGCACCCTCAACCGCGCCGAGTTCGCGACCTTCCTCTACCGCTTCGACGGTGAGCCGGCGGTCACCGTCGAGCAGGGCGGCACCTGCCTCGCGACCGGCTTCAGCGAGCCGGTCGGCATTCCGGTCTTCGTGGAGGACTTCGCTGAGGAGTCGGGGATGGACCGATTCCTGTTCGACATCCACCATCGCGACGACTCGCTCGTCAATCAGACCGCCTGGTACGGCGATCATGGCGACAACGGCGACGGTACCTGCGGCGGCCCCGACA
This sequence comes from Actinomycetota bacterium, assembly GCA_039815945.1. Lineage (GTDB taxonomy): Bacteria > Actinomycetota > Acidimicrobiia > Acidimicrobiales > Aldehydirespiratoraceae > UBA11606. The sequence continues at coordinate 2,246 of JBCBYI010000230.1, read as the reverse complement.
CCGCCCGGCTGATCACGCGCGGCGATCGCGCCGCCGGGTTCAACGACGACTGGTTCTACTGGTGCTCGCTCGGCACGGGCCACATGATGACCTCGATCGGCTCGACGGCCGGCTACTCGATCGGCAGCTTCACGCCGCACCAGTCCTTCGTCGATGTCGTCGAGATTCGGTGGGACATCAACCACACCGATCTCGGCGGTCGTCAGTTCCCCGAGGTCAAGCTGATCCCGTCGTGGAACTTCGACACCCAGAACCTGCCGTGCGTTCCCGACATCCCGTGCGACACCGACGATTACGACACCCTCGGCGCCGTCGGCGTCTCGTCGATCAACGGCACGATGTTCATCGGGACCCCGCAGTATCCGGACGGTGAGTCCAACGATCAGTTCTCCGGCATGCCCTGCGCAATGGTCGCCAGCTACTGCTTCCAGCAGCCCACGGTCGACCTCGGCAACGACGGCGCCACCCGCCTCACCAACGTCTTTCGTGACAACGGCAACGGCACGGTGACCTGGTTGATCGAGGGCACCACCCACAACATCACGGTGCCGGGCTCGTTCCCCGACGGGCCGGTCCGGGTCGTGTTCGCCGACCACAACTACACCCAGGAGAAGGCGGTCGGCGCCATCCACCCCGCCACCGGTCAGCCCCGCACCACCTGGCACTGGGACTCCATCTCGATCGCCGTCGACGAGAGTTCGCTCGGGCTCAACGCCCTCACCGCCGACGAGGCCTCGTAGAACCAGGCCCTGTTGTTGGCCCTGGCCGACGACCAGGCGTCCCGCATGCTCCCGAAGAACGAGGAACTGTCGCCGTGATCGGCGCTGCCGCTCAGCGAGCGGCGGTGATGGTCGCGACCAACTGATCGGCGATCGCCGAGACGCTCACGCGCTCGGTCTCGCCGGTGGCGCGCGGCGTGTACTCGACCTCGCCGTCGGCGAACGCCTTGGGGCCGAACGTGACCCGGTGGGGGATGCCGATGAGTTCGGCATCGGCGAACTTCACGCCGGCGCGGGCGTCGCGATCATCGATGATGACGTCGATCTCGCGCTGGGTGAGCTCGGCATAGAGCGCCTCGGCGCCGGCCACCGACGCCTCGTCCTTGGCCGACACGATCGTGATGACGGCCTCGAACGGCGCCACCGAGGTGGGCCAGATCATGCCCGCGTCGTCGTGATGGGTCTCGACGATCGTGGCGATCGCTCGCTCGACGCCGATGCCATAGCTGCCCATCACGATCGGGTGCTGGGTGCCATCGGGATCGAGCACGGTGGCGCCCATCGCCTCGGCGTACGTCGTGCCGAGCTTGAAGATGTGGCCGGCCTCGATGCAGCGCACGATCTCGATCGGGGTGCCGCACTTCGGGCAGGCCTCACCGGCGCTGACCTCGCGCAGGTCGGCCCAGTCGTCGACGGCGATGTCACGCGCCACCGACACGCCGGTGTAGTGCCAGTCGTCCTCGTTGGCGCCGGTGGTGAGACCGGTGCGGCCGTTGAGCGAATGGTCGGCGATGATGCGCAACCCCTCGACCCCCACGGCGCCGAGCGAGCCGGGCATCGCGCCCAGGTTCTCGTGCGCCTCCTCGGGCGTAGCGGGGCGGATGTCGATCGCGCCGCTGGAATCCTGCAGCTTTTGCAGGTTGAGCTGATGGTCGCCTCGCACGAGCGCGAGGGTGACCTGGCCGTCGAGAACCATCACCATCGTCTTGATCTGGTGCTCGGCGGGCGCGCCGCCGGTGATCTCCTCGAGCGCCCGGATCGTGCGGACCCCGGGGGTGGGGAAGCGCTCGAGATCGGGGATGTCGCGATCGGTGAGCTCGGGCAGGGCCGAGGTCGCCCGCTCGACGTTGGCGGCGTAGTCGCAGTTGTCGCAGATGACGACGTCGTCCTCGCCGGCGGGCGAGGGGACCATGAATTCGGTCGAGCCGGAGCCACCCATGGCGCCGGAGCTGGCATCGACCGGCACGGCGGGCAGCCCCATGCGATCGAAGATCGTGATGTAGGCGGCGTGATGCTTGTCGAACGAGACGTCGAGGCCCGCCTGGTCGAGATCGAGGGAGTAGGCGTCCTTCATCGTGAACTCGCGCACGCGGAGCAGACCGCTCTTGGGTCGCGGCTCGTCGCGGAACTTGGTGTGCATCTGGTACCAGATCTGGGGGAGCGCCTTGTACGAGGTGATCTCTTGGGCGAGGTGGGCGAACACCTCTTCCTCGGTCATACCGAGCGCATTCTCGGCACCCTTGCGGT
>JBCBYI010000022.1:0-28941 GCA_039815945.1 Actinomycetota bacterium | reverse complement strand
ACCCGGAACCTGTCCTCCGGATGTGGCCTCCAAACCAGCGCAGCGGCCCGGAACCTGTCCCCCGGGTCGCTCGCTGGGTTTTGGGCACTGCTCGTTCCGCTCGCCGAACTACTCGGTGATCACCACGCGGAAGCTCTCGGCGGCGCTGAAGCCGGTGTTCGACGCCTTGGCGTTCGACTCCGCCCACTCGCGGATCATGTCGGGCAACACGTCGGCCCGCGGGCCGTTCTGGCTGGTGTGCGCCATCAGCGCGTCAATCTTGCGTTCGAGCTGCTCGGCGATGTCGACATGGAGGTTGTTCCAATCGGCCGACCCGGCCATCACCCAGATGCGCGGCACGGAGTGGGGCTGGTGGCCCTCGTCGAGCAGCTCCGGGAACGACTTCGCGTTGCGGGCGTCGGGGTACACCGCGCTCACCACCGCCTCGCCGGTGGCGAGATGATCCGGGTGGGCCGCATAGATGCGATCCCAGTTGCGGTCCGGACTCTGGGTGATCACCAGGTCGGGCTTCACCATCCGGATCAGGCGCGACACGGCCTTACGGAGCTCCAGGTCGGCGACGACAGCGCCGTCGGGGAAGCCCAGCCAGTGCAGCTCGGTCACGCCCACGATCTCGGCCGCTGCGGTCTGTTCGGCCTGGCGCAGCTCGGCGAGCTCCTCGACCGTGATGTCGTCGGGCTCGCCCGCCTGGCCCGACGTGACGAGGCCGTAGACGACCTCGACACCGTGATCGGTCAGGGTCGCGACCGTGCCGGACGTGCCGAAGTCGATGTCGTCTGGGTGGGCGACGATGACGAGTGCTTTCGTGGGGACGAAGTCGTCATCGGCGGCGATGAGCGCATGGAGGGGGGAGTCGGCCATCCGCCAAGCCTACGACGCGTGGCTCACAAGTCGGGGAGGCCGAGTTCGAGGTTGGGTCCCTGGATGCCGCCGTTGACGCCGAGGACTTCGCCCGTGACATAGCTCGCCGCCGGCGAGGCGAGGAACAGCACGGCGGCCGCGATGTCGTCGGGATCGCCGAGACGTCGCATCGGCGTGCCGTTGATCATGGCGTCGTGGAGTTCGGGGGTCTGCACGACGATGTCGAGCGCCGAGGTCGCGATGGCGCCCGGGCTGACCGCGTTGACCCGGATCTTCGGCGAGAGGTCCTGGGCGAGCTCGCGGGTGAGGTGGATCAGCGCCGCCTTGGCCGTGCCGTACGCGCTCATGCCGCGGAACGCGAACTGGCCGGCGCTCGACGCGATGTTGACGACCGCGGCGCCGTCCGACTCCAGCAGGTGGGGAGCGGCGAGCTGGGTCAGGTTGAACGCACTCGTCACGTTGAAGTGCAGTGCAGTGTCGAACGAACGCTCACTGGTGTCGAGGAAGGCGCTCGGCATCGCGCCGCCGACGTTGTTGACCACGATGTCGATCCGACCGAACTCCGCCACCGCGGTGTCGACGAGTGCCTGCATGCCGTCGCGGGTCGAAAGGTCCCCGGCGACCACCACGGCCCGCCGTCCGTGGGCGGCCACCGCGGCGGCCGTCTCGGCGAGCTGGTCGGCGGATCGGGCGCCGGCGACGACGTCGGCCCCTGCCTCGGCGAGGGCAGCGGCGACCGCCGCACCGATGCCCCGGCCGGCGCCGGTCACCACGGCCACACGATCATCGAGACGAAAGCGGTCGAGCACCATGGGCTGAACCGTAGACTTTCACAGCGATGTCCGCGACCGACACGGCACCCGCCGAACTGCTCAACGAGATCCTGATGGCCGATGACGTCACCGCCTCCCTGTGGGCGGCGATCGACAGCGGCCGTATCGACGCGCTCGTTCCCGAACTCTCGGCGCTGCGCATGGAACAGGACCCGATCCATCGCCACAAGGACGTCCTCTCGCACACGGTCGCCGTGGTGGCCAAGACCCCTGCGGATCTCGTGGTGCGCCTGGCTGCGCTCTTCCACGACATCGCCAAGCCGAAGACCCGCAGCTTCGAGCACGGTGGCGTGACCTTCCGGCACCACGAAGTCGTCGGTGGTCGGATGACCCGCAAGCGCATGACCGCCATGAGCTACGACGAGTCCACCATCGACCAGGTCGCCGAGCTGGTCCGACTCAGCGGCCGCTTCAAGGGCTACGCCGACGGCTGGTCCGATGCCGCGGTCCGGCGCTACGCCCGCGACGCCGGCCCCCTCCTGGGGCAACTCAATGCGCTCGTGCGGTCCGACTGCACGACCCGCAACCGGGCCAAGGCCGACGCCCTGCAGGAGTCGATCGACGACCTCGAGCGGCGAATCGCCGATCTCGCCGAGGAGGACCGTCGCAACGCGGAGCGGCCCCAGATCGACGGCGACACGGTCATGGCCCACCTCGGCATCGGGCCGAGCAAGGAGGTCGGCCAGATCATGCGGTGGCTGCTGGAGCTGAAGCGGGCCGAGGGCGTGCTCCCCGAGGACGAGCTGCTCGCTCGCCTCGAGGCGTACCACGCCGAGCTCACCGCCGGCTGAGGCCGGGCGGGGCTAATCGGTCTCGTCGCGGTCGATCTCGAGCTGATCGGCGATGTGGGCCATCGACAGGCGCATCGCCGCTCGGGCGTCCTCTTCGGCCTTGCGGCGCTGACGCCAGACCCGGAGCTGGTTGAGCACGAGCGCCACCAGGCCGGCGAAGATCGCGCCGATCAGCAGCGGGATCGCCCGGGCGATGTAGTCCGGGGCGGCGATGGTCGGGCTCGGCTGGATCTCGTCGTCGCGCACGGCGATCGCCAACGGCGGCGACCCGGCGGAGAGCAGATAGGTGTCGCCGAACAGGATCTTCCAGGACAGATCACGGGTCGAGAAGCTGTCGACGAGTTCCGAGGCGTACTCGAGGCCGATGGTGCGGTCCTCCTGGGCGCCGCTGCTCCACGTGAGGATCAGGCGATCGTCGTCGTGGAACTCGAAGGCCTCCAGCACGGCGTGCGGCGTGTTGACGTCGAAGCGCAGCCGCTCGATTCGTTCGTCGTTGATCACCGAGATCGGGTTGGTCGCCAGCAGCGGCGCGTTGTCGAGCCACTCGGGACCCGACGCTGCGATGATCACGACGGGGCCGTCGATGTCGGCAGCGTCCTCGACGTCGACGAAGGTGGCGTCCAGCGGCTCCTGGGTGGTGCGCTGCAGGGCGGCCACGAGGCGGAGGGCGAGGTCGAGGCGACCGATCGAGAAGGAGTCGAGGGCGACGTGGAAGTCGTTCTCCACTGCGGTCTGGGGCCACCGCTCGAAGCCGGGCGGCAAGATCTCGCCGGGCTCGACCGTGAAGCTCGAGAACGGATCGAGCTGCAGGGTGAACGGGATCTCCCCGGGACGGCACCAGCCCGACGGCGGCGAGTAGTCGGCGACGACCGACAGCGATGTGTTGCGGCCGATCAGTTCGGGATCGAGATGGAGCTCGTAGTCGAAATGCCCGTCGCCGTCGTCGAGGTTGACGGCGTCGACGAGGATGCCGTTCAAGAAGATGCTCATCGTCGCCTGCGCCCCGGCTGCGAGCGGCGTGTACGCGCCCTTCAGGTTGATCTTGATGTCCTGGACCGGGCCGCCAAAGCTCGCCTGGTCGACGAAGATCGGCAGCTCCATGCGGCCCACACCGGTCACCCGCAGGCGGCCGACCTCGAGATCCTCGAAGGTGAACTCGGTCTCGCGTTCCTCGGGCAGGAGCTCGATGTATTGCCCGTCGGGGTCGACGTTGCGCTCGACACCGGTCGTGAACTGATCGGCCTCGTCGAGCTGTTCGAGGGCGAGCAGCGCCTCGGGCGGGTTCTCCACGTCGTACTTGTCGAACTCGCCGTCCTCGTCGAGGTCGGCGAGGATCGGGATGCCATCGGGGGTCAGCTGGGCGAGCCCGTCGGGGTCGTAGCGGATCACATCGACCATCGTGCCGGCCATCAGGTCGGAGAGATCGCCCGACCATGCTCGGGAGATGCGGTCGATCTGGTCGCCGTCGCCACCGATCACCAGGACGACGCCGTTGGCACCGGTCTGCACGAGGCGAGCCCCGGCCGGCATGTCCGACGAGATGACGATGGTGCGAACGGTGGTCTGGTACCGCTTGGTCGGAACCCGGTCGGGTTCGATCAGCGACTCGGTGACGATCTCGGGGTTGTTGCCGAGTGTGTTGCGCACGACCGAGTTCACGATGCGGGTGGCGGCCTCGGCTTCGGCCCGGGACGGGTCGCCCGGGGTGTAGATCTGGATCTCCTCGAGCAGCAGCGGCACGAACCGACCGACGGTGGTCGGCGCCTCGGGGTCGCCCTGGAGGATGAAGACGCCGTCGCTGAAGTCCACCCACGCGCCGACGAGCGATGTCGTACACGCGACATCGTCGGAGCGCAGCCGGTTCCGCATGGTGATCGACACGGTGCCGTTGCGGGGCACTGCGTCGGACAGGTCGAGCTCGACCTCGATCTGGGGGCCGCGGGAGTCGCGGAAGCCGAGATTGATCGTCTTCACCGACCCGCCCTGTACCTGGTACTCGATGTAGCCGGTGTCGATGTCGGGCGAGATGCGCATCGTGGCGCGCACCCGGTCCGGCTGGGTTCCCTCGGGGACGGGGATCCGGAAGGTCGTCTCGTTGACCTCACCGACGAGACGCACCGTCTCGCCGATACCCGTCGCGACGAACGGTACGACCCAGACACCGCCCGAGAGACGGGTGACCTGGGGTTCCTCATCGTCGTCGGCGAGACGGATCGCGTCGATCGCGTCGTAGAGGTCGGGATCGCGGGTCTCGGGATCGAAACCGGCCTGGAGGTACTCGAGGCCGGAGATGATCGTCGTGTCGGGGTCGTCGACGTCGTTCTGCCCGGTGTCGCCGAAGGCGCCGGGCAGGAACACGCCCGGGATCCCGTATGGATCCTCGGTCTCGATGTCGTCGAGTTCGATCGCGTCGTCGGGCAGCAACCCCTCTGCGGCCGCGTCTGCCTCGGCGTCGGCGTCGGGATCGGTGTCGTCCTGGGCGGCGGCCGGCATCGCCAGCAGCGGGAGCGCGACGACGACGGCGAGACACAGTGCGGTCCAGCGCCGCCGACGGGTCGGGGCGAGGCCGGGCTGCTCGAGGAGATCGATCGGTTCCATCGCCTTCATCCATCGGACCTCGGACCCGGGGCTGTAGGGAAATGCGGCCCTGCGAACCCACGTCGCGACATCGGACCCATGCCTCCGGTCGAGGGTCATCTCGCCGCCGGGACTATGGTCCCGGGCTGATGGGGCTGGGTTGCCCGTTCATCGTCGGGGGTTCTCCGCCGATTGAAGGACTGTGTTGACCCGTGAGGTGGAACAACCTGAACCCGAGGCCGGCCCGCACCAGCGGTCGGGAGTGCGCGCCATGGTGACGGCGCGCGCCCGCAGGGTGGCCACCGACTCGCTCGTGCGCAACAGCGTCATGGTGATGGGCACCACGCTCGTGAACGCCGGGTTCGGCTACCTCTACTGGATGGTGGCCGCGAACCTGTTCGAGGACGCCACCGTCGGGCGAGCCACCGCCGTCATCTCGGCGATGAACCTCACCGCGCTGGTCGCCAACCTCGGCCTCGGCACCTCGCTCGTGCAGCACCTGCCCGGCCGCACCACCGAGGAGTCGTGGCGCTCGAACGTGTCGGCTTCGATCCTTCTCGGGCTCGGCACCGCGCTCACGCTCGCGACCATCGTCGCCTTCGGTCTGCCCGTCGTGCTCGACGCCTTCGGGCCGATCATGGACGGCCCGATGACCGCCTTCTTCATCCTCGGCGCTGGTGCGTGGGTGATGTCGGTGATCTTCGACCATCTCTTCATCGCCGAACGGCGGGCGGAGGGGATGCTCATCCGCAACGCGACGTTCGCGTGCGGCAAGCTCCTGTTGCTCTTGCCGGTCGGTCTCGCCGCCATGGACGACGAACGCTGGCTCGTTGGCACCTGGGTACTGGGTGCCGGTCTGAGCGTGATCGGGGCGGCGACGCTGCTCGTTCCCCGGATCGGCCGCCGCATTCGTCTCCAACTCGACGGCGCCGGCCGCGAGGTCAAGGGCCTGCTCGGCACGACCTTCGGCCATCACCTCGCCAACCTCGGTGGCGAGTTCCCGATGTTCTTGTTGCCGGTGATCGTGATCTCCCGGGCCGGTGACGAGGCCTCGGCCTACTTCTACGTCACCTGGATGGTGGGCTCGATCTTCTTCACCGTCTCCGGCGCGGCGTCGGCTTCGCTCTTCGCCGAGGGCAGCCACGATCCCTCGGCCGCCGCGGGCCAGTTGCGGCGAGCGATGATGCTCATCGGCGTGCTGCTCACCCCGGTCGCCCTCGGCATGGTCGTCATCGGTGAGTTCGTCCTCGGGCTCTTCGGCGAGTCCTACGCCGATCAGGGCTACGGACTTCTCCTTCTCCTTGTCGTCTCGGCCGTGCCCGACGCCGTCACCAACATCTGGGTCGCCCGCTGGCGGGTGCTGGGCTGGATCGGCCAAACCGCCGTCGCCAACGTCGGCATGGCGATCATCGCCCTCGCCTACACGTGGTGGAAGGTGCCTGAGATGGGCATCGCCGCTGCGGGTTGGGGCTGGATCATCAGCCAGACGATCGGCACCGTCTACACGTTCGCCGTCGAGGGGTGGCACTGGCTGCGCAACGGCCGCCAGATCGCCGTGCCCCCGACCCGCCCCGATCTCGCCCCCGAGTCCGGCACGACAACCACGGAGGTCTCCGCATGAGGATCCTGACCCTGGCCGAGTTCTACCCGCCGGTCATCGGTGGCCTCGAGAAGCACGCCCAACGGCTCACCCACGAGCTCAAGCGCCGAGGTCACGAGGTCGCGGTGGCGACGCTCGCGGTGCCGGACCTTCCCGAGCACGACGACGACGAGGGCATCCCGATCACCCGCATCGACGGGTGGCGCAAGGCGCTCGACCGCTTCTACGAGGACGGGGGTCGTGGCTTCCATCCGACCATGCCCGACCCCGGCATCCAGAAGCGACTCGCCCAGATCGTCGACGAGTTCGACCCCGACATCGTGCACGTGCACGGCTGGATCCTCTACAGCGCGCTCACCCGGCGCCGCACCGACGAACATGCCGTCGTGCACACCATGCACGACTTCGGGCTGCCCTGCCCGAAGCGCAACTACCTGCTCCACGAGAAGGAACTCTGCTCCGGCCCCGGGCCGATCAAGTGCTACCGCTGCGCCGTGCCACATTACGGGCTCGTCAAGGGTGTCGGGCTCACGACCGGGCTCAAGATCAGCACCCGCCTCCACGCTCGAGCCGATCGCTTCGTGGCCGTCTCGTCCGCCGTGCGCAATGCGGTGATCGAGGCCGGCGCCAACCAGAACGTTCCGGTCGAGGTCGTGCCCAACTTCTTCGATCCGGCCGGCGCGGTCGGCGCCGTCGGTGCGGGCCGCCCCGACTGTGTGCCCGTCGAGGGCGAGTACGTCCTCTTCGTCGGTGCGCTCAACGAGTTCAAGGGCGTGCACGTCCTCAACCAGATCTGGAAGGACCGAGGCATCGAGACGCCGCTGGTCCTGCTCGGCAATCCGCGCGCCGACACGCCGGCCGAATCCGATCTGGCGCCGAACGTCTCGATGGTCCAGAACGTGCCCCACGCCGATGTGATGGCGGCCTTCGCCAACTGCACCGTGGCGGTCTCGCCGTCGCTCGGACCCGACGCCTGCCCGACCACCGCCCTCGAAGCGATGGCGCTCGGCAAGCCGGTCATCGGCACCGACATCGGTGGCATCCCCGACCTGGTCCTCCACGAGAAGACCGGCATCATCGTGCCGCCACGTGACGCTGACGGTCTCGGCGATGCGATCCAACATCTGCTCGCGGCCCCGTCGATCGCCGACCAGTACGGCGCCGCCGGTCGCGACCATGCGACGGGCTTCACCGTCGAAGCCGTCGCCCAGAAGCTCGAGGGGACCTACGTCAGGGCCCTCGACCGACGCCGCAACAACGGCGTCGAGCCCCCGGTCGCCGCCGCACCGCCGGCGTCGAACCCCGAACCGATCCGAGAGGCTGTCCGATGACCGCGATCGCCACCCCCGACACCAACACCGTTCCGGTCGGGACGGCCACCCCCGAGACGATCAGCGTCATCATCTGCGCCTACACCGACGAACGCTGGGCCGACATCGCCCAAGGCATCGAGTCGCTGCGCACCCAGACCCTGCGACCGCAGCAGATCGTCCTGGTGATCGACCACAACGACGAGCTGCTCGAGCGGGCCGCCGATGAGTGGGCGTCGACCGATGATCACGGCATGCGCATCGACGTGGTCGCCAACACGATGACCCGTGGGCTCTCCGGTGCTCGCAACACCGGGGTGACCTGGTGCGACGGCGACATCATCGCCTTCCTCGACGACGACGCCCGAGCCGGCGACGACGGCTGGATCGAAGCCATGGTCGCCGCCTACGGCGATCCCGACATCGCCGGTGTCGGCGGGGGCGCCACGCCCAACTGGGACGGCGTCGACGCACCCGAGTGGTTCCCCCGTGAATTCGGCTGGGTCATCGGCTGCAGCTACACCGGCATGCCGACCGAGGCCGAAGAAGTCCGAAACTTCATCGGCTGCAACATGTCGTTTCGTCGTGAGGTGTTCGAGTCGATCGGGTTCTTCACCGACGGCATTGGGCGGGTCGGCAAGAAGCCGGTCGGGTGCGAGGAGACCGAGTACTGCATTCGCCTCCGTCAACGCCACCCCGAGGCCCGGCTCATCTTCGATCCCCGCCTCGACGTCTTCCATCGGGTGTCGCCCGATCGACGCGAGTTCACCTACTTCCGGAGCCGCTGCTGGAGCGAAGGTCTGTCGAAGGCCGTCGTGACCCGCAACGTGGGCGCCCAGGACGGCCTGGAGGCCGAGCGGGCCTACACCACCAAGGTGTTGCCCATGGGCGTGATGCGCGGGATCGGTCAGGGGCTGACTGGCAAGGTGGTCGGCTTCCAGCGGGCGGGCGCGATCGTGCTCGGCCTGGTGTGGACGGCGGCCGGGTACGTCCGGGGTCGCATCGCCCGATCGACATCGGTCTGACACCAGAGCGCAACCTCGCCTCGGTTACCCTCTGAGGGTCGCCACGGCGACATTCGGGTGCGGGACCCGGCAACAGAAAGGACACGCCCTTGCGGCGATTCTTTTTGGCGCTGGCCGCCATTGCTCTGCTCGCGTCCGCCTGCTCGTCCACCGACGAGCAGTTCCGGGATTCCCTCATCGACGGGGGCTTTACCGACGAGCAAGCAGACTGTGCGATGGAGAAGCTCGACGAGATCGGGATCGATCCCGAGAGCATCACCGACGAAGCGCTCGGCGATGCCGATCCGCCCATCGAGGCGGTGGAGGCGGTGGCCTCGTGCCTGCTCGGCGACCTCGACGTCGACCTGAACCTCGACACCGACGGCGACGGCACGCTCATCGATGCCCAACTCGACGAGTGGTACGCCCAGTGCGAGGCCGGCGACGGTGCCGCCTGCGACAACCTCTATTTCCAGTCGCCGATCGGTAGCGAGTACGAGGCCTTCGGCAACACGTGCGGCAACCGCATCCCCGAGGGGGCGCTGTCCTGCGCCGACGAGCTCGGCTGATCCCGAGCGGTGACGATCATCCGGGGGCGACGGTCTCGCCGTCGTCCCCGGTCGATCACGAACACTCGATGGTGCTGTCCCGGAAGAACACGGCGAGGGGGAAGTGGTCCTCGTCGCCGCCGACGACCTCCATGTCGATCTCGAGACGCGAGCGGCACCGACCGTCGGCGATACGACCCGACACGGTGTCGACCCAGGCCTGGCCCGGCTCGAGGATCTGGGTCTTGGTCTCCCACCCGGGGCCGTCGACGATGGCTGCGGTCACCACGTAAACCTGTACACGGGTGGTCTCGTTGTCGATCCGGAACGTGACCGACACGTCGTTGCTGGGGTTGGCGGGCACGGCGCGGGCGGTGAGCGCCCACGTGCCTTCCAGCGAGATCGAGCTGAACTCATCGGGCGCCTTGCGGGGGAACACCGTGATGCTCGCCCAGGCGATGAGGAGGGCGAGCACGATCGAGCCGCCGGGCAGGAGGAGTTCGGTCACCCGGAGCCGAGACGGCCCGACCTCGGCCGGTTCTTCGCGGCGGTCGGGTTCGGCGACGAGTCCCTGCTCGGCCCGGACCTCGCGCCGCCACTGCACGAACGCACAGGCGACGGTCAGCAGCAACGTGCCACCGACCACTGTGCCGTGGGTCCAGTAGCGACCGACGACGATGCCGGTGAGCGCCATCATCGGGTAGGCGGCGAGGGTGAGGGCCATGCTCAGCCCCACCCGGCGGAACCCGCCGAAGTCGAGGTGGTCGCCGAAGACGGCGCACACGATGGCGTGACCGGGCACGAACACGGCGAGCGGCCACAGGACGAAGCGGTACTCGATCGGGATGAACAGTCCACCGGCGCAGAGGACGAGGCCGAGCACGAGGATGGCCACCGACGAGGTCAGCCAGTGGAGTTCGGTGCCCTCCGGTTCGAGCGACGGGAGGTCGTCGGGCGTGACCGTCTCGTCGGCGGGCGGGCGCGGCCCGGACGTGAGTGTCATGTCTGCTCCTCTCCGATGTCGCTGCCGATGTTCCCTGCCTGTCGGAAGCTGGTGTCGTACGCGGAGGAATCGAGTCGATAGATGATCATCTCGTCGCTCTCGTAGATCCGCATCGCGTAGTCCATGTCGTCCCACTTCTCGAGCGATCGCGACGACACCGGCGCTTCTCGTTCGGTCGCGAGCGGCTCGCGCTGATCGAGGTAGAAGCCGATCATCGGGACGTCGTCGGCCTGGCGTTTGTCGATCACGACGAAGCGGAGATCCTCGGTCTCGGCTCGATCGAGGAAGTCCTCGCCCGGTGGGACCTCGCCGATCACCAGATCCCAGAGCGGATAGGCGTCGTCGGGGATGCCGAGCAGCACGTGGGCCCGATAGTGGAAGACGATCTGGCTCGACCGGTCGGCCGTGATCTTCTGATTCTCACCCTGGGTGTCGCGGAGCCAATCGGCCGCGGTGTGGATTTCGTTGGTGACCGAACGGGTGTCGGAGCCGTAGATGAAGCGACCGTCGAAGCGGTACACCTCGTTCATGCCCACGGCGAGGTTGCCCACCATCAAGATCATGAAGGTGCCGATCACCGCGAACATGCCCGCGTTGCGTTTGAACCAGCTTCGCCACAGCGGGATCACCTGGATGCCGGTCGCCGCCAGCACGGCGAGACCGACCGAGGTGAACGACCAACTTCGACGGGCACCCTCGGCGCCGGTCTCGGACAACATCATCGGATACACGGCGAAGTACACCGACGCCGTGATCGTCATCGCGAGCGCGGTCGATTTCTCGAGCCCGCGTTTCCATTGCACCAGGAAGGCCAGGCCGGCGATCATCGCCGCCAGCAACGGTGTCATGAACGACAAGATGATCTCGTAGAGCGGGATGGTCGAGCCGGCGAAGAGCTCTCGCTGCTCGCCGGCTTCCTCACCAGCCTCGGGTGACTCTCCCGAGTCGCCGAAGATGCCCACCGTCTCGGTGAGACCGCCCTCGACATAGGGGAGCAGGTACTCCTTGGTGTTCGGCGCCTGGTTGACGAACCACCACGCCACGAACATGAAGGCGACGACGAAGTAGATCACGCCCTCCCAGAAGTTCACCGGGACCTCGCGCTTGAGGATGAGGTTGATGAACGAGGCGGCGACGAACGAGCCGAGCACGATCAGGTTGGCGTAGCTCGACAGGTGATGGGTGCCGGCGAGCGTGAACGAGATGAAGATGCCGGTGATCAACCAGGCCGTTCGGGCCCACGCCGTCGGTGTCGACATCTGCAGGTGCACGAGCGCCACACATGACCAGATGAACAACACGATCGCGAACGACTCGTAGGCGAACATCGTGTTGAAGCCCCAGAAGCCGGGACCGATGCCGTAGAACATTGCGGCGATGCCGCCGACGTGGCGACTCGACGTGATCCGGGTGCCGATCGCACAGATGCCGATCATGGTGAGGACGTGCAGCACGATGATCGTCGCGACTCCGGTGTTGTATGTCGACAGGCCGGTGAGGTGCCGGATGCCGACCGCGAACGAGTGCATCACCGGGTAGTCGCCGATGACCACCACCTGGTTGTTCGGCATGAACAACAGTCCGGTTTCGTACAGTCGTTCCACCTGGACCTGGTGGGCGTACTCGTCGAAGAACGCCGGTCCGCCCGGGTAGGCGAGGAACTTCGGGATGTAGCTGTAGACACCCACCGCGATCAGGATCAGGTAGCGGTCGATGTCGCGGGTGTGCTTGCTGAGTAGCATCCACGTCGCCGGCGCGATGAAGAGGAAGATGCCGATCCAGAAGACGTCGAAGTGCCGTCTCTGGCCCTCCAGGGCCAACGACGCCATCGAATGGGCCCACGACGTGACCAGCACCGCGACCGGGAACATGACCCACAGCAGCCGCATCGCCCACGGGCGCGGGCGCGCCGGAATGCCCGGTTCCAGCTCGAGAGGAGCCTGCTTTTCGGAGGCGAGGAGGAGCGGCATGTCGGCGATCGATCACGGGTGGCGAAGCACACACTCCGCCACCCTCTAAATCGGCAGGTGACCCCCGTTTGGTGAGCGATAGCCTGAATCCATGCACGTAGGAATCGTTGGTGCCACCGGCCAGGTGGGCGGCGTGATGCGGGCGCTCTTGGCGGAGCGCTCCTTCCCCGTCACCTCACTTCGACTGTTTGCCTCCGCACGTTCGGCAGGCAAGACCATCGAATGGAATGGTCACGACATCACGGTGGAAGACGCGGAGACGGCCGACTACGCCGGCCTCGACATCGCGCTCTTCTCCGCCGGCGGCTCCACGTCCAAGGAACTCGCCCCGAAGGTGGCCGCCGCCGGCGTCATCGTGATCGACAACTCGAGCGCGTGGCGCATGGATCCCGACGTCCCGCTGGTCGTCCCCGAGGTCAACGCCGCCGATCTCCAGTCGATCCCCAAGGGCATCGTTGCCAACCCCAACTGCACCACGATGGTCGCCATGCCGGTCATGAAGCCGCTCGCCGACGAGGCCGGGCTCGAGGCGATGATCGTCTCGACCTACCAGGCCGTGTCGGGTGCTGGTCTGTCCGGTGTCCGCGAGCTCGACGAGCAAGCCCAGAAGGTCGGCGCCGACGGCCCCGAGCTCACCTACGACGGTCGCGCCGTTTCGATCGGCGAGGGCCCCAACTTCGTGAAGCCGATCGCCTTCAACGTCCTGCCGTTCGCCGGTGCGCTCGTCGACGACGGTCTCGACGAGACCAATGAGGAGCAGAAGTTGCGCTTCGAGAGCCGCAAGATCATGGGCCTGCCCGACCTCAAGGTCTCGGGCACCTGTGTCCGAGTGCCGGTGTACACCGGTCACTCGCTCGCCATCAACGCCCGCTTCTCTTCGGCGATCACCCCCGACCGCGCTCGCGAGCTGCTCGCCGATGCCGAGGGTGTCGTGCTGATGGACGTCCCGACGCCGCTCGATTCGGCCGGTGTCGACGACACCTATGTCGGTCGCATCCGTGTCGACGACACGGTCGAGCACGGCCTCAGCCTGTTCCTGTCGGGCGACAACCTCCGCAAGGGTGCAGCGCTCAACACGATCCAGATCGCCGAGAGCCTCCTCGCCCAGGGCATCCTGACCACCGACTGAGTTGGCGACACTTCGTACCTGACACGAAGTGTCTCCATCTCGGAGATGTCGTCACTTGCCGTCTGACAGGAAGTGATGACAACTCGACCGTTCAGGGCGGGTTCTCGACGTAGCGGCGCATGGCGTCGTCGAGGCTGATGTCCATCTGGTTGGCGAGCGATGCCAGCCAGGCGAGCACGTCGCCGAACTCGTGGAGCTGTTGTTCCCGTGTGCCCTTGCTCACGGCCTGGGCTTGCTGGCCCAACTCCTCGGCCAGCCACGCCACCGTGGCCGGAACCCCTGGCGTGCGATCGGCCTCGCCGTAGAGCTCGTCCATCAACCGCTGCAGGTCGGCGAGATCCATGGCGGCGATGCTAGGCGGTGCGGCCGCGGCAGGGGGTCAGGCGTCGCCGGCGTTCTTGGCCGCCTCGAGCGCGGGATGGTCGCCGAGCGCCCAGCCCATCGTGCGCAGCAGCGCCGTGGTGGCGGGGCGGATCGCGAGTGTCTCCACGCCGGGGGCGACCGGCAACAAGAGCATGCGGCGAACGAACCGGGGCAGCATCGCGGTGGCCGCACCGAACAGCACGCCGTAGGGCGGTCGAGCGGCCAGCGGAAGCGGGGGCACGACCAGGAACCGCACCGTTTCGCGGGTGTCACGGGTGGCCTGCAATTCGGGCCGGTAGGAGATGAGCCGATCGCGGAGCTCGGCGCGGTTCTTCGGCGCATCGATCACGCCGAGCGCCTCGCCGACCTCGCCGATCTCGGCGACATAGGCGTCGGCGACATCGTCGGCCAGCGGCGTGGCGCCATAGCGCTGCCGGGCCCGCAGGAAGCTGTCGGCCTCGGTGCAGTGCACCCACATGAGCAGGTGAGGGTCGAGTGCCGAGTACTCGCGGCCGTCGCGAGCCGTGCCGTTGACTCGGGCGTGGATCGCCTTGACCTGGGCGATGATCTGATCGGATTCCTCGACCGTGCCGAACGTGGTCGTGCCGACGAACGCACCGGTGCGGTGGAGTCGACCGAGCGGATCGGTCTTGTAGGTGGAGTGCTGGACGACACCGGCGAGGGCCAGCGGGTGCAAGGTCTGCAGGAGGAGCGCTCGGAGACCCCCGACGAGCATGGCGACGTCGGTGTGCACCGCCCACATCGCCGAGTCGGGCCCGAAGCGTCGTTCGGCGTCGGGATCCCACTCGTGGACCTGTTCGTCGGTACCGGCGAGCATCTCGCGAATGCCTCGGCTGAGCCGATCACGTACCTCGTCGAGTGGGTTGCCCGGACCGGTCATCAAGCCAAACGGTAGGTGACCGGTCCGGGCTGTGCCGAGCCGGCGTCGTCCTCGGTCGGTCCGAGGAATCAGCGCCGGCGCTGGTAGCGGCGGAAGGTGGGCGGCACGTTCCGTTGCACGGGACGGGTCCGCCGGGATCGTTGGTCCTGGAGCTCCCGCAGCCGCTGTCGGTGCTGCTCCAGGAGGGCGTGGGTGTTGAGGTCGTTCATGAGGTGCTTTCGTTCACGGGCACGCACGCCACCGGATCAGGTGGCGACGCGAAGGACGTCGAGGAGGGACAGACTCGAGGCGCGGCCGTTCGCGGTCGTGAGGACCGACGATGGGCGGGGCGGACGAGCGACGCGGCCGGCGCGAGGCGCCGGGGGCCGGTCAGCCCTGAGCGATGACGCCCGGGCGGAAACCGGCGGCGGCAGCGAGGCCGTGGCAGATGAGGTTTCCGTTCATGGCCGTGACGCTACGACGGCCGCCTGGACCTGTCGAACGAATTACCGTCGGGGTCGGTCGAGCCCGGCCGAGCCGCGTCGGCGCCCCGGGCCGCCGGCCGGCGCGAGGTCTGCATCGGCCGGCGTGAATTCGCGGCAGTCGCACCACATGCAGGCACGGGCCGTGAAGCCGTGGTTGTGCGAGCCTCGATGGTGACCACACGAGCAGTGCTCGTCCTGTTCGAAGAGGGCGTCGGTGAACGAACTCACGTCGTCCCATCGGCTTTTGCCCCGTCGACCTGAGCCGTGGTCGACTCTGGCCATGGACATCCGTGAAGCGCTGTACACCACCCGAGCGATGCGGCGGGTGAAGCCCGATCCGATTCCCGAGGACGTGCAGATGCGGATCCTCGATGCGGCGATCCGGGCGCCGAGCGGCGGCAACAACCAGAACTGGGGGTTCCTCGTCGTCGACGATCCGGGCAAGCGGGAGCAGCTCGGCGAGCTGTACAAGGTCTGCATCGATCTGCTGTGGGCCACGATCTACAAGGACAAGGTGGACGACGCGGAGTCCGACTCCGACGACCCCGAGACCGTGCAGATGCGCAAGATCATCAACTCGGTCGGATGGGCCCAGGACAACTTCGCGACCTATCCGCTCCTGCTGTTCGCCTTCGATCGCAACGACGCAAGCGGCGGTTCGATCTTCCCGGCGATCTGGAGCGCGATGCTCGCCGCCCGGGCCGAGGGGGTCGGGTCGTCGCTCACGAGCGTGCTGGCCTTCAAGCAGGCCGAGACCTACGAGATCCTCGGCGTGCCCGAGGACAAGGGCTGGAAGATGGCGGCGTGCGTGCCCATGGGCTACCCGACCGGTACCTGGGGGGTCGCCAAGCGGGCTCCGGTGCACGAGGTCGCGTACCGCAACACCTGGGGCGAGGACGTCGGGTTCGCAATCGACGAGCCGCTCTGGTCGCCCGAGCGCTGACGCCTCCGAGCAGCGTCAGTCCCAGACCCAACGTGTGGCCGCCGACGCGAATTCGTCGGCCCGCTCGATCAACCCGAACGCCCGGTGGGGCGTGATCTCGAACATGGCGCCATCGCGTAGGAAGCCCCGCGCTTCTTCGCGGCTCTCGTCGTCGACGACGTCGATCTCGTCGGCGTACTTGTCGACCCAGGCCTCGATCATGGCGTCGGCCGCCTCGCCCTCGATCGGTGCGGCGGTGCCCTCGATCGACACGAGCTCCACCGTGTCCTCGGTGGTAACGACGACCGCGGGGTTGGCCGCCAGGTTGCGCGCCTTCTGACTGGTGGGGGAGCAGCCGAAGCCCCACCGCTGCCGATCGGGCATCCAGACCCCCCACACGGGCATCGAGTGAGGTCGGCCGTCGGGCCGCACCGTGACGAACCAGAAGTTGCGGCCGGTGAGACGCTCCTCGGCCCAGGACCACGGCAGCAGGCCTGCGGGGTCGTCGGAGACGCCGTAGCCCTCCATCGCCGGTCGTTCGCTGCGGGGTGGATTCGCCATGAACCGCACCCTAGATGGCGCGCGTGACCCGCCGTCCGGGGCACACTGTGCTGCGATGACCGAGCCGCGCCGCTATGCGTTGGGCGTCGACACCGGGGGGACCTACACCGACGCCGTCGTCTACGACGAGCGCGCCCGGGAGATCATCGCCAAGGCCAAGTCGCCCACCACCCACGACGATCTCGCGATCGGGATCGGCACGGCGATCGACGCCGCCGTGTCCGATGCCACCGTCGACCCGTCGGCGATCGAGATGGTGGCGCTCTCGACCACGCTCGCCACCAACGCCCTGGTCGAGGGCACCGGCCGGCCGGCGTGTCTCGTCACCATCGGGTTCGACGCCGACGCCCTCGATCGTGGCGGGCTGCGCGAAGCGATCGGCGACGATGCCGTGATCGTCGTCGATGGTGGTCACAACAGCCACGGCGACGAGGTCGCCCCGCTCGACCTCGACGATCTCGCCGCCCGCATCGAGGCGATCGCCGACGACGTCGACGGGTTCGCGATCACCGCCCAGTTCGCGACCCGCAACGCCGACCACGAGCTCGCTGCTCGTGACCTCATCCGCGAGCGCACCGGCAAGCCGGTCACCTGCAGCCATGTGCTGTCGGCGAGTCTCGGTGGCCCGAAGCGGGGCGTCACCGCCCTGCTGAACGCCCGCCTGATCGCGATGATCGACGACCTGGTCGCGACCACCGGTGCCATCGTGGCCGACCGCGGGATCGACGCCCCGATGATGATCGTGCGGGGCAACGGTTCGCTGGTGTCGGTCGACTTCGTGAAGGAGCGGCCGGTCGAGACGATCCTCTCCGGCCCGGCCGCCAGCCTCGTCGGTGCCGCACACCTGGCCGATGCGGACGATGCCGTGATCTCCGACATCGGCGGCACCACCACCGACATCGCCGTCGTTCGTGGCGGCGTGCCGCAGTTCGGCACCGATGGCGCGACCGTCGGCGGGCACCGCACGATGGTCGAGGCGGTGCTGATGCATACCCACGGGCTCGGGGGCGACAGCGAGATCCGCCTCGCCGACCGGGCGGTGGGCGCTCAGCTCGAGGTCGGGCCGCGTCGTGTCGTTCCGCTCAGCCTCATGGCCGAGGAGCACGGCGACGTCATCCGTCGTGAGCTCGAGGCTCGCATCACCGACGAGATCCCGGGGGCGTTCGACGGCATGTTCCTGCAGCGCACGGCGAGGGCCGACGGTGCCGTGCTCGACCGCAACGAAAAGGCGGTCGTCGATGCCGTCGATGCGCCACTCGTGCCGGTCTCCCGGGCGGTGTGGACCGGTCTGCAAGAACGGGCGATGCGCCGGCTCGTGAGCCGGGCGATCCTCCGGCTGTCGTCGTTCACGCCCACCGATGCCAGCCACGTGCTCGGCGACCAGACCACCCACGATCCCGACGTCGCCCGCCTCGGTGCCGAGCTCTTCGCCCGGCGCCCCGACCGCTACGGCAACGACATCGCCGAAACCCCCGAGGAGATCAGCCAGGCGGTGGTGGCCGCGCTCGTGCGTCGCTCGGCCGAGGCGCTGCTCGCCGCCGCGCTCGATCGCGACGGTCTCGATGATGCGCTCGCCCAGTCGCCACTCGTCGCCGCGGCGCTCGACCGCACCTCCCGGTCGGCCCGCATCGACATCGGACTCGGCGCCAAGCTCGTCGGCCTCGGCGCCCCGGCTGCCACCTACTACCCGGCGATCGGGGAGCTGCTCGGATCCGACGTCGAGGTGCCCGGCGACGCCGACGTCGCCAACGCGATCGGTGCCGTCGTCGGCAAGGTGCGCGCTCGGGCCGAGATCCAGGTCACCGCGCCTCGGCGCGGCGTCTACCGGATCCACGCCGGTGGCGAGCCCGAGACCACGTGGGAGCGGCCCGAGGCGCAGGCCCGCGCCGAGGAGGTCGCCCGAGCCGCCGCCATTGCGGAGGTGCACGCCGCCGGGGCCACCGAGTTCGAGGTCGAGATCACGTGGACGGAGAAGGTCATCGACGTCGACGGCCGCCCGATGTTCGTCGAGGGCACGGCCACCGCGGTCGCCGCCGGCCGTCCCGATCTCGGCTGAGCGCGCCGCCGGTTCGCAGCTCCGACGTAGAGCTGGGCCCCGCCCTAATCTGCGGGCATGGCCCTCGAAGACGAACTCGTCAACCGCGTCACCTGGAAGATCCCCAACGCCCTCGCCCTGGTCGGTTCGGCGGCGAACGGTGAACGCAACGGCATGACCACGAGCTGGATCACCCAGCTGTCGATGGAGCCGGTGCTGATCGGCATCGGCGTCGACAACAGTGCGGTGACCCATCGGCTGATCACCGGGGGCGGATCGTTCACGGTCAACCTCTGGGACAGCGAGGAGACCCGGCCCTTCGTGAAGTTCTCCAAGCCGGCTGTGTTCGAGGACGGAGCGCTCAACGGTCGAGCCGTCCGCGACGGCATCACCGGCGCGCCGATCTTCGAGGAGGCGATCGCCTGGATGGAGTGCGAGGTGCGTCAGAGCCACGACCTCGGCACGCACACCCTGTTCATCGGTGAGCTCGTCGACGCGGCGATCAACGACGACGAGAAACGCGCCGCCGCAATGAGCGATACCCGCATGAAGTACGGCGGCGTGAAGCGCGGCGGGCACTGAGCCGCCGCCGCTCAGATCTGACCGAAGCTGGGGTCGCCCTTGCGGTTGCCCCGGGGCGGGGTGCGGGCCCAGACGAGATAGTCGTCGATGAACACCCCGAGCGTGCCGCCCGGGCGGGGTGAGCCGACGACGCTGCCGAACCCCTCTTCGCCGAGCCGGATCTGTTCCTCGTCGCTGATCGCGGTGACACAGGTCGGCACCGAGCCGATGCCGGCACGATCTGCGTAGATGGCGAGCAAGGGTTCCTCGAGGTCGTGGCGGACCCGCGGGTCGGGCCCGGCGAGGCCGGCGAACATCGCGATGCCGCCGGTGAGTCCGGCGATCACCGCCACGATCGTGCGCGGTCCGCCGAGCAGGACGAGGGTCGCCGCGATCGCGACACCCGCGATGACGATGATGAGGGCCCGCTCGATGCGAGAACCGGCCGGTGGCGGCGTGCCGGTGGCCGCGCCCATGAACGTGCGGTAGGGCCTCACGCCGATGGCAAACTCCTCGCTCACCCCTTCGGTGAGCACCTTCGCCTGGAACGCCCGCTGGCGATCCTCCCACGTCAGATCCATTCCCCTCAGGCTATTGGGGTGGTTGTTGGTGAGCCGAGTCGTGTCAGACTCCCGCCCATGTCGCTGACCACCTATCGGGTCACCCGCGACATCGCCCCTCTGCTGCTGTTCCTGCTCCACGGCTACTCCGCCGAACAGCACCACCTGGCGTCGTACGTGCCGCTGATCGACCCCTTGCCGTAGGTCTCGATCTCGTGGCCCTGAGCGGTGAGCGGGTCGCGCAACTCGATCGCCATCTCGTCGGCGAGGTTGGTGACGACCGCGGCGATCGACCCGTGCCGGTGGGGCCGTTCGAGGTCGGTGCGGGCCACCCGGAGGGTTCGGCGGCTCGTGAGCTGCATTCGACGAACGACGACCGGGGTCACCACAGCCGCACCTCCTGGCGCTTGAGTTCGGCCTGCACCGCCGCGATGTCGACGTCCGCGACGTCACGGTCCGCCTTCACCGCCATGGCCGCCGCGACCCCGGCGCCCTGGCCGGCGACGGTGCAACACATCATGTTGCGCACGGCGGCGTGGCTGGTCTGGTCGCCGCCGATCGACCGGCCGGTCACCAACAGGTTGGCGACGCCGTCGACCGGCACCATCGAGTTGTAGGGCACCTGGAAGTAGCGGCCGGTGGTGGGGAGGATCAGGATCCCGTAGCCGTCGATGAACTCGGGGAAGATACCGATCGAGTCGTCGAAGCGGCCCTGCTCGCGCACGTCCTCGGCGGTGAGCTCGTAGCGCGACACGAGCTTGCGGGTGTCTCGGATGCCGATCGTCATGCCGTAGTTGCGGAGCTTCGCGTTCTCGCAACCCGGCGTGTAGCGGCGGAGCGCGTCGATCGCCATGAGCGCCTGACGGCGGCCTTCGATCTCGCCCTTCGTGAGCGACCACACGTCGGTGCCGTCGATCTCGGGCATGTGCACGAGGTTGAGATAGGTGAGGTCGCCCTGATCCGAGATCGCGCCCCAGGTGCCGCCGAGGGTCTTGAGGTCGGCGGGGATGTGGCCGGCGTCCTTGGCCCGGTCGAAGGGCTTGGAGAGCCAGGGGGAGAACATGTCGTCCTCCTTGCCGCTCGTCTCGATCGCCCACTCGTCGGCGCCCGCCCACGAGAGGTAGGTCTGCGGGTCGTCCTTCACGCCCTGGATGAACGCTGCCTTGTCGACGCCGGTCATGTGGAACATCACCGACGCGGCCTGCATCTCCTCGAGCGGTGTCTTGCGGGTCGAGGTGCCGACCCGGTGAGCGATGTCGGCATCGCCGGTGGCGTCGATCACGACTCGGCCGAGCACGGCGTGGCGGCCCGACTTCGATTCGACGACCACGCCGATGATCGCGTCGTCGGCGACGATCGGAGCGACGACCATGGCGTGCAGCAGCGGCTGCACGCCCGCCTCGGCGACCATGTCGTCGGCGACGTTCTTGAAGCCCTCGGCGTCGAGGGCGTGGCTGTCGCTCTGGGGCTCGGGCTGAGCAGCGCCAGCCGCCTTGGCCCGCTCCTCGAACTCGATGCCGATGCCCTCGGAGTCCTGGGTCTGTTCGTGGCGATACCAGGCGAAGCCCTCGACCCCGACCTGGGTGATGTTGCCGCCGAAGCAGCCGTTGCGTTCGAGCAGAAGCACCGACACGCCGGCGCGGGCCGCCGCGAGTGCAGCGGAGAGGCCGCCGGGGCCCGAACCGATCACGAGCACGTCGGCACGGGCGAGCACGTCGAGCGTGCGGGCGGGTTCGGTGATCACACCGTCGATGGGTGAAGCGGTCATCAGCGGTCGAGCGTACCGAGGTCGTGGCCTGCGGTCGATGGCGCCTCGTCGGGCCAGTTGGTGCGCCACACCTCGGCCGTCAGCGAGCCGACCGGCATCGATGTCGTGTCGAAGCCCGGTCGGCGAGGGAGGAGCGGCTCGACGACGACGTCGTGGTTGGGCACGACGAAAAACGGGAACGAATAGCGTTCCCGTCCGCTGCGGTTCACGACCCGGTGCGGTGTGGCGACGAACTCGCCGCCCGACCACAGTTCGAGCATCTCGCCGACGTTGACGACGAGCGCGGCGGCCGGAGCCTCGGGCGTGATCCACTCGCCGTTTCGCGACCGCACCTCGAGGCCGGGTACGTCGCCGGGATGAAGGAGGGTGATGACGTTGGTGTCCTTGTGAGGGTGGATGCCCACCGCGTCGCTCGCCGGCGGCTGGTCTGGGTAGTGCAGCAGCGTCATGTTCGTGAGCGGGGTGTCGTGCCACGCCCGGAACTCGACGGGATCGACGCCGAGCCCCTCGGCGTAGGCCGCCATGATCGGGGTTGCGGCCCGCTCGCACGCCGCCCAGTACTCGGTGATCACCGCCTCGAGGTCGGGTAGCTCGGCGGGCCAGCGGTTGGCGCCGTAGAGGTCGCATTCGGCCAGCACGGGATGATCGGGAGGGCACTCCCAGTGGAGCTTGTAGCCCTCGTATCGGTCGCCCCGGTCGCCGTTCACCTCAGCGCGGTTGGGGGTGAAGAACCCGAGGGGGATGAAGCCCCGGTAGTCGCCCGCTTCGATGCGCAGCGCACGCTTTCGCTCATCGGAGAATGCGAACAGGGTCCGCAGCGTGCCGCGGACCCTGTCGAAGAGCGTCTCGGGGATGCCGTGCCCGAGAACGGATACGAACCCGACCTCCCGGCTCGCTCGACGCAGTTCGGCGGCGAAATCGCCCGCCCGGGCGTCGAGGACCGGGATCACCGGCTCACATCGCGTCCTTGCGGACGGTCACATCGCGTCCTTGCGGACGGTCACATCGCGTCCTTGCGGACGGTCACATCGCGTCCTTGCGGACGACACGCGTGCTGCCGATGCGGTCGTAGGCGCTGCGACGTTCCGGGTCGTTGTTGATCAAGAAGATCGATGCGATCGCCGCCCCGAGCGAGATCACGATACCGATGATCGGCAGGTTGCCGAGCAGCGACGGCAGGCTGCGCATGAACGCACCCCGCCAGCCGACCGGGGTCTGACCGTCCTCGTCGGTGATCCGCAATCCGAGGATCAACTTGCCCGGCGTGCCGCCGTACTGCACCACCACCCACAGCAGTGCGACGTAGAAGAGCAGGCCGATCAGGATCCCGGCGCCGCTGTTGCTCGACTCGAACGCACTCTCGCCTTCGGCCGCGAACAACGCACCCGCGAACACGATCGAGACGACGATGATGAGGGCGAAGTCGATGAGGAAGGCACCGAACCGCACGCCGAGCGGCGCGAAACGGCTCGTGTCGGCTCCCGGTGCGCCAGGTGGAGGAGGCGGAGCGGCCGACGCACTGGGCGGGGCCGGGATTGGATCGCCGACCCATTGTGCACCGTCCCAGTAGCGAACCGTGTCCGGCGGATCGCCTTCGGCGTGGTAGTGGCCCGGGGTCTGACTCACGTCGTGTCCTCTCGAGGAAGTCGTCTGCTCAGACCGAAACTAGTCCACGTACAGTGGTCGTCGTGACCCTCGACGATTTCACACCGGTGACCGACGACCTCGTCGCGCGCAATCGCGTCACGGCGGAGTCGGCACCCCACGACCTGCCCGCGGCGCCGGCGCTCAAGGTCGCCGTCGTCGCCTGTATGGACGCCCGGATGGACATTCTCGACATCCTCGGCCTCGACAACGGCGACAGCCACATCATCCGCAACGCCGGCGGTGTCGTCACCGACGACGTCATCCGGTCGTTGTGTCTCTCCCAGCGGGCGCTCGGCACCCGCGAGATCATCTTGTTGCACCACACCAAGTGCGGTGTGTGCGGGGTCGTCGACGAGGCGTTCCGGGCCGATCTCGAAGCCGAGTACGGCGTCGCCCCCGAGTGGGCCGCCGGCGGCTTCAGCGACCCCTACGACGACGTCCGGCGTTCGATCCAACTGCTGCAGGACACGCCCTTCGTTCCCCACACCGACCACGTGCGCGGGTTTGTCTACGACGTCGACACCGGCCTCATCGACCCCGTCGACTGAGTCAGGACCCGTCGAGCAGCGCCTCGACGGCGTCGCCGATCGCCTGCGCCACGAGTTCGAGCGATGCGGGCGAGGTCACGCGAGCGGCGAGATCCTCCGGTGTGTGGAAGGTCCGCCCGCTTCCGGTGAACGACAGCATCGAGATCCCCATCTCGCAGAAGACCTCCGACTCGCCGAGCCAGCCGTCGGTGCCGGGCCGGTAGTGGAAGCCAGCCGGTTCGAGGGCGGCGCCGATCCGGTCGGCGGCCTCGCCGGTCGCGTCGGTCATCGCCAGCCGGGTCGGCACGAGTGCCCGGCCGCCGTCGTCGGTCGGATCCTCGACCGCGACCGAGGCGCCCACGTGGACGATCGCTCGCGGGCGCTCGGGGGTCGAGGCGACCCAGCGCCGCACGCCGAGATAGTCGAGCTCGTGGGCGCCGGTGGCGAGGACGAGCATGGGCCGGTCGGCGAAGCGTTCGGCCAACGCGAGGGTGACAGCGAGCCCAGTGCCCCGTTCGCCAGCGCAGGTGAACCAACCGGTCAGCGGTGTGGTGATCAGCAGCGGTGCGCCGTTGAGCTCGTTGCGGGCCTCGAGGTTGGTCGTGGTCGCCGGCTCGAGTCGGGCGTCGAACCGGAGGCGGACCTCGGTCGCGCCGGCAACCCGGTCGTGGTCGCGAGCGGCGATCAGCACGGTGGGGCGACCGGACTGGATCTCGGCGACCCGGTTGATGCCGACGAGCGAGCCGTCGGGGTGATCGGTCGCGATCACGAGCGCCTCGGCATCACGCCTCGCGCCGGTGGCGGCGGCGAGTGATCCGGTCCTGCCACCAGCCGCCTTCGGCTCCAGCAACTCGACGTCGACATCGACGGTGTCGATCGAGCCGGTCCACTCGTAGAAGAGCGGATCGGCAGTGATCTCGACGCCGTCGGCCTCGAGCCGGACACCGGCGACGTAGCGGTCGAACGGCACGTCGATCGAGGTCGTCGACAGGTCGCGGGCGACCAGCTGCTCGTCGACCCACTCGACGGTCGCCCAGTCGACGTCGGTGCCGGCCCGGTGCACGCCGAGTCGCTCGTAGGTCTCGACGATTTCGTACAGCTGCGTGCCGTTCATCAGCGCATTCTGAAACGGCGACCGGGGCCGACGCCAGCGGCGCCGGCCCCGGAGGCTTGGGGGAGTGTGGGTGCGAGCGTCAGGCGACGGGGATCAGCGCGTCGTCGTCGGCCTCCGCCGCCCGCTCGACCTGCTCGGTGCGCAGCGTGCGGGGCAAGAGCACGGCGGCGCCAACAGCAGCGGCGACCATGATCGCGGCGCCGAGCCAGAAGCCGTCGTTCATGGCGGCGACAAAGCTGTCGCTGGCGGCCGCGAACGTGAGCGCACCGGTCTCGCCGAGCGAGGTGGCGTTGGCGGCGACGACACCGATGCCCTCCTGAGCGAGGTGGATCGTCTCGTCGTCGACCTGGCCGTCGAGCGAGTCGGCCACGTTCGAGCGATACAGCGAGTTGATGAACGAGCCCAGGACGGCGACCCCGAGGGCCGAGCCGAGCTCGCGGCTGACGTCGTTGACCGCCGAACCGACGCCGGCGTCCTCGACGGGCACAGCGGCCATGATCGAGTCGGTGAGGCTCGGCATGCCCAGCCCGAAGCCGAAGCCGAAGACCATGATCCAGGCGATCTCGCGCTGGGCGCTCCACGACGGGTCGATCTGGGTGAAGGCGATCATCGCAACCGCCATGATCAGCACCGACACGACGACGGTCCAGCGCAACCCGAGCAGACGACCGACGGCAGGAGCGAGAGCGGTCGCGGCCACGATCGCCCCGGCGTTCGGGAGGATGAGCAGGCCGGCCTCGAACGGGTCGCGACCCTGCACGATCTGGAAGAACTGGGTCATGAAGAAGAAGACGGCCGGGCCGGCGAAGAACATCAGCCCGATGACGAGCACCGAACCGCTGAAGTCACGCTGTCGGAAGAAGTGCAGCGGCAACATCGGATCCGCGACCCGCAGCTCGATGGCGACGAACGCCGCCAGCAGCGCAGCGGCGAGCACGAAGCTGCCGACGATGAGCGGTGAGCCCCAGCCGGCCTCGGTGCCCTGGATGATGGCGAAGACGAGGGTCGAGACACCGAGCGTCGCGGTGAGCGCGCCGGGCACGTCGATGCCGACGTGGCGATCGTCCTTCGATTCGCTCACGACGACCTGGCCGCCGAGGGCGACGAGGATGATCGGCACGTGGATCCAGAAGGCGGCCGACCAGTCGTAGCGGTCGACGAGGTAACCACCGATGGCGGGACCGAAGCCGATGCCGACGCCACCCACGGCGGTCCAGACCGCGATCGCCTTGCCGCGTTCGGCCCGCGGGAAGGCGTTGGTCACGATGCTGAGCGTCGCCGGGAGGACGAACGCGGCGCCGAGGCCCTGGATCGCCCGTCCGGCGATCAGAGCGGGAATCGACTCGGCGAGGGCGCCGACGACCGAGCCGGCCAGGAAGAAGAGCAGGCCCACGCTCATCCAGCGTCGGCGGCCGTAGCGGTCGCCGATCGAACCGGCGAGGATCAACAGCCCGGCGAGGACGAGGACGTAGGAGTCGACGACCCACTGGAGTTCCGACGTGGTGGCGCCGAGATCGAGAGAGATCGCGGGCAGCGCGGTGTTCACGACCGTGAGGTCGAGGAACACGATGAGGGTGCCGATCGACATCATCGCCAGCACGAGCCAGCGGCGGGGATCGCCGGCGGTTTCGGGTTCTGCTTCGGGGCCCGAAGCGGGGGATTCGGTGGTCACGGGGTGCCTCTCGGTTTCTTCTGGAACGATCGGTTCAGTTCGTTTGAGCATGATTGGACCGATTGGTCCAAAATGTCAAGACCTTTTTGAAACTTTTGGTTCACAAAGGTGCCGATGTCGACTACCTTCGGCGTCATGACCACGACCGAGACCGTCACCAAGACACGCGGCCGCCCGCGCGCCTTCGACGAGGATCAGGTCCTCGACACCCTTGTCGACTTCTTCTGGATCCACGGGTACGAAGCGGCCTCGATGAACGACATCGTCGACGCTGCGGGTCTCAACAAGTCCTCGCTCTACAACGCATTCGGCAGCAAGGACGAGCTCTTCTTCACCGTGCTCGACCGCTACATCGACGGCAAGGAGCTGATGTTGCGTGAGGCCCTGTCCGAGGGCGGGGTCGATGCCCTGGTCGGCTTCTTCGCATCCCAGCGGGAGATGCTGCTCAGCACGATCGGCAAGAACGGGTGTATGGCGGTCAATGCATCCACCGAGCTGGGCCTGCGCGACGAGCGGGCCGTCACGATGGCCGATCGGTATCGCGCGATGCTTCGCGAGAGCATCCGACGGCCGTTGGTCTGGTCGGCCGACCGGGACGAAGTCGACCCGCTGCTCGTCGACGCCTACACCGAGATGCTCGTGTCCGCGATGTTCGGCATGTCGGTCTCGGCCCGAGCCGGCGCGAGCGAAGCGGAGCTCGAAACCCTCCTCGACTCGATGGTCGCACTCATCACGAGCTGGAAACGCTGAGACGATCCCGGCGCCGGTCGGGCACAGGTGACCGCAGTCACGTATCCTCAGCTCCCCAAGCCCCCTGCGGAGAGTGAGGCCCGGCCATGAAAGAACTCGTCTACCACCGGATGTTGATGCCGGCGTTGGAGCGATACGCCGACAAGACAGCGTTCTTCGACGGCGGCTACGCCGGCACCTACGCCGACCACGCCGATCGCACGTTCCGTCTCTGCCGCGCGCTGAAAGAGACGCTCGGCGTCGAGCGGGCCGACCGCTTCGCAGTGATGTCGACCAACAACCACCAGTACCTCGAGCTGTACCACGCAGCGTTCCTCGGGGCCGGCGTGATCAACCCGCTCAACCTGCGCCTCGCCGGCAAGGAACTCGACTACATCGTGCGCGACTCCGGCACCGAAGTGGTGTTCGTCGACGGCTTCTTCGCTGGTCTGTTCGCCGCAGCGATGGCTGCCAGCGAGCACGGCGAGAGCCCGATCCGGCACACGATCCTGATCGGCGATGTTCTCGGCGACGCCGAGGTGCCCTACGACATGACCTACGAGGAGCTGCTGGCCTCGGTCGAACCGGTCACCCCCGACGAGCCGGAGGAGGACGACCTCGCCGTCCTCATGTACACGGGTGGCACCACCGGCCTGCCCAAGGGCGTGGCCGTCGAGCATCGGGCCGAGATGCTCAACCTCTACCACATCGCCATGAACCTCGACTTCGACCCGGACGCCGTCTTCTTGCATCAGACGCCGATGTTCCACGCGGCGTCGATGGGCGGCATCCTCGGCACGCCGGCGAGCGGAGGCTCCACCGTCACGATCCCGCTGTTCGACCCCGCCGGCGCCATGGCCTTGATCGAGAACCACAAGGTCACCCAGACGGTGATGGTGCCCACCATGGTCGGCATGATGCTCGGCCACCCCGAGTTCAGCCCCGAGCGCCTCAGCAGCCTCACCCAGCTCACCTACGGCGCGTCACCGATGCCGGCGGCGCTGCTCGACAACCTGCTCGCCATGTACCCGAACCTCGAGGTCTCCCAGGGCTACGGCATGACCGAGTGCTCAGCCGTGCTGACCTGGCTCGACGCAGAGACGCACCGCATCGGCGGCAAGCGCCTGCAGTCGGCCGGCCGCCCCGTGCCGGGCATCTCGCTCGAGATTCACGACGAAGAGGGAAACCGGGTTGCCACCGGCGAGACCGGAGAGGTCGTCGCCCGTGGCGGCAACTTCATGCGCGAGTACTGGAACAAGCCCGAGGCCACCGACGAGGTCTTCGAGGGCGGCTGGTACCACACCGGCGACGCCGGCTACCTCGACGACGAGGGCTACCTGTTCCTCGTCGACCGCGTGAAGGACATGATCGTCTCGGGCGGCGAGAACGTGTATTCCGCGGAAGTCGAGTCCGCGATCTCCAAGCACGACGCCGTCGCCCAGGTCGCCGTCATCGGTATCCCGCACGACACCTTCGTCGAGCAAGTGCACG
>JBCBYI010000229.1:0-5703 GCA_039815945.1 Actinomycetota bacterium | reverse complement strand
CCTCGACGAGCTGGGCGATCGAGCCCAGCGAGGGTTCTTCCATCCACGTGACATCGGTGTGCCAGCCGTTCTCGAAGCCCGGTGAGCCGGGGCCGTGGACGATCTGCAGGATGTACGGGTCCGAGCCGGGTCGGCCGAACGGAAACGCGTCGAGCTCGCCGAACCCGCTGCCGAAGGCGACCTGCTGGGCTTCGTCGAGGTGCTGGTCCCGGAAGAACACGACCTTGCGTTCGAGCAGGGCGGCGCGGACGAAGGCGAACAGCTCGGGCGTGGGCTCGCGCAGGTCTACACCGTGCAGGATCGAGCCGAGCGTGAGGCCAAGGTGCTCGAACTCGACGCCGAGTTCGGCCGCCCGCTGTTCGAGGGCGTCGCTGACCGGCCGCTCGCCCATGCGCTCCCATTCGAGGCGCACGCCCAGCGCCGCCTTGTCGTGACGGGCGAGCAGGCGGTCGAGTGGGATCTCGGTGCGATCGACGGCCTTGGCGCGTCGCATCGCCATCAGACGCTGGGCGGTCTCGATCGCCCGGTCGTTGGAGCTCGCGGTGTCGGTCATCGGCGCGACCTCAGTGCGGGGTGAGCCGGAAGATCCGGAACTCGCGGTCGGTGATGTCGGTGTAGGCCTGCCAGCCCCCGAAGTGATCGAGCGCCTGCTGCCAGCCCTCGCTCCGGGCCTCGCCCTCGAGCAGCACGGCGGTGGCCGGAACCGTCTTCCCGCGCACGGTGATCTCGCACTCGGGGTGGGCGAGCAGGTTGCCGGTCCAGGCGGGGTGTGATTCGCGGGCGAAGTTCGAACCGACGACGACCCACGTTCCGTCCGGACTCGGGACCGCTTCGAGCGGCGTTTCACGGCGCTGACCGGACTTTGCGCCGGTCGTGTAGAGCACCAGCCCGGCGCCGGGGACGAAACGTCCCCGGGTGAGGCGGTTCATCGCCCGGTGCATCGGCGGGATCACCTTCGGAGCGATCGCCCGGAACCAGTCCTTGGTGACGATTTTCTCCAACCCATCCGGCCGGCTCATCGCACGAGCTCCCAGGTCAGGGCGATTTCTCGCCGACCCGGCTCGGCTGGCGGTCGTCGACGTGGCGTGACTTCGTGGCGTGAACGGGCCGTGTCTTGCATGACCGCAGCATGACACCGGCGAACGACACCCACGAATCCGTCGACCGCGCGCGCTCATGCAGCCCCAGCTGCCCGACATCGGCTAGCAGCCCGGCTGCAACGGATCCGCTTGACCCGCCGTCGCATCGAATCTCTCGTTCTGCGGGCCAAGCTGATCGGCGCGTACCGCCGCCGAGACGACCTCGAGCACCGGGGCGGCCCGCTGGACAAGGTCGACGACCGCATCGACGACCTCGAGGCCCGCGCTGATCGGGACCTGATCGCTGAGGCTCGCCGCCTCGCCGCACCGCCTGGCTGAGCGGTTGCCGGCGGGTCGCTCGGGGACGACCCAACCCTCGGGGGGCTAGCCGTCGCCCTCGAAGTCTTCTGGCAGCGGCGGTTCGTCGAACGCAGATGGTCCATCGAGGGACTCGCGAACGATGTCCAAGGTGATGGCGCCGGCTCGACCGAGGAAGGCGTCACCGTTGTCGAAGCAGCTCCCTGGCAGGCCCCGCAACGTGCCGTCGGGCGTCGGCAGTTTCGCAACACCGGAGTTGCCGTGGAAGAACAGCTGTGAGCTTCCTGGTCGGGTCGAGGCGAACACGAGGAAGGTCGAGCCGTCTCCTTGGAGCCCACCTTCGATGATGCTGAGGTGATCGGCTCTCATTCGGGCGGGCTCGTTCGCTTCGCGGATCACGACCGTCGGAATCGCAACGGAGACGGTGTCTCCCGGCTTGAGGTTGCCGTAGAGCACGTCGTCGATCTCGAAGATGGCTCCATCGAACTCGTACCTGATGCCGCCGTCCACCTCCTCCGGATCGGGGCCGAGTATGTATACCTTTTCCTCGGTGCCGACGATGCGGCCAGTGAAGGCGTAGCCGGCTGCTTCGGCGAGGTCTCGGGCTGTGTCGAACTGGATGTAGTACGGCTGTGGCCCGGCCGTTGTGGGCAGCGTCTCGTCGAAGAAGCGGCCAGCGCTGAACGGGCCCGAGCGGCCCTCGCCCTCAGGTTCGGCGTCCTCGTCAGTCGATTCGTCGACGCCGGTGTTGCTCGTGACGTCAGCGCCTGCTCTCGAGGTTTCGGTCTGTGTGTCGCTGCAGGACACGGCCAGGAGGGCCAAAGCGGCCAGGAAGTGCAGTAGGAATCGGTTGTTCGTCATCTCAGTACTCCGCGTTGATCTGGTTGACTTCCCACCAGCCCAGACGAGACGTGTCCCCTCCGGTCATGCAGGAGAGCAGTGCCCAGTAGCCAGCGACGCGGTACGTGCCTCGCTCGATGTCAGTCCCGACCTGATAGGTGCCGCTGCCGATGGTCTGGAGTGGCGGTGCCGTCGTCGTGATCTACTACAAGCTCGGGAAGCAGGTAGAGAGCGACTGCACCACCTCGGCCCGGCGATCCACGTCGTGCAGACACAGACGACCGTGCGAGCGACCTCCGCCGACTGATCGCCCGTCGGGCCCGTCGTACGGCTGCTCCGTCGAAGGCTGCGACCGTACGGCCGGCCCACTTCGCGACTCCCGACGCCCGCCCCCGGCCCTCTTGGCCGGGGGCCTTCGCCGTTTTCGGAGTCGTGTGACGTGGCATGGCGTGACTCGTGGCGTGAACGGCCATGTCACCGCACGTAATCGATCCTCGATCGATCATCCAAAACCCCGTGTTCTTGGGGGTCTTGGCACCCCGACGTCACGACGCGTCGATGCATCGACATCGGATGGGACGAGTCCTTCGTGACGATCTTGGCGAGCGCGTCGTCGGCGCCGGCTCGGGGTTTCGGGGTGTCGGCCATGGGCCCAGCGTCACACGTCGACGCCTCCGGGCGCCAACGGCCCGGGCGGTAGGATGCACCCATGGAGATCATCGACGTCGACCTGCTCGCCTTCGAGAACGGGAGCGCGGACCAGCGCCGAGCCGTGGTGGATGGTGTGCGTCGCAGCCTCGTCACCGGGTTCGTCTACGTCGAGCACGACCTGTCGGTCGACATGATCGACGAGGCGTACGCCCAGCTCGAAGCGTTCTTCACCCTCCCCCAGGACCGCAAGGACGCCTACGTCGTGCCGGGTTCCAACGGCCAGAGTGGCTACACGGGCCTGCTGGTCGAGACGGCGGCGGTCGCCGACATGCCCGACTGGAAGGAGATGCTCAACTGGGGTGCGCCCCTTGGTGAAGGGCACCCGCTTCGGGCCAAGTACCCCCACCGCTACGGGCCGCCGACCCTTCCCGAGAACGATCTCCCCGGCGTGCACGACCTGCTCATGCACTTCCACCGTTCGGTGGCCGATCTGCAGCGCCGCGTCCTGCGCATCATCGCCGAGGGGCTCGGCGCCCACGAGACCTTCTTCGACGAGATGCTCACCGACGGCGCCACGCTCACCCGGGCGATCCACTACCCGGCGATGGAGCAGGCCCCCGGTGAGCAGCACGTCTGGGCCGGCGAGCACGCCGACATCAACCTGATCACCGCGCTGCCACGGGCCACCGCCGCGGGCCTGCAGCTCAAGACCGAGGACGGCGGCTGGGCCGACGTCGCCCCGCCCGAGGGGTCGACGATCATCAACACCGGTCTGATGCTCGAGCGCCTCACCAACGGCATGATCCCGTCGGGCATCCACCGGGTCGTGTCGGGCGAGGGCCAGCAGGGCGACCGCTACTCGGTCGTGCAGTTCGCCCACCCGACGCCGTGGACGATCCTGGCGCCGATGCCGAGCACGGTCACGCCGGAGAACCCGCTTCGCTACAGCACGATCGCAGCGAGCGATGCCCTCGACAAGGTCCTCTACGAGATCAACCTGGTCGAGGACGGCCGCCGCGTCGACGCCGACGACTGACGGCCACCTCGATCGTCAGGTTCGCTGCGCGTCGCGGTGCAGGAACGTGATGGCCTGGGCCCGGTCGAGCGGATCGTTGGGCGAGAACGTCGACTGGGTCGTGCCGGTCGTGATGCCGTCGGCGCTCATCCACGCGACCGCGTCGGTGTAGAAGCGGCCCGAACCCACGTCGTCGAACCGCTGCACGCTGGCCCGCTGGGGGCGACCTCGCCAGCGCCACAGGAAGGTGGCGCACTCGGCCCGGGTGAGGGTCCGGTTGGGATGGAACGTGGTCGGGCTGGTGCCGGTGGTGATGCCCTGTTCGACCATCCAGGCGACGGCGTCGGCGAAGAATGCGGTGCTCGCCACGTCGTTGAACGGGGCCGGTCGCACCGGTCGGGGCTCGCCGGCCCGGCGCCACACGACCGTCGCGAACTCGCCTCGCGTCATGGGTCGCGTCGGGGCGAAGGTCGTCGGTGAGGTGCCGTTGACCACGCCGTTCTCGGTGGCCCACTCGAGCGCCCCGGCGTAGTAGCGCGATCGGTCGACGTCGAGGAAGCCGGCGATGCCGGTGCCGGCCGGGCCGCCCTCGAACAGGTTCAGCTGGCCGAGGCCCTCGCCGAGCAGCTGATCGGGGTCGCCGTCGAGCCACTGCGACACGATCGTCGCGTAGAGCGTGCGGAAGTCGACGTTGTACTTGAGGTCGCCTCGCTTGGTGACGTCGGTCAGCGACGGGTACGGCCCGACGAGGCCACCCCGGACCTTCGAGCCGATCACGAACGCACAGCCACCGGTGCCGTGGTCGGTGCCCTGGGAGTTGTTGCGGCGCAGTCGGCGCCCGAACTCCGACACGACCACGACGGTCGTCTGCCCGTGGAGGGCGGGCAGCAGGGTCTCGAAGAAGCCCTGCAGGCCGGCGTCGAGTTGGCTGAGCTGTTCGGTGTGGCGCGGGCCCTGGTTCGAGTGGGTGTCGAAGCCGCCGAGGGTCGCGGACACGCACCGCACGCCGAGGCCCAGGTTGAGCAGGTGCGCAGCCCGTTCGAGGTCGGCGGCGAACTTGATGTCGCTGCGCTCGACGCCGTCGCCGTACAGCGGCCGCTGCTGCTCGGAGAAGCGGGCGGCGTCGCCCATGGCCTTGCCGAAGGCGTTGCCCATCGAGCTCAGCTCGCCGCCGTCGTGACGCCGGAGGGCGATGTTCGTCGCCTGTTCGCGGCTGCCGGTCGGCAACAGGTTGCCGGAGCTGCGGCTCACGCCGACGACGGTGGCCGTCGCACCACGGATCTGCTTGGGCGTGCGGCCGTCGACGCTGGCGCCGAGCACTTCGTCGTCTTGGGCATCGAGCCATCGCCCGAGCCAGCCGGTCGACTGGTTCTCGCCGGCGAGCTTGCCGCTCATCCAGGTGCTCGTGGAGGAGAAGTGGCTGCGATCCAGGTCCGGCTGTCCGATGGCGGGCAGAGCGGCCACGTCGCCGGCCTGCCATCGGCCGTGGAGGTAGGACAGCGACGGGTGGAAGTAGAGCCCGCCGCCGGCGTCGTGGGCCGAGCCGGGGTTGATCGACAGCCCGAGTCGGTTGTCGCGGTAGACGCCGTCGTCGAACGGGCCGAGGGTGTTGAGGCTGTCGTTGCCGCCACGGAGGAAGACGACGAGGACGATGCCCTGGTCGGGTCCGGGTGGGGCGGCGCCGGCGGCTTGTGCGAGGACCGAGAGCGGAAGGGTGGCGGCGACACCGGTCGCGCCGGTCGCCCCCAGGAACCCACGGCGGGTCAGGGTCAGGCTCATGCGAGGTTCACCTCCGGAAGC
>JBCBYI010000228.1:0-5711 GCA_039815945.1 Actinomycetota bacterium | reverse complement strand
ATCGCGGTGAGGCCCCCGACGGCGAGCAGGTTGGTGATCCAGGTCGATCGGGCGGTGTGATCGGCGAGGGTGCCGAGCGTGGCCAGGTGGACACGGGGCTCGGTCCCGGCCGAGCGGGTTCGGTCGGCGGCGTCGCGCAGCGCTTCGAACGGGGCCGCCGGGCGACGGATCGGGAACCCACCGACCGCCTCCACCATCTCCGAACCGGCGGCGTCGTCGGGGAACTCCGAGACGCCGGTGACCGGTTCACGGCGGGTGGCGAGCCGGCCCAGGCGGGCCGTCCACGAGGCGTCGACAGCGGCCTCGACGGCCCCCGACTCGAGCTCGGCGACCATGCCGCCCGCGGCCTCGACCTGCTGGAAACGCGCCCAACCGGCGTCGAGAAGGCGTTCGGTGAGCGACTCGACGAAGCCCGACCCGGCGGCGGGGTCGACGAGCCGGTTCACACCGGACTCCTCGATCAGCAGATGGTGGATGTTGCGGGCGTTGCGACGGGCGAGCGCCGAGTCGGAGCTGTCGAAGGGCAACACGGTGACGGCGTCCGCGCCGCCCACCCCCGCACCGAACGCCGCCGAGGTCGAACGCAGCATGTTCACCGCCGCGTCGCGCCGCGAGAACATCGCAGGCGAGGTGACGGCGTGGAACCGCGACGGCCGAGCCGAGACGCCACATGCGGCCAACACCGAACCCCACAGGGTCCGAGCGGATCGTAGCCGAGCGATGGTGAGGAACTGGTCGGCGTCGGCCGTCACCCGGAACCCGATCGTCGCCGCCGCTCGCTCGACCGACAGGCCGGCGGCCTCGAGCGCTCGGAGCATGGTGACGCCCGTGGCGAGCATCCAGGCGATCTCCTGGACCTCGTCGGCACCGGCGTCGACGTAGCGGGTGGTGTCGACCGTGCAGGCGACGACGTCGGGGTGCGTGTCGGCGACGGAGGCCGCGAACTCGGCGATGCGATCGATCGCACCGACGCGGTGGCTGCGGGCGTAGGCCCCCACCGGGTCGAGGCCGAGCCAGCTG
This sequence comes from Actinomycetota bacterium, assembly GCA_039815945.1. Lineage (GTDB taxonomy): Bacteria > Actinomycetota > Acidimicrobiia > Acidimicrobiales > Aldehydirespiratoraceae > UBA11606. Next base: position 4,691 of record JBCBYI010000228.1, on the reverse strand, counting down.
CGGCTGGTGGCCGCGTCGCCACGTTCGTCGATCAGGGCGAGCAGCGCCTTGGCGGAGTCGAGATCGGCGTGGGGGGCGAGCGCGACGGGTGCGATGTCGAGAAGCACCCCCTTGAGCGCGGCGCGCAGGTCGTCGAGCCCCCAGATGGTGGGGGGCGTACCCAGTTCGATCGACGTGACCCCGTGTTCGAGATCGTCGAGCACACCGGAGCGGCACGCCTCCGGAGTCGTCGCCTCGTGGCGCTGACGGATGTCCCAGCCGTAGGCGACGCGATGGGGATCGACCGGCAGGATCGGGTCAGCGGCGGCCGGGCCGTACAGCGGCTGGATATCGAGCCCACCGGGGGTCGCGTTCACCAGCACCTTCTCGAAGGGTCGCCCCTTGAGGACCCCGTCGACGGCGTCGCGCCAGTCGGCCTCGGTGGCGGGGGTCCGGTCGAGCCGGAACCGGTCGTCGTTCGTCATCGGCGTCCACCCTACGCCGTGGGCGTTTTGGTCCCGAAGTCGACGAGCCGGTTACGGTCGCCGCCATGGCACTCCCTCCCGGAACCATTGGGCCGGACGGAATCGGTGTGATCGACACCATGATCGGATTCCCCGACAAGGATTTCGCCGTCTACGACTTCATCCGCAACCAACTCAAGGACGGCGAGTCGACCGACTTCGAGTTCCCGGTCGAGTACATGTTCAAGAACGTGCCGAAGGAGCTGTACGGCGCCGACGCCGACCCGATCGAGGTGACCCTCGGCGAGATGGACCGCTTCGGGATCGAGTACGGGATGATCGGCGCCGAGGGGGAACAGGGTCAGAAAGCGCTGACCGACCATCCGGACCGCTTCATCGGCACCGCCAACGTCGATCCCAACGACGTGATGGGCGAGGTTCGCAAGATCCGTCGCCTCAAGGACGAGTGGGACATCAAGGCGGTCGGCACCTTCCCGGTCGGCTGCACGCCGCAGGTCGCGATCGACAGTCCGCTCTACTACCCGATCTACTCGACCTGCTGTGAGCTCGATCTGCCGATCTTCGTGTGCGCTGGCGTGCCCGGGCCTCGGCTGCCGATGAGCCCCCAGCTGGTCGAGCGCATCGACCAGGTGATGTACGACTTCCCCGAGCTCACCTTCGTCACCCGCCACGGTTGCGAGCCGTGGGACGACCTCATCGTGAAGCTGATGCTCAAGTGGCCGGGCCTGCACTACTCCACGTCGGCGTTTGCCCCGAAGTACTACCCCCGGTCGATCATCGACTATGCGAACACCCGCGGCGCCGACAAGATCATCTACGCCGGCTACTTCCCGATGGGGCTGTCGCTCGAACGGATCATGGGCGACATGGAGCACGTGCCGTTCAAGGACGAGGTCTGGCCCAAGTTCCTACGCGACAACGCCGCCCGGATCCTGAAGATCGACTGACCCGGGAGGGTCGGTCGACGCCCAGGGCGGGCGGCGAAGTCGGCGACGCTGAACGCCCCCGATGGCACGACGGGGGCGTCCGGCGAGAGGCTCAGCCGGGAGCGCGGTCGTCCGCGCTCTCCAGAGATTCTTCCTGCAGGAAACTCCTGCCGGTTCCGAGTGCGACCAGGGTCAACGCGCCACTCAAGATGAGTGCCGTCGTGCCGCCGGGCAACACGCCCATGACAAAAGCGAGATCCATGTGTTCCTCCAAACGCATCAGTTGTTCGCCATGGATGACTACGGCACGGAACCCCCGGCGACTGAGCGAGTCGAACCATCCGGGCCAGTGATCGATGGCGGTCGGCGTGTCGAGCAGGGACCTCCGACCCTGCCCCGTCGTCCCCGCGGCTCAGCCCGAACGCGGACCGGCCCCGCCGATCAGGCGGGGCCGGGTTCAGCGGATTCGGGTGATCGGCGGGATCAGACCTCGCCGTAGGCCTCGTCGTCTCGGCGGCGGCCGGTCGACAGCAGCATCAGGCCGATACCGCCGCCGATCAGCACGATGGCGCCGGCGAGGAACCACGTGGTGGCCGCACGGAAGCCGGTGAAGGCGAGCTCAGCGCCCGGCACGGCGGCGATGACCGCCGGCACGCTCTGGACGGCAAGATCGTCGCTGTTGTTCGGCAGCTCGGTGTCGAAGCCCATCGAGGTGATCGTGGCGTCGGCCGCGAGCTCCGACGCATCGGTGTAGACCTCGGCGACGACATCGAACTCGATCCACCAGGCGGCGGCGACGTCGCCGAGCTCACAGCGAAGGACACCGCCGTCGAGCAGGCATTCCGGCGCGGCCGCCGTGGCACCGGCGAAGAGCGACGCGCCGCCCTCAAGCGACTCGATGCTCTCGTCGACCTGCCAGGAGTCGAAGGACCAGGTCGTGATCACGGTGCCCGAGGGCGGGGTGATCGCGATGGCCGTCGCCTCGGAGGTGTGGGGTCCGTTATTGCCGGCCCGCACCGTGTAGGTCAACGTCTCGTCGGCGGCGCCGGCCGGATTCTCGATGTCGGCTCGTTCAACCGATTCGAAGATGATCCAGGCGTCGACGAGGAGGGTCGGATCCTCGTCGTCGGGCGTCCCGTCGCCGTCGCCGTCAGGCTCGGGGTCGGTGCCCTCGATCTCCCCACTGGCCACGGCCGTCGACGTGGTCGTGGTCGCCGGAGGATCCGTCGTGGTCGTCGTCGCCGGGGCCTCGGTCGTCGTGGTGACCGGCGGCTCGGTGGTCGTGGTCGTCGGCGGCTCGGTCGTGGTCGTCGTCGCCGGGGCCTCCGTCGTCGTCGTGACCGGCGGCACGGTGGTCGTGGTCGCCGGCGGCTCGGTCGTGGTCGTCGGCGGCACCGTCGTCGTGGTGGTCGGCACGGCGTCGCAGTCGGCCACGCCGAGGGTCACGTCGTCGACGAAGTTGCCTTCGCGAGGATCGTTGAACTGTGACACCACCCGGAGGGCGAACCGGGTCGTGGTCTGATCGGCCGGCACGATGTAGGTGCCGGTGTACCTCGCCCACTCGGTGTCGGTCTCGTAGGTGGCCACGTCGACGAGATCGTCGAGCGTGGTCGCCGGGCCGAACGCCACCGCAACCTGGTCGGGCCCGTGGCGACCTCGATGGGCGAAGGCGTAGGTGAGCGTCTCACCGGGGGTGGTGGCCACGTCCTGGTAGAGGATCGAGGGGCCGGTCGAGTTCATCTCGTTCCACTGTTCGCCGTCGGGAGCGGTGAGACCAGCGGCGCCGTCCCGCCAGAACTCATAGATCGGGATGTCCTGGGACCAGCCGGGAACGTCGGTGAACCAGAGGGCTCGCACCGGGTTGACGGTGAGTGGCTCTTCGAACGAGCCGTTGGCGAGGAGGTTGCAGGCTCCCGACACCACACCCGGCGGGACCGTCGTGGTGGTCGTCGGCGCCACCGTGGTCGTGGTGACCGGCGGCTCCGTCGTGGTCGTGGTCGCCGGGGCCACGGTCGTCGTCGTGGCCGGGGCCTCCGTCGTCGTGGTCGGCGGGGCGGTGGTGGTGGTCGTCGGCGCGAGGACCGGGCAGCCGGTCGGGCCGAAGCTGATCGCGTCGAGCAGGTTGCCGAGCGAGCGGCCACCGACCGAGGAGACGTGACGGATCACGATGCGGGTCTCCGCCTGCCCCTCGGGCACGACGTAGGTGCCCGAGTGCTGGGCGAACTCGGTGCCGGTCGAGAACTGACCCATCGAGGTCAGGCTCGGGCCGAGGTCGTCGGTCGGGCCGACGAGGATCTCGATGGTGTCGGTGCCCTTGCGGCCCCGATGCCAGACGCTCCAGGTGAGTTCCTCGCCGGCGTTCGTGGCGATGTCCTGGTAGATCGTGCCGTGATTGTCGGCGTTGAGTTCTGCGAGTTGGCCCCCGTGCACGGCGTCGGCGCCGAGGAAGCCGTCGTTCCAGAACTCGAGCTTGGCCGGATCGGCCTCCCAGCCAGGGACGCGGTCGGCCGCGAGGCCCTTCCAGTTCCTGGTGATGTTCGGCTCCTCGAACGAGCCGTTGACGAGTCGATCGCAACCGGTCGCAGCCGGGTTGGTCACCGAGAGGGTGACGGTCGCGGTCTCGCGGCGGCAGCCGTCGCCGTTGACGGGCACCCCGGCGGGCGTGCCCCAGCAGCGGTCGTTCGGGTCGGTGACGCCGTCGCCGTCTTCGTCGCCGGTCGACGGCTTGACGAGCAGACCCATCGGGCCGGCGGCGGCGTTGCGCACCTCGAGGCTTATGGTGTTCACGCCGACCTGCCAGGAGAAGGCGCCGTCGGCGGGATCGAGCACGAGGTCGAGGAAGTTGCCGGCGCGCCACTGGCCGCCGCCGGTGCTGATGCCCACGGCGACGCCGTTGACGTAGACCTGATCGATCCGGTCGTCGGAGTGCACGTCGAGCGTGAGGGCGAGGTGGTCGGCGGTCGACTGATCGACGATCTGGAAGTCGCGGTGGAAGACGACGACGGTGTCCCGGGCGCCCGAACAGTCGGCACCGCAGATCCAGCTGCTTCCAGCGGGCGGGGCGACCCAGCCGCCGTGCGCGACACCGGTCGCGGCGGTCTCGGCTCCGCCCATGCCGGCGCTGATGCGCCAGTTGGGATCGGCGGCGCCGGCGCCGATGGCACCTCCGCCGCTGCGTCCGGTGGCGAGCTGCGACGCGTCGAAGTAGGCGCCGGGGGTCTCGTCGACCTGGTAGGTGAAGGTGTCGGTGCCGACCCAGCCGGGGGCGGGCGTGTACTCGACGGTGGCGTCGGCGAGGTTG
>JBCBYI010000227.1:0-5726 GCA_039815945.1 Actinomycetota bacterium | reverse complement strand
GTGCCGGACCAGGCACGCTCGCACGCACCGTCACGGTCGCCGCCGGGGCGTGCCTCGACGCCGGCGCCCTCGAATGGGTGATGGTCGAGCGCGCCGACGCCCAGCGGCGCCACCACCCGACCGGTCCCCATCTGTGGTCGGTTTCCTCCGACGCCGATCTCGATCGGGTCGACGTGGTCTTCGCCAACGAGCTGCTCGACAACCTCGGCTTCGACATCGTGGAACGCACCGAACGCGGGTGGGTCGAGTGTCGAGTCGCGACCGATGGTGCCGCCTTCGTGCTCGTGGCCGGCGAGGCAGCCGAAACCCCCCACTCGGCCGACGCCGCCCGCGTCGGGGATCGGCTGCCCACGGTGCCGGCGGCGGTCGAGTGGGTCGGCGAACGCCGACGTCGCTTCCCGGACGCCCGTGTCGTCGTCTTCGACTACGCCGCGCCCGTCACGGACCTCCTCGAACGAGATGGCGCGTGGCTGCGGAGCTACCGCGATCACGTCCGGGTCCACGACTGGCTCATGCAGCCCGGGAGCTGTGACATCACGATCGACCTGCCCGTCGAGCCACTGGCGGCCATCGCTGGGGCGAGCATCGAGACGCAGGCCGACTTCCTGCGTCGTCACGGGATCGACGCGCTCGTCGAGGAAGGGCGACGCCTGTGGTCGGCGTCGGCTCACATCGGTGATCTCGCCGCGCTGCGAGCCCGAAGCCGGGTGACCGAGGCCGACGCCCTCCTCGATCCGACGGGGATGGGCGCGTTCGCGGTGTTCAGCTGGCCCGGTCGGGACTCGCCGCGAGCACCAGCTCGGTGAATTCCTCCGGCGGCACCGCGGGGGACCACAGCCAGCCCTGCCCGCGTCGGCAGCCGAGGGCCAACAAGGCCTCGACGTGGGTCTCGGACTCCACCCCCTCGGCCACGACGTCGAGGTCGAGGCCGCGAGCCAGGCCGACGATGGTCTGCACGATGTGGCGATCCGCATCGTTGCTCACCATCGGATCGACGAAGCTCCGATCGATCTTCAGCGTGTCGACCGGCAGCCGCCGAAGCCATGCGAGGGAGCTGAAGCCGGTGCCGAAGTCGTCGATCGCGACCTCGCACCCGACTGCGCGGAGTCGTGCGAGCGCCTTGGTGGCCGCATCGATGTCGGCCATGATCGAGCGCTCGGTCACCTCGAGGCAGAGCTGCTCGGCCGGCATGCGGTGCCGAGCCAGTGCGGCGATGACCTCGAACTCGAACGCCTCGGACTGCAACTGCTGCGCGGTGATGTTCACCCGAAGCCGTGGAGTCAACCCGATCTCACGCCAGGTCGTCGCCTGAGCACACGCCGTCTCGAGCATGATGCTCGACAACCGAGAGGCCAGACCGAGCTCCTCAGCGGCGTCGATGAACTGGTACGCGGGCACGATCTCGCCGTTCTGCACCCAGCGAACGAGCGTCTCCGCGCCCAGGATCTCGCCGGTGCGCATGTCGTACTCGGGCTGGTAGTGGGCGATGAATTCACCGGCGTCCAGGGAGCGGCGAAGGCGGGCCTCGAGCCGGAGGCGATCCTTGACCCGTTCGGCGTCGGCGGGGTCGAAGATGCGATGCTGGTCGCGCCCTGCCCGCTTCGCTTCGGCCAGTGCCCAGTCCGCGTGACGGATTGCGGTGTCGGCCGCATCGCCCTGCTCGATCGACGCGATGCCGATCGACGCGGTGGCGATCACGGGGATCCCGTCGAGTTCGATCGGTTGGCTCACCAGGCGCCGCACGCGATCGGCCACGCCGATGAGATCGGCACGACTGTGTTCGCCAGGCAGCACGAGGACGAACTCGTCACCGCCGAAGCGGATCACGGAGTCCGCCGACCGAGTGGCGAAGCGGAGCCGGTCGGCCATCGTGACGATGAGCCGGTCGCCCATGTCGTGGCCGAGGCTGTCGTTCACGACCTTGATGCGGTCGATGTCGAGCAGCAGCACCGACAGCCCCTCGGTCTCGAGGACGTCGTCGAGGTACCGGCTCAGCCAGCGCCGGTTCTTCAGTGCCGTGAGCTGATCGTGCAGCGCCTCGAACTCGAGCTGGGCGATCGCCGTCCTGCGTTCGGTGATGTCCTCGATGTGGACGACGGCGAACCCGCCCCGATCCACGGCGGGCATCTGGGACGACCCGACCCGTGCCCACACCAGGCCGTCGGGGGTCGGGAGCCGGACCTCTCGCACCGGACCTTCCGGCTGGTAGTCGGGATCGATGTCGAGCCAACGCCGGCCTCGGACGTCGCCGAGCACCTCGATGGCGGCCAGGTTGGCGAGGGCCACGACACCCTGATCGTCGAGCAGGAGCTGGCTGGTCGGGCCGTCGTCGAAGACGGCCTCCATGGTCAGCTGGGCGCGCAGCCGGCTGGCCGCACTGTGGAGCAGGTGGGCGATCGTTCGGAAGGTGAGCAGCTCGTCGTCGTCGGCGCCCGGGGCACCGTGGACATCGAGGATGCCGATCGGCTCGCCCCCATCGACGACCGGGATCACGATGCGAGGCGACCACTGGAGGTGCGGCGCGAGGTTGCGAAGGCTGCGCAGCGGCTCCTCGTCGAAGCCGCAGTGCCGAGCCTCGACGCCGCCGGCCCACATCGCCTGCCACTCCGCCGACGGACACGCCATCGGCGGGGGTGTCCGCTCGGCGCCGTCACGGCCGACCGCATGATTGATGGTGAGGACTTCTCGGCGGGCGTCGAAGGTGATCCATGCGGCGCCCGCGTAGCCGCCGTGGGCGGTGATCTCGTTGAGGACGGCGACGATCGATGCCCCCGCCTCGGTCGCGTGGATCAGGTGGTTTGAGCAGCGCTCCACGAGCTCACCCAGCCCGCGATGATCGTCGGTGCTCGCCGAGGCCTCGCCGTATCCGTCGATCGAGTCGAGTGAGCGGCGCATGACCTCATGGTCGATGCCGCCCGGCGCCACCGGCGACGATGATCGCAGCGCGCTGAGCGATGCGATCCGGTCACCGACCTCGGTCACGACGGTGACGATGCCGGCCAGGTGTTGGCCGAGCGCATCACGTACCGCGGCGGGGAGACCGGCGGGACCGGACTCGGTGACCGCTCCCGGCTCGACGCCGGACGTGAGATGGCGCTGGAGTTCGTCCATGAGCCCGGGTTGCCGCAGCGCAGGGCCAAGGTCGGAGGCGGACGGATCGATCCACAGTTGTCGATGGGCGGCGGTGGGTGCCTCGCTGGTGTACCAGGTCGCGGCGGCATCGATCTCGAGGCCGAGCGTCCGGAGTGCGCGCTGGATGGCCGTTTCGGCCGCTGTCTCGGCGGGCCTGTCGCGCATGCCGCTCGTCCTCTCGTCCTACCCCAGGGGACCAGTGTGCCCCACCCCACGCAATTCGGTGAGAGGACCACGCTCTGTGAGGTGACTAGGTCGATCGGCCCAGACCGAAGTGACGGAATCACCATCCGAACTTGGTTCGCGGGCCTCTCGATCCGCCGCAGGGCCCGGCCGATCATTCCCCCATGGCGCTCATCGAATTTCCCACCATCGTCGACGAGGATCTCCACGTCGATTCCTTCGGGTTGAGCATCGGTGACGTCTCCGTCGGTCTGCCCATGAGCTGCACCGCGGACACGGTGCTCCTGCGGTATCTGGATCTCGTACGGCTCCGCACCCAGCGGGGCCGGGCGACGGGCGACACCGACACCCACCTCGCGGTGCTGGCCACGGCCGTCCGCCTCGACGTGGACGTGGTGCGCCAGCGCCTTTCGCAGCTCGCGGCCTGACCCGGCCTTCGCCCTACACTCGGGGCATGACGGTCACCGAGCGTGCGCCCCTCAGCCGGGCCCTGATCGCCCAGACCGCGCTGTCGCTGATCGACGAGCGCGGCCTCGATCAGCTCAGCATGCGCAAGCTCGGCGCCGAACTCGGCGTCGAGGCGATGTCGCTCTACAACCACGTCGCCAACAAAGACGACCTGCTCGACGCGATCGCCGACCAGCTCTACGAACGAATCCTCGACGCCTACACCGAGCCCAGCGGCACGTGGCGGGTGCGAGCGACCGAGATGGCGCTCAGCTATGTCTCCGTCGCGGCCGCCCACCCCAACGCCTTCCCGTTGCTTGTCGGCCGACCGCCCGTCTCCCGCGGTGAGCAACGGTTCCTCGATCGGGTCGTCGCCATCTTCGACGACACCACCGACGATCTCCGGGTCGCGGCCCTGGCGTTCAGCGTGGTCGCCAACTGGGTCGTGGGCACCCTCGTGCAACAGGCGAGCTCGACCACTGAGCTGCCGGATCTCGCGACCGACGGCGAGTTCGCCCGCGTTGCGACCTTCCGCCGGGAGTTGCTGGTGAACCTCAGCCGCGAGGAACGCTTCGCCGAAGGACTCGAGACCGTCCTCGACGGGATCGAGACCCGCTACTTCCCTGCCTCGCGGTAGCCGCCGGCGATGTGCTCGAGCCACCAGGCCGGCGCATTGTCGAGCAGGTTGCCGAGGTTCGAGTAGTCCCACCACCGTTCGATCCGCCCATCGGCGTCGAACACCATCACCGACGCGAACGGATGGAGGATCCGCTCACCGGTGTGGAACACCCACTCCTCCTCGTGCTCGGTGACGACCACATCGCCCTCGGCGACCATCATCGCGTCGACGTGGTTGTGGGCCTCGACCGGATCGAGTCCGAGTCGGAGGCGAGCGACGATCTCGTCGGGTCCGTGGGCGCCGCCGAGCGACTCGCCCAGCCCCTTGTCGACATAGTTGGCGGTGGGGGAGAAGAAACCGGCCACCGCCTCCCAGTCGTGGGCGTAGAGCGCCTCCCAGTACCGACCGGCGATGGCCTTGTTGCGCTCCTGCACGTCTCCCATGCCCTGAGCGTAGATCGGGTGAGGCGGGCGGCCCAGGCGACGGGACCGCGGTCCTGACCACCGAAGGTCCGGTGCGGCCCGAAATCGTGTCGAGCTCCTCTGCGCCGGCGACCGGATCGCGCCGTTGATCCGAGTGCGTTTGGAGAATTCAGGAGTAACTGGCGATGCGTACTGGACTGTACGCGGCTGCCGCGGCCGTTGGCGTGGTCGCGACCAGCTGCACGTTCGGTCTGCGCGACCCCGGAACGGTGGTCGCGTGTGATCCGATCGATTTCGAGATCAACACCCACGGCGAAGCGGTGAGTGACGAGGCCCTGACGGCCGTGGTCGACACCTTCACCGAGTTCGGCGACCTCGTCGGCCGTGACGTCGTGTACCTCGGGCCGACCGAGGCGACCCAAGCCGGGCACACCCCCGACGACCCCGTGCTGGTCGAATTCATCTGGCCCGACGACGCCCCCGACGAACTCGGGTATGCGTCACCGACGATTCGCGACGGCGAGTACGTGTCTGGCTGGATGTACCTCCACCCCGTGATCGGCGAGGCCCCCGACTGGTTGGTGCGGCGTCTCGTCCTGCACGAGATCGGCCACCTCAACGGCCTGCTCGACGTGAACGACCCCACCCAGATGATGGACCCCGGACTCGCGACCGACACCTGGGGGACCGGCGACCTCGCCGGCCTCGCCATCACGACCGACCTCGGCTGCAACGACAGCCCCAATCTCGTGCAGGCCATGCTGGCCGCCGACGCAGGAACACGCTCCTCCGGCCCACCGGGCCCGGACGACTGAGAACGAGTCGGACGGCCGCCTGTCCAGCATTGCCGTTCGACCCGCCAACGTCACCCCGGAACCTGTCCCCCGGCGGTGACACCAGAACCACACCCGGAACCTGTCCTC
>JBCBYI010000226.1:0-5745 GCA_039815945.1 Actinomycetota bacterium | reverse complement strand
TGAACGAGTCGTACGCGTACATCTTCACCACCCACACGAACTGGACCATCGGTCACCAGGGTCGGGTCCGGAACCTGTGTGGCCAGACTGGCCCGGCCGGGGAACTGGTCTTCTGCAACAACCAGGGCGCCCAGCCCTTCACCCAGGTCTGGCTCGCCGACGAGTAGTCCGAGTCTGAACCACCGCTGAGCGGCGGGTCGCCCACCTCGCATGGGGTCGGGCGGCCCGCCGTTCGAAGCTTTTCGCCCCCGCGACTTGTGTCAGCCGCACTGACAGATCATTGTGTCGTAAGTCATAGCCGGCCGCCGGGCCGTCCCGAGGGGGGACACGATGATGTTGCGCTCGACCACACTCGCTCGACTGCTCGCGGCACTGCTGGCGTTCGCACTCGTCGCCGGCGCCTGCGGCGGGGGAGGGGACGACGACGGTGGCGAAACTGCGACCGATGGCGAGTCCGACGGCCAGTCCGACGATGAGGAAACCGTCGAGACCGACGACGGCGACGAAGCCGACGCGGTCGCCCCGACGATCACCGAACCCGCGACCGACGACGACGGCGACGGCGAGGTCCAGCGGGGCGGCGTGATCCGGGTCGCCCTGGAGGCCGACAGTGATGGCATCAACCCCGTCGCCAACAACCTCGCCACCGCCGGCCACCTGATGGCCCGTGCGCTGATCGATCCGCTGATCGCGTTCGACGAGAACGGCAACTGGATCCCGTGGCTCGCCGAGAGCGCCACGTCGCTCGACGGCGACATGTCGTGGCAGGTCACGATCCGAGAAGGCGTGATGTTCCACGACGGCAACGAGATGACCGCCGACGACGTCATCGCCGCCTTCGAGGCCCAGCTCGCAGATCCACTGATCTCGCTGGCGGTCGCGCCGAACTATCCGGCACAGAATCGCATCGAGAAGATCGACGAGTACACGGTCCAGTACAACCTGCTGCGCCCGAACGCCCACTTTCCCGTCCAGCTCGCGAGCCAGCTCGGGCTCGTGCCGTCGAAGGCCTACGTCGAGGCGGCGGCCCAAGACGAGACGCTCAACCAGACGCCGGTCGGGCAGGGCCCGTTCCGGGTCGTGAGCCGCACTCAAGACGACCGCACGGTCATGGAGCGGTTCGACGACTACTGGCAGGGTCCGGATTCGGTTCTCCTCGACGGCATCGAGTTCGTGGTGATCACCGACACCGCGTTGGCTGCTCAGCGCATCGAGGCCGGCGACGTGCACATGGTGTCGACGTCGAACCCCGATGCGATCTTGACCCTGCGCGACGCCGACGGGGTGAGCACGATCGAGAACGTCTTCTTGTCGGACAACGACATCATGATGAACACCCGGTCGGCGCCGTTCGACGACATCCGGGTGCGGCAGGCGTTGACCTTCGCAACCGACCGCGAGGGCTTCTCGCAGTTGATCGGGCAGGGCACCTCGCCGCTCGCCGACTCGATCTTCCATCCCGACCTGATCTGGAACAACCCCGACGTGGTGCAGGAGGGCAACATGCCCGACCGGGCTGCTCCCCTCGTCGAGTCGTACTGCGCGGACGTTCCCGAGAACTGCACCGACGGCAAGATCGACATGGAGTTCCAGTTCTCGGGCCCGTCGGTCGTGCAGAGCCGCATCGCCGACCTGTTCGGGGCGGGGTGGGCTCCCTACTTCAACGTCACGAACCAGGAGCTCCTGCAAGACGCCCACATCCTCGAGGTCGCGACCGGTGCCTTCCAGGTCGTGACCTGGCGTCAGTTCGGTGCGGTCGAGCCGGACGGCGAGGTCGTGTGGCTCGAGTGTTCGACCGCCGAGGGGTTCATCTCGTTGAACTGGGTGAAGTGGTGCAACCCCGACCGTGACGAGCTGTTGTTCGCCCAACGAGCGAGCGCGGACCTCGCCGAGCGGGTCGAGTTGTGGAAGCAGATCCAGGTCGAGATGAACGAGTCGTACGCATACATCTTCACCACCCACACGAACTGGACCATCGGCCACCGTGACGAGGTCCGCAATGTGTGCGGACAGACCGCCCCGGACGGCCAGACGACCTTCTGCAACAACAGCGGCCAGCATCGGTTCCATCAGATCTGGCTCGACCGATAAGAGCAGTCACATTTCGCTTGGTTGGACTTGCACGACCCACTATCCACAGGCGAGAGTGCTAAACCTTGTGGCGCGAGTCACATCGACCGGTCCGCGCGGGCCGTACACATACCTGGGGGATTCATGACATCTCGTTCTTCACGGACGACGTTGGCGAAGCTGCTCGCAGCCTTGCTCGCGTTCACACTGATCGCCGCTGCGTGCGGCGGCGATGACGATGGCGACGCCGGCACCGACGCCGGCGGCGACAGTGACGGCGGCAGCGAGAGCTCCGACGACGACGCCGCCGAGGACGACGGCGGCGAGGGTGAGTCGGTCGCGCCGACTATCACCGAGCCCGAGCCCGAAGAAGAGGTCGAGACCGGCCCCGTGCGCGGTGGCGTGCTGCGAGTCGCCACCGAAGCCGACGGCGACGGCCTCAACCCGGTCGCCAACAACTTCGCGGTGTCGGCCTACCTGATGGCCTTCCCGATGTTCGACCCGCTCTTCGCGTTCGACTCCGAGGGCAACTGGTTCCCGTACCTCGCGGAATCCGCTGCCCCGGTCGAGGGAACGAACTCGTGGCAGGTCACCCTGCGCGAGGGCGTCACGTACCACGACGGCACCGTGATGACCGCCGACGACGTGATCGCTGCGTTCGAAGCGACCCTCGCCGATCCGCTCATCTCGCTCGCAGTGGCGCCCAGCTACCCGGCCGAGAACCGCATCGAGAAGATCGACGATCTCACGGTCCAGTACAACCTGCTTCGTGAGTCGGCCCACTTCCCGGTCAACCTGACCAGCCAGCTCGGTATGATCCCGCCGGCTTCGTGGATCGCCGCTGCCGCCGACGACCCGACCTTGGACCAGATGCCCGTCGGCCAGGGCCCGTTCCAGATCGTCAGCCGCACCCAGGACGACAAGACTGTCCTCGAGCGCTTCGACGGCTACTGGCAGGGCACCGACGACATCTACCTCGACGGCATCGAGTTCTCGCCGATCACCGACCCCGCCATCGCCGCCGAGCGCGTGTCGGCCGGTGACCTCGACATCCAGATCACCTCGACCCCCGACGCCATCCTCACCTTGCGGGACGACGATTCGGTCAACACGGTCGAGAACCTGTTCTCGGGTGAGAACGACATCATGATGAACACCCGGGCGGCGCCCTTCGACGACATTCGTGCTCGTCAGGCGCTGACCTTCGCCGCCGACCGCGACAGCTACGCGGCGCTCATCACCCAGGGCACCTCGCCGATGGCCGACTCGATGTTCCACCCGGACCTCATCTGGAACAACCCCGATGTGGTGCAGGAGGGCAACACGCCCGAGCTCGCCGGTCCGCTCGTCGAGGCGTACTGCGCCGACGTGCCCGACAGTTGCACCGACGGCAAGATCAACATGGAGCTGCAGTACTCCGGTCCGTCGGTCAGCCAGACCCGTATCGCGGACATCTTGACCGCCGGCTGGGAGCCGTACTTCAACGTCACCGAGCAGGAGCTGTTGCAGGACGCCCACATCCTCGAGGTCGCCACCGGCGCCTTCCAGGTCGTGACCTGGCGCCAGTTCGGTGCGGTCGACCCCGACAACGAGGTCGTCTGGCTCGAGTGCGCCACTGCCGAGGGCTTCATCACCCTCAACTGGGTCCGCTGGTGCAACCCCGATCGCGACGCCCTGCTCTACGAGCAGCGGGCCACCGACGATCTCGACCGTCGTGTCGAGATCTGGCGTGAGATCCAGCAGGAGATGAACGAGTCCTACGCGTACATCTTCACCACCCACGCCAACTGGACCGTGGGCTACGGCGACCGGGTCAACAACATCTGCGGTCAGATGGGCCCGAACGGCGAGACGATGTTCTGCAACAACCAGGGACGTCAGTTCTTCCACAACATCTGGCTCAGCGAAGGCTGATCCGAGAGGACGTGAACGGTCACCGCCAGCACATCAGGAACTAAGGAGTACACACTCATGGCTCGCTTCATCGCACGACGTGTCGTGCTGTTGATCCTGGTGCTGCTGGCGGTGACGTTCGTCGCCTTCGGCGCCCTCAATTTCCTCGGCGACCCGCTCGTCAACATCGTTGGCCCGCTCGCGGCGATCGATTACTGCGACGAGGTGGAAGCCGGGCTCCGCGAGGACTCGTTCACGTCCATCAACAACGCCAAGGGCGACTGCGAGATCATCGGCGAGGCCAAGGCCGACTTCGGCCTCGACCAACCCGTCGCCCAGAGATACTTCACATGGCTGGGCAACATCATCACCGGTGATCTCGGAACCTCGTTCCAAACCCAGTTGCCCGTGAGCGAGATCATCGCTCAGAAGCTGCCGAAGTCGCTGATGCTGATGGTGATGGCGCAGATCATCGCGCTGGCGATCGCCATCCCCGTCGGCGTCTACTCGGCCTATCGGGCGGGCAGACCCGTCGACCGGGCGACCTCGGTGGCGTCGTTCGGTCTGCTCTCCATACCGAACTTCGCGCTGGGCGTCATCGCCCTACAGTTCTTCGCGCTGCGAAATCAATGGTTACCGGCGTCGTTCGACGACACGTCGTTCTGGACGCGCATCCATTCGCTGCTCCTGCCGGCGACCGTGCTCGGTGTCGGTATCGCCGCCACCTACCAGCGGCTCCTTCGCACCGACCTCCTCACCACCTTGCAGGAGGACTTCGTGCACATGGCCCGGGCCAAGGGCATGACCGACCGTCACATCATGACCCGGCATGCGTTGCGGCCCTCGCTGTTCTCGCTCATCACCGTGTTCGGTGTGAGCACCGGCGCCCTGATCGGCGGCTCGCTCGTCATCGAGGGCATCTTCTCGATCCCCGGCATCGGTTCGGAGATCGTCACCGCCGTCATCCGTGACGACTTCCCGGTCGTGCTCGGATCGGTGGTCGTGATCGCGACGGGCTTCGTCGTGATCAACTTCTTCGTCGACCTCTTCTACACCTGGCTCGATCCTCGGGTGCGTGCTTCATGACCACGTCAGTTCCTTCCACCACCGTGATGGACGACATCGCCGACGGCGAGGAGGTCGAGGGCGCCGTCAAGAAGACGCTCGGCATCGGCTTCTGGGTCGCGATGGCGTGGATCGGGGTCATCTCGGTCGCCGCGCTGCTGGCCCCGTGGCTGCCGATCGCCGATCCGAACGAGATCGCCAACGGTGCGCCTCGCGACGGCATCCTCGGCGACAACTTCATGGGCACCGACGCCCTCGGCCGCGACGTCTTCGCCCGCACGATCTGGGGTGCCCGGATCTCGCTCGGGGTCGGCTTCCTCGGGATCATCCTCGGCGTCGTCGTCGGCGGTGCGCTCGGCATCGCCGCCGGCTACTTCAAGGGTCTCGCCGACCAGGTCATCAGCTTCTTGATGTTCAGCCTGCTGTCGTTCCCGGCCCTCGTGCTCGCCCTGCTCATCACCGCCTCGTTGAGTCGCAGCTTCTGGACGGTGGCGATGACGCTCGGCATCATCGGCATCGCCCCGATCAGCCGTCTCGCCCGCGCCACAACGATCCAGTTCGCCGAGCGCGAGTTCGTCCAGGCCGCCCGCGTGGTCGGCGCCAAGAACGGCCGCATCATCATCCGATTTTAGGCGTGAATGGACGTTTCGACACCCTTCAAGCGGCGGTCCTACTCGCCAAACTTTCGCTGTTCGACGAAGAGATTCGCTTGCGTCA
>JBCBYI010000225.1:0-5782 GCA_039815945.1 Actinomycetota bacterium | reverse complement strand
CCCGGGCGTAACCCCACACGACGGCGTCGTGGCGGATCGTGCCTCCGGGTGGGTGGTACAGCGCACCGAGGATCGGATAGCGGGTGTCGGTGCTGACGTCGAGCGACGGCGCCTGCTTCTTCACCTCGGCCGGGTCGATCACCGACGAGTCGATGCCCTGCAGCTTGTTGACCTCGGCCCGCCAGTGCATCGTCCGCAGGGCGGAGTCGGTGTGGGCGAGGGTGAGGTGGCCGCGCTCGCTGAACATCACGTTGAGGTTCAGGTCGTTCGACATCGAGTTGTAGAGGTCGAGGCTGCGGTCGTAGAACGCCACACCCTCCGGCGTCAGATAGTTCGAGCGCACGATGGCGGTGTTGCGGCCCGAGCCGCCACTGCCGAGGTACTGCTTGTCGACGACGGCGACGTTGGTGATGCCGTGGTTCGATGCCAGGTAGTACGCCGTGGCGAGGCCGTGCACGCCACCGCCGATAATCACGACGTCGTACGTGTTCTTGAACTCCGGCTCTCGCCAGACCCGCGGCCACGACTGCTTCCGGAGCCCCTTCCAGAGCAGTCCGCCTGCGGAGTACTTGGCCGGTGGTTTGTTCTTGTTCGTTCCGGGGATCAGGCCCATCCGCAGATTCTGCCTCAGACGCTCATAGCCGTGAAGGATGGAATCTACGCTGATTGATACGATTCGAGCATGAGTGACCTGGCGAGTCTCCGGCGACTGGATGCCTTCGTCGCCGTCGCCGACGAGCTCCACTTCGGTCGGGCGGCGGCCCGGCTCCACATCGCCCAGCCGGCCCTCAGCCAGCAGATCCGGCAGCTCGAGGCCGATCTCGGCCTGTCGCTCCTCGAACGCACCACCCGCCGGGTCACGCTCACCGCCGACGGTGCGGAGTTCCTCCCCCATGCCCGCCAGCTGCTCGTCTCGGCCCGTGGCGTCGCTCGAGCCGCCGAGGAGCTACGCGTGGGCGCCCGAGGTCGACTCCGGCTCGGCTTCGTCGACTCCGCTGCGTTCGAGTTCGTGCCGTGGTTCCTCCGCCGGTTCCGCACGGCGTGGCCCGATGCCGACGTGGAGCTGCACACGCTGTCGTCGGACGAACAGGCACGCGCCCTCGTCGACGGCGAGATCGACCTGGGCGTCGCTCGCACCGTGCCGGTCCGCCCGGCCGTCGACTCGGCTGTACTCGGGCAGGACCGCCTCCTGCTGGCCGTGCCCCTCGATCACCCGGTCGCCGGCCAGCGCACCGTGTCGCTGCGACGCCTCGTCGCGGACACCTTCGTCGGCTTCTCCCGGACGAGTTCACCGTCGCTCCATGCCGAGGTGCGGTCGCTGCTCGCCGGCCATGGCGTCGGCTACGACCCCCCGATCGAGGCCACCGAGTACACGACCATCGTCGGGCTGGTCGCCGCCGGTGAGGGCGTCGCCCTCGTGCCGGCGGGTGTCCGGCGACTCCAGCTGCCCAACGTCGCCTACGTGAAGATCGCCGATACCGACGCTCGCGTGGCGCTCGTCCGCCTGAGCCGGGTCGACGAGCCGCAGGCCATCGTGGCCAACGCGATCGACGAGCTCGCCCGGACGGTCACCGACGGGCGGAGCCGCGGCTGACGGGTCAGATCAGGTTCCGAGCGGCGAGGCCGATCGCCGCCGGCGGTCCCGAAGGGGCTCGGGCCGCCGCGGTGGCTCACGTCGACAGCGTCGGCCGCCAGCCCGGGGCTCAGTAGGCCTCGACCACCGAGCGGAGCTGGCTCGGGTTGACACCGTGCATGATCACGCCGTCACACCCCATGGCCAGCTGCCCCTTCACCGCCTCGGCGCACTGCTCCGGTGAGCCGGTCGCCATCGGGGCCAACCACTCGTCGGGGATGAGCGTCGCCACGTGGGCGAGCTGCTCGGTGGTGGCGACGTCGTCGAGTGCCCCGCGGAAGGTCGACACGAACTCGTCGGCCCGGAACGCCTCCAGCGCGGCGGGATCCCAGCCGTTCGTCTTCACCATCAGGTCGCCATAGCCCTGCAGGTAGGTCGAGAGCCGCCCCACCGTCTTCGTGAGACGGACGTCTTCGGAGATCTCGTCGCTCACCACGGCGAAGCACGACCACACCTGCACGTCGTCGGGATCGCGCCCGGCATCGACCGCCGCCTGCTTGACGGTCTCGACGCAGCGGCGGGTCGTCTCCTCGGTGAAGAAGGTGTGGAGGATGACCTGGTCGAATGCCCGGCCGCCGAGCTTCAGCGTCTCGGGCCCGAACGCACTGATCCCCATCGGCAGGTGTTCGTCGAGACCGGCGTTGAGGTGGAGCACGGGGTACTTCCCGGCCGGGCCGTCGTGGCCGATGATCACCTCGCCTCGGAAGAGCCGCCGCATGATCCCGGCGAAGTCCTCCATCTGCGCGGTGGTGATGCGCCCGAGCCCGAAGGCGTCCTGCATGCGGGTGATGCCGCGCCCGAGGCCGAGCACGAACCGTCCACCGGTCAGGCTCTGCATCGTGTGGGCGTAGCCGGCGGTGACCATCGGATGACGGGTGTTGTGGTTGGTGACGCCGGTCGCGATCGCGATCTTCTCGCTGACCGCGCCGACTGCGCCGCTCTGCACCGCGGCTTCCTTCTTGTAATAGCGCTCGGAGACGAACGCGTAGCCGAGACCGAGCTCCTCGGCCTCACGGACCTCTTCGATCAGCGCCCGGGTGTTCTCCGGCGCGCCGGCCAGCGTGTAGAAGCCGAGCTCGGGATGGACGACGTCGGGCCGGGGCAGCATGGCCGCAACGTAGTGGCCATCGTCGGCGCGTCCCGAATACGGTCGCCGTCATGGGGCAGCGGTGACCACGACGGATCTCGATCCCGACCGGTCCGTGTGGGCCGAGCTGCGCCGGCTGGTGCCGCCGCTCTACGTCCCGGTGGCAATGATGACGCTCGGCGTCGGCATCATCCTTCCGCTCGTGCCGCTCTACCTCGAGGACACCGGCCTCGGGCTCGCCACCGTCGGTGTGGTCATCGGAGCGTTCGGGGTCGGCGCCGCGCTCGTGGGTATCCCGGCCAGTGCATTCGCCGAGCGCCGGACCAACGACCATCTGTTGCTCGTCGCCATCGCTGCGTCGGCCACGAGCATCGTGCTGTTCGGCTTCACCGAGATCGCCGTCCTGCTCGTGCTCGCTCGATTCGTGACCGGCTCCGGCTTCGGTGCGCTCGGACAGTCACGCCAGCTCTTCATCACCCGCGGCGTGCCGCTGCACTTCCGCGGCCGGGTGAACTCCGGCATGGGTGGCACCCACCGCCTGGCCCTCGCCATCGGTCCCGTCATCGGCGGCGCCGTCGCCGACGCCGTCAGCTTCCGGGCCGCGTTCGCGCTGTCGGGCATCGTCATGGCGATCGGTGCCGTGTTCTGGCTGTTGCCCGGCGGCCGCGAGGATCAGCGCATCGTCGACGCGGCGCCGCCCGTCGCCGTCCGGGCGGCCCTGCGCCGACATCGGGGACGAATCGCCCGCGGAGGCATCGGCCCGATGCTCATCCAGGCCGGTCGCGAGGGCCGGTACGTCGTCATCCCCCTCGTCGCCGATCGGCTCGGACTCTCCATCACCGAGATCGGCGGACTGCTCGCCGTCGGCACCGTGATCGACTTCGTGGTCTTCCCGGTGTCGGGCGTGATCATGGACCGCTTCGGCCGGCTCACGGCGATCGTGCCGTCCTTCACGATCATGGCGATCGGACTCGTGCTGCTCGGTCTCGCCGACGACGCCACCGACGTCGCCATCGCCAGCGTGCTGATCGGCGCCGGCAACGGTGCGAGTTCCGGTGCGGTCCTGACCCTCGGCGCCGACCTCGCGCCCGAAGGCGAGGAGGGCCCCTACCTCGCCGGCTTCACGCTGGTCTCGAACCTCGGTCTCTTCCTCGGTCCGGTCGTCGTCGGTGGTGTCGCCGACGCGGCTGGACTCGACGTGTCGGCGTTCGTGCTGGGCGGGATCCTGCTCGCCGGCGTCGCCTGGATCGTGATCGTGATCGGCGAGACCGGCGGGCGTCTCGACGTCGAGCGTCAGCCCAGGTCGGCGTAGTGGCGACGAGCGACGTCGGGATGTGATCGCAGCCGGGTCTTGAGGTTGTTCTCGCCGAAGACCCGCAGGCCGACGCCGTCGTGGTCGGCTCCCGGTGCAGCGGCGGCCATGGCCGGTGGCAGTTCGACCCGCTCGAAGGGGAGTTCGTAGCGGGGGTTGAAGAAGTACGCGATCGACAGTCGCTCGCGGCCCGATGGCGGGCTCACGACCCGATGTCGCGTCGCCTTGAGATAGCCGTCGGTGGCGGTCTCGAGCATCTCGCCCAGGTTCATCAGGTACGTCCCCGGTCGCGGCGGTGCATCGATCAGCTGATCGCCGAGCTCGACCTGGAGGCCGCCCACGTCGTCCTGGAGGATGAACGTCAACAAGCCGGTGTCGGCGTGCAGGCCCACGCCCTGGCCGTCCGCCTCGCCGGACTCCGACGCCGGGTACCGGATGATCTTCAGGTGCACGTCGCTCTCGGGCACGAAGCCGGGGTCGAAGTGGTCGATCGGCAGGCCGAGTCCGACCGCGAGCGCTCGGAGTGCGATGACCCCGACGTCGTCCATCGCGGCCATCCACCGCAGGACCGCCGGTGCCATGGCCGGCAGTGCGGCGGGCCACTGGTTGGGCCCGCGCAGGCGGAGCCACGCCGGGTCGTCGGGACCGAGGTCGGGTGCCGGCTGCTCTGGACCGAGATCGAGCTGGTCGCGCCAATCCGACCGACCGTTGGTCACCTCGTCGCCCAGGATCGTGTAGCCGCGGAACGCAGGCGAGTGCTCGATCGCCAGGGCTCGACGATCGGCCTCGGGCAGGGCGAAGAACTCGCGAGCCGCGCCGAAGATGGCCGTGTCGAGATCGGCCTCGACGCCGTGTCCGGTGAGATAGACGAACCCGACCTCGTGCGCGGCTCGAAGCAGCTGCTCGACGACCGCGGCACCGCCGGGACCGTTCGGATCGGCGCGGAACTCCGTGAGGTCGACGACCGGGAGGGCATCCATGCCCGGAGCCTAGATGTCAGGCCCCGAACCGCACGACGGCGACGTAGCCGTCGGCCACCGACGGTTCGGCGGCCGTGGCGTCGACGGGCATCGACCCTCCGACGCACCGGTAGCGGTCCGGGCCGATCGCCCGGCACGCCGCGAACGGGTCGGGGGTCGCCGAGTCCCACACCCGGCCGATCGCCCGAGCCGCGAGGTTGTCGGGCGTGCCGTCGAACACGATCCGTCCCGCGTCGAGCACGAGCACTCGGCGGCTGATCGCCGCCATCTCGTCGGCGTGGTGGGTCGCGACGACGATCGTGGCATCGGTCGCCAATCTGGCGAACAGTGAGGTCACCCGGCTGCGGTGTTCGGCGTCGAGCGACGCCAGCGGTTCGTCGAGCACGAGCACGTCGGGTCCACCGAGCAGGGCCTGGGCGATGGTGAGGCGTCGTTGCATGCCGCCGCTCAGCGTCGAGATGCGTTCGCGGCGGACGTGACCGAGCTCGACCCGTTCGAGCGCCCAGGCCGCCCATCGTCGGCGCAGTCGTTCGGGGCGGATCTCCTTGAGGGCGCCCACGTAGTCGAGATACTCCTGCACCCGCATCCGGCCGGGAAGGCCGTCGGCTTGGGCGACGTAGCCGAGGCGACGACGGACCGCAGTGCGGCCGGTGGGATCCAGTGCGTCGACGCCGTCGACATGCAGCGAACCGCCCGTCGGTGCGTTCACCGTCGCCAGCATCCGCAGCAGCGTCGACTTGCCGGCACCGTTGGGGCCGAGCACGGCGGTG
>JBCBYI010000224.1:0-5778 GCA_039815945.1 Actinomycetota bacterium | reverse complement strand
ATGAACCTCACGCCGACGCCGAGAAGTACCGGCGGCTGCACGTGATCGTTGGCGACTCAAACATGAGCGAGTACACCAACTTTCTGAAGGTAGGGGCAGCGTCGCCGATGCTCCGGATGCTCGAAGAGCCGAGTGTGGTCCTGCGCGACATGACCCTCGAAAATCCGATTCGCGCCATTCGCGAAATCAGCCACGATCCCACCTGCACGCGCCGAGTGCGCCTGGCCAACGGACGCGAGGCCTCGGCCCTTGAGATTCAATCCG
Source organism: Actinomycetota bacterium (assembly GCA_039815945.1). Taxonomy (GTDB): domain Bacteria; phylum Actinomycetota; class Acidimicrobiia; order Acidimicrobiales; family Aldehydirespiratoraceae; genus UBA11606. Next base: position 5,514 of record JBCBYI010000224.1, on the reverse strand, counting down.
AGTACCTCGAGCGGGCGCTGCGGTTTGCCGAGTTCCACGAGCTCGACCCGATCGAGAAGCAGGCGCTCCAGATGTGGGAACACTGCATCACGACGATTGCCGATGACCCGCTGAAGCTCGACCGAGAGATCGACTGGGTGATCAAGTACAAACTGCTTGAGGCGTACCGAGAGCGCCACGACCTCTCGCTCGCCGACCCTCGGGTTGCTCTCGTCGATCTGCAGTACCACGACATTCACCGCCAGCGCAGTCTGTACTACCGCATGCAGCGCAAGGGCCTTGTCGAACGCATCTGCGACGACCACGACATCGCGGCTGCGGTCGAGACCCCGCCGCAGACCACTCGCGCCCGCCTTCGGGGCGAGTTCATCAAGCGGGCCAAGGAGCGCAAGCGCGACTACACGGTCGACTGGGTGCACCTGAAGCTCAACGACCAGGCCCAGCGCACCGTGCTGTGCAAGGACCCCTTCAAGGCCCACGACGAACGCGTCGACAAGCTGATCGCCTCGCTGTGATCGGGCGGGGTGCCTGATGGACAAGCTCGAGCGGCTGCTCAACCTCACCGCCGCGCTGCTGCACGCGGAGACGCCGCTCACCGCGGAAGACCTGCGCGAACGAGTCGGCGGCTACCCCGACGGCAAGGCCACCTTCCGCCGCGCGTTTGAGCGCGACAAGGACGACCTGCGTTCGATGGGCATGCCGCTGCGGGTCGAGCCGGTGCCCGGGGTCGACCCGCCCGTCGACGGCTACCGCCTCGACCGTGACGAGTACGCCGGCATCGAGCTCGCGTTCGAGGCCGAGGAACTCGCCGCACTGCATCTCGCCACCAACCTCGTGCGCCTCGACGGCGGGGATGCGGGCCTGGTCAAGCTCGGCGCGGCGGGGGCGGCGGCACCGACCGACAGTGTCGGCAACGTCCCGTTCTCCGACGCGCTCGCCACGATGATCGGCGCGGCGGCCGACCGCCAGGCGGTCTCGTTCACCTACAACGACACCGAGCGGGTGGTCGAGCCCTGGAAGCTGTCGTTCACCCGCGGGCACTGGTATCTCAGCGGCTTCGACCGGCTCCGGGAAGGCGAGCGGCTCTACCGGGTCGACCGCATCGACGGCGGTGTCTCGCTCGTCGGTCCGGCGACCGAGCCGGTCGGCGACGTCACCGAGCCGATCGATCTGCGCGGCTGGGAGCTGGGCGACGGTCCCGCGGTCGACGCCACGATCGTCGTCGACGCCGATCAGGCCGCCTACGCCCGCCACATCCTGGGCGAGGTCGCCGACCGACCCGACGGCTCGGTCACCGCGACGCTCGAGGTCCGCAACGTCGACGCCTTCCGCTCGTTCGTGCTGTCGTTCCTCGAACACGCCGAGATCCTCGAACCGGCCGAACTGCGCGACGACTTCGTCGCCTGGCTCGAGGCGCAGCGATGAACGCCCGGCTCAACGCGCGCGATCGACTCGCCCGGCTCCTGTCGGTCATCCCGTGGGTCGCCGATCACCCCGACGGCGTGGCGATCGACGATGTCGTCGAACGGTTCGCGTACCCCCGCAATCAGCTCCTCGACGATCTCCAGGACGTCCTGTTTTTCGTCGGCGTGTACCCCTTCACGCCCGACTCGCTGATCGAGGTCGACGTCTCCGACGACCGGGTCAGCATCCGCTACGCCGAGTGGTTCGCCCGACCCCTGCGCCTGTCGTCCGAGGAGGGCGCCCGGCTGCTCACCGCTGGCCGATCCGTGTTGGCCATGACCGACACCGGCGACGACGACGATGCGGCGTCACCGCTCCTGCGTGCCCTCACCAAGCTCGGCACCGCGCTCGGTGAAGGCGCCGAGCGCGCCGTCGACGTCCGACTCGGCACTGCTCCCGCCGACACGCTCGGTGTGCTGCGCAATGCGCTTGCGCGCGGCGTGCAGGTCGACCTCGAGTACTACTCCTATGGCCGCGACGAGCTCAGCGAGCGTCGAGTCGAGCCGGCCAAGGTCTTCAGCGATCAGGGCAACTGGTACCTCAGTGGTTGGTGTCACCGTGCCGATGGGGAGCGAGTGTTCCGAGTCGACCGCATCCGTGCCGCCGTCGCCACCGACGTGCCCGTCGAGCGTGACGAGCCGTCCGTCGACGGTTCGTTCACCCCGTCGAACGACGATCCGCGGGTCACGCTCCGTCTGCGCCCGGCGGCGCGCTGGGTCGTCGAGCAGTATCCCGTCGAGGCGGTCGACGACGACGGCGACACCATCACCGTGACCATGGCGGTCTCCGCTCGGGCCTGGCTCGAGCGCCTCCTGCTGCGGCTCGGCCCCGACGCCACCGTCGTCGACGCCGACGCCGCGCTCGGCGACGACCTCGCCCGCTCGGCCGCCGACCGCATCCTGGCCCGGTACCGCTGATGGCCGCGCTCGCCGGCGTCGGTGTCCCGATCCGCTGGGCCCGAACCGATAGGGTCCCCTCGTGACCGACGCCGACTCCCGCCCACCGACCGGTCCCGCCCCTCGCGTCGGCGCTGGGCGCATCGACAGCGATCTGCCGTTCCCCGACGAGCCCGCAACGGCCGAGCCCGCCGGCACGTTCTGGGGCGACGACCCCGAGGACACGATCGTCGGCGACGAGCCCGGCACCGGCGGCCGAGGTTCACGACGCGGCGTCGAGTCGTCGCTTCGATCGATGATCGAATGGGTCGCCGTCGCCGTGGGGGCGCTCGCGGTGGCGCTGTTGATCAAGGCCTTCTTGCTGCAGGCCTTCTACATCCCGTCGGAGTCGATGACCGACACGCTCAACGTCGACGATCGGGTGCTCGTCAACAAGCTGAGCTACCGCATCGGCGACGTCAACCGCGGCGACATCGTCGTGTTCGAGAAGCCACCGGCTGCGCCCGGCAGCATCGAGGACTTCATCAAGCGCGTCGTGGCACTGCCGGGCGAGACGATCACCTTCGTCGACGGCGACGTGTTCATCGACGGACAGCTCCTCAACGAGCCCTACGTCGACACCGACACCCGACCCAGTTCCAGCGCCATCCTCAGCGAAGGCTGCACCAACACGCCCGCTGCGGATCGCTGCACGCTCGCCGACGGCTGGTACTTCGTGCTCGGCGACAACCGCGACAACTCGACCGACAGCCGCGCCTTCGGCCCGATCGAGGAGGACACGATCGTCGGCCGCGCCTTCTTGAAGGTCTGGCCGCTCGGCGACCTCGGCTTCCTGTAGCCGAACGCCAGCTCAGTCCTCGTCGTCGGTGGTAACGGGGCGGGTGTCGCCCTCGAAGGTCGCGGCAACCGCCACCATCCGGTCGACATAGTCGCTGTACACGGCGTCGATGCCCATATCGATCAGGCGGGCGATCTGGCGCTCGTGCTGGGCGTCCCACCCGAAGCACAACACGTCGAAGCGGTGGAACAAGGTGGTGAGGCCGCCGGTCCAGTACTGCTGGCGGAGGTTGACGGCGTCGATGCGGGCGGCCGCCAGTTCCGACGCGCGACGTTCGGGTCCGTGGGGAAGCGAGTCGAGCGACGTCGAGTTGACCAGGTGAACGTCGGGCGCCACGTCGCGCCACCGCTGCAACAACTCCAGATCGGGATGGCAGACCCACAGGCGATCGACCGCATCGCGGGCGCGAGCAACTTCGACCATAGGCTCGAAGGTGGCCGGATCCTTCACGTCGACACTGATCGGGTGATCGGTGCCGATGGCGGCGTAGAGCTCGGCCAGCGTCGGGATGTGGGACTTGAGATCGGCCCGGTCGACCTCAGAGATCGCCCTGCGGGGGAACAGCCGGTGACGACCGTCGTGGTCGAGCACGACCTGCCCGTCACGGGTGAGCCATGCGTCGGTCTCCATTCCGGTCGCCCCGAGCTTGGCGGCCAGGGCGAAGGCCTCCAGCGTGTTGTCGGGGGCATGCGCCTTTGCGCCCCGGTGGGCGAAGAGCACCGGCGGTGACCAGAGAGCACGGATTCGTGTCGACATCGGCGCCCATCGTGGCACTTCTGCCCGATTTCGACACACCTGGAGGATGGTCATTCCGAACTGGGCCGGACGACCCACCCAAACCGGGCCCCGTGACCCTCAACATGGGTCGAAGCGATGCCGATGGATGCAGGCACACGGGACGAGACACCGAGGTCTGATCCACACCATGGCTACCATCCGGGCGAGCTGCGAAACTTGCGGAGACGTCGAACTCACGACGGCCGACGTGCGGGTTCGGGTCTGCATCAACGACAACCGCGGCGAGTACAGCTTCACCTGCCCCGACTGCCAGATGACCGTCGTCAAGGGCGCCGAGCCCCGCACGATCGACCTCCTCGTCGCCAGCGGCGTCCACATGGACACCTGGAGCCTCCCGGCCGAGCTCGAGGAGATCAAGAACGGTCGACCGATCAGCCACGACGACCTCCTCGAGTTCCACGACAAGCTCCACGACACGACGTCGTGGAACCAGGCGCTCGAGACCCTGCTCGACACCTGAACACCCAGCTCGACACCTGAACACCCAGCTCGACACCCTGGACACCCAACTCGGACCGGTCCGCTCCGGTTCGATGCCGGACAGCGGCCCGGCTCGCGTCCCAGACTACGGTGCCATCGTGCCTCTCTCGCTGCTGTTGCCGGCCCTCGCCGTGACCATCGCCCTCGGCACCCTCACCGTCGGCTTGCGTGCCGTCGAGCGCGAGCTCGTGGCTCTGCGCACCTCGCTGCGGCGAACCGGCGCGACCGCCGTCGCCACCGACGAGCTCGTTCGAGCGTCCGATCACCTCACCGCCCGCGCGGCCGAGCAGTACGCCGATGCGCGCCAGCGACTCGGGCGACGGCCCCGCCGGTGGTCCCAGGACCCGGCCGGACCTCGGTAGCATCGGCGCATGGGAAATCTCGGCAGCGGCGAACTGCTCGTCATCTTCTTCGTTGCATTGATCGTCCTCGGTCCCAACAAGCTCCCCGACGCGGCCCGCCAGGTCGGCCGGGCCGTCAACGAGATCCGTCGGATCTCCGGCGGGTTCCAGCGCGAGATGCGCGAGGCGATGCAGGAGCCGGTCAAGGCCGCCGAACAGGCGAAGGCCGACATGCTCGACCCCTTCAACCAGGCGGCCTCGTCGGCGGCCAAGACGATCCGCAACCCGATGGGCGACACCGACCCGCCGTTGCCGTTCGCCGCAGGAGGTTCCGCCGCCGAGACCAACGGCACCGACGCCGCGGCTCCGTCGCCCAACGCCGACGCCACGCCACCGGCCGATGACGCCTCCGATACTGCGTCGTCCATCGGCGACACTGCATCCGCCGGCGAGACGGCCGCTCCCGACGACGAGGCGAGCGCCTCATGACCGACGAGAAGGTCGTAGCCGAGGACGAGAGCCGCATGTCGATGATCGAGCACCTGACGGAGCTCCGTCGGCGCCTCATCATCGGATTCGTGTCGATCGGGGCCGGCGCGATCATCGCCTGGATCTTCTACCCCCAGATCATCGAGTTCCTGCTGGAGCCGTACTGCCAGACCCTCGAAGCGGGGGAGGAGTGTCAGCTCTACGTCCG
>JBCBYI010000223.1:0-5804 GCA_039815945.1 Actinomycetota bacterium | reverse complement strand
CCGACCGCCACGTGCGCTCCGTTGAGGTGACCGATGCGCCGCTGCCGGTGCGCGCCGCCGTCCATCTGATCGCCGACGGCTTCCTCGACCGTTTCGACGAGGCCGCCCTCGCCGACCGGGTCGGCTACTCGGCCCGCCAGCTCCGGCGCCTGTTCGAGCAACACGTTGGGGCGACCCCGGACTTCGTCGCCCGAAGCCGGCGTGCGCACTTCGCCCGGCGGTTGCTCGACGAGACCGACCTGTCGATGACGGTGATCGCCGGGGCGGCCGGGTTCGGTTCGGTGCGGCAGATGAACCGGGTGATGGAGCAGATCTTCCGGTTCCCGCCCCGAGAGCTCCGGGCCAAGCGGCGTACACGCGACGTGCTCGACGTCGACGGGGGTCTGCGCCTCCGGATCCCGACCGGATCCCTGCTCGACATCGACCAGATCGTCGCCCACCTCGGCCCTCGGCTCACCCCCGGGGTCGAGTCGCTGGAGGGAACCGTGTACCGGCGTACGGTGAACACCTGCGGGTTCCCCGGCGTCGTCGAGGTCGATCTTGCGGCGGAGGCCGACAGCGTCGAACTGGTCGCCCATCTCCCGACGTTCGATTCGATCATCGACGAGGTTGCTCGGGTTCGGCACATGTTCGGTTTCGACGACGATCTCGACGCGGCCCATCGACACCTCGCCGCCGACCCCGCGCTCGGGCGGCTCGTGCGTCGCCGTCCGAACCTCCGGGTCATCGGTGGGTGGGATCGCTTCGAGGTCGCCGTTCGCGTGATCGTCGGCCAGCAGGTCAGCGTCGTCGGAGCCACGACGACGACCGGCGGGCTCGTCGAACGCCACGGCACGCCGCTGCCGGCCCCGGCCCTCGGCCTCACCCATCTCTTTCCCACGCCCGAGCAGCTCGCGCCGCTCGCCGCAGGCGATGCCGACGAAGGTATGCCCCGTCGCCGGGCGCAAACCATCGGCGCGCTTGCCCAGGCCGTCCTCGACGGCGACGTCGATCTGTTCACGCCCGACCCCCACGCGTTGCGGTCGCAGCTGATTGCTCTACCCGGCATCGGTCCGTGGACCGCCGAGGTGGTCACGATGCGGGCCATGCGCGATCCCGACGTGTTCCCGGCCGGTGATCTCGGCATCCGTCACGCCGTCGCCGCGCTCGACGGAACCGCCGACCTTCCCGACGAAGACGAGTGCCGTGCCCGGGCCGCCGGATGGTCGCCGCACCGCGCACTCGCCGCCCAGCACTTGTGGGCATCCCTCGCCCTCGACGATCCTTCCCCTCAGGAGACGTGATGACCGACACCTACCAGTCCCAGATCGACTCGCCGATCGGCCAGCTCACCCTCGTCGCCAGCGACGACGGATTGCGCAAGATCCTCTGGGCCGACCAATCCGACGAGGCCGGGGATGCCGAGTTCGATGACGGCCACCCCGTCCTCGCCGCTGCGTCGACCCAGCTCGCCGAGTACTTCGCCGGCGACCGGGCCGAGTTCGACCTGCCCCTCGACCTCGTCGGCACCGACTTCCAGAAGGAGGCCTGGCTCGCCCTCGCCAGCGTCCCGTACGGCGAGACCACCAGCTACGGCGAACAGGCCGAACGCATCGGCCGCAAGGGAGCGTTTCGGGCCGTCGGCGCCGCCAACGGCAAGAATCCGGTCCCGATCGTGTTGCCGTGCCACCGCATCGTCGGTTCGGACGGCTCGCTCACCGGCTTCGCCGGCGGACTCGGGGTGAAGCAGCGTCTGCTGGCGCTCGAGCAGGATCAGCAATCTCTCGACATCTGAGTGCGCCGAGGGCAGGATTCCGCTCATGGCGCTCGAGCTCGACTCCTACCCCGACATCGCCTACGGCACCGGCACCGACCGCAATCTGAGCGGCGACGAGCGTCGGCAGCTGTGGAAGTGGGAGGCGGCGATCGGCTACCGCATCTTCGCCGCGATGCGGTGGGGACAGCTCGGCGACGGCCACATCACCTGCCGTGATCCGGAACACCGCGATCACTTCTGGATGCTGAGCTACGGCGTGCCCTTCCACCGAGCGACCGTGCGCGACCTGATCCTCATCGGTCCCGACGGCTCGGTCGCCGAGGGCCCCGCGCACGCCACCGCCAACACCGCCGGCTACAACATCCATCACCCCCTGCTCGAGGTTCGCCAAGACATCAACTCGGCGGCGCACACCCACACCGCCTTCGGCACGCCATGGTCGGCCAACGTCGAACCGTTCCGGGCGATCAGCCAGGAGTCGTGCTCGTTCGTCTTCAACCAGGCGATGTACGAGGGCGAGGATCTCGAGGTCGATTCGACCGACGGTGGCTATCGCATCGCCGAGGCGATGGGGACCAACACCCTCGTCATCCTCCGCAACCACGGCCTGCTCACCGGCGGCCTGTCGCCGGCCGAAGCCGTCGGGTGGTTCGTCATCGCCGAGCGGGTCGCCGAGGTCCACGTGAAGGCACCGAACGGCAAGGCGATCTCCGACGAGATGGCCAAGCACATCGCCCGCAGTTTCGAGGATCCAGCGATGGGCTGGCGAACCTGGCAGTGGCTGGCTCGCGACCTGGTTCCCGACCCGACGGTGGTGCTCTGACGAGCCCTAGCCGCCGAGGAACGCCGTGAGCGCCGCGTCGAACTGCTCCGGGGTGATCCCGCACGCGAACGCGGCGCGCTGCACCGGATCGATCGCCTCGGGCGTGCCCTGCAGAATGCCGGCCGCGATCAGTTCGGTGCCGTTGGTCTCCTCGAGCAGGGTTGAGATGGCGCAGTTGGCGACGTTGGGCTCGACGCCGGCACCGACGAGCACCGGGAACAGCGCGCCGGCGGCGATGTCGGCATCGGCCCCGGGCGGATCCGACGGGAAGCCACTCGGGTCGATCTCCGGGCCCGCGGCTTCGGTCGTGGTGGTGGTCGTCTCGACCGCCTCCTCGCCCTCGCCGTCGTCGGCTGGCTCCTCCTCGGCGGGGGCTTCGGTCGTCGTGGTCGGAGCCGCCGTCGTCGTGGTGAGCGGCGGCAGCGTGCTCGTCGTCAGCTGGGTGGCGAGGAACGAGATCTCGCTCGCCTTGCCCTCCTCGGTCTCGGCCGCGGCGTAGACCGCCACCGAACCGGCGACCATGGCGATGCCACCGACGACTGCTCCGGCGGTCTGCCCACCCGGCACGGGCGCAGCGAGGACGACGCCGTCGGGCAGGTCGGCCTGCTCGTCGAGACCGAGCCAGCCCCGGCGGTCGACCCACATCGACAGCGGCGGCATGACCACCAGCGCTGCGAGCAGCGCGATCGCCACGTTGAGGGTCACGACCAGACCGAAGTCGCGCAGCAGCGGCAACGCCGACCCGATCAGCACGGCGAAACCGCCGACGGTGGTCATGGCCGAGGTGAAGAAGGCCCGACCGGTGCGGCGGGCGGCCCGCTCGCTGGCCGGCTCGGGCTCCAGACCGCTCTGGCGCTCTTCGAGGTAGCGGCCGAGGATCAGGACGGAGAACTCCGCACAGGTCGCGATCACCAGGGGTCCGCCGACCGTGGTCAGCGGACTCAGCTCGATGCCGGCGAGGCCGACGACCAGCGACGACACGCCGACGGCCAGCAACACGGGGGTCAGTGCGAGGATCGACCGGGACAGACTCCGGAAACGCACGACCAGCCACACGCCCACGACGAGCAGCGACAGATAGGTCAGGTTGGCCCGGTTGGCCGACAGGTTCTCGAGCAGGCCGATGCCGACCGTGGCGAGTCCGGCGGGGGTGGCCCGAACCGGATCCTGCCCCTCGGGGATGTCCTGGAGCAGGATGCTGTCGGTCTCGATCTCGGCGCCGAGCGCCGCGATCCGAGCCTCGAGATCGGCTTCGAGTTCGGCGACGATGTCGGCGCGCTCCTCCAGGCTCGCCGGGGCGATGCGCAGGTTGAGCTGGGTCGAGGTCGCGTCGAGCGGCGAGCCGCTGTCGTCGACCAGCACGGCGGCGATGTCGGGCGGCATGACCTCGGCCGCCGCTACGACGTCGGCGGTCGTCGGCACCAGATCACCGTCATCGTCGGCGACCTTGATGATCTTGCCCATCGTGTTCACGAGGCTCGAGCTCGACAGCACGGCGCCGTCGGGGCGGGTCTCGGCGGCGACGGTGAATTCGTGGATCAGGTCGATGACGTCTTGTTCGTAGACGTTGTTGGCCGAGACGAGGATGCCGAGCGTGGTCGAGAAGCCGGTCTCGTCCTCGAGCCGGTTGATGTCGGTGACGACCTCGCTGCCCTGATCGATCCACCGCAGCGGGTCGGACTGGATCTTGGCGCTTCCCTCGGCGAAGACACCACCGACGAACAGCGCCGCCGACACGACGATGAGGATCGGTGCGCTGGTGACCGGCAGACCGCCGAGCTTCACCACGACCTTCTCGACGCGAGACTCGTCGCGTTCCTTCGTGCGGCCTGTCCACTCGCGGACGCCGAGGATCATGCCGGGCAAGACGATGCCGGTCACCAGAAGGCTGAGCACGCCGATCGACAACAAGATGCCGAAGTCCCGGATCATCGGAACCAGGCTGATCTGCAGGGCCAGGAAGGCGACCACTGCGGCGATCACCGCGACGATCAGCGGCGGGGCGACGTTGCGCATCGTCTCGCTGATCGGGTTGGTGTCGTTGTCGAGCACGACCTCCTCCTCGACCCGGTTGTGGATCTGGATGGCGAAGTCGATGCCGAGACCGATCAGGATCGGCAGGCCCGAGATGGTGACGAGGGAGAGATCGATGCCGAGCAGGGCGACAATCGAGAACGCCCAGATGACACCGATCAGCACGGCGAGGAGCGGCAGGAGCCGCCACCGGACCTGGAAGATCAGGCCGAGCACGACCGCCATGACGATCAGCGCGGCGATGCCGAGGGTGACCATGCCGCCTTGCAGATAGTCGTTGATCTCCTGCAGGTACACGGGCGAACCGGTGATGGTGAGCTCGAAACCATCGAGCTCGACGTCGTCGAGGATCGCGAGGATCTCGTCGGTCGCAGCCGACTGCTGATCGAGGTCGGCGTTGCCGACGAGCACCACACCGCCGACGGCGGTGGAGTTGGGGGCGAGGCCCTCGACGTTGGGGAAGGTCGAACGAAGCGAACGGCGGATCTGCAGCTCGTCGCGGGCCGGCGGCTCGGCCCCTTCGAACCCCTCGTTGCCGAAGATCAAGAGGTCGTTGTACGCCACGTTGCCGATGACCCGCTCGTCGGCCGCCACCGAACCGAGGCGGGCGATCGCGGTGGAGATGTCGGCCTGACGGAGTTCGGGGTTGCCGTCGTCGCGGCCCGACGCCGACAGGAGTGCCGACGTGCCCACGCCGCCACCGAGCAGATTGTCGGAGAACTGCAGCGACACGTACGGCGTCACGACCGCATGGACGTCGTCGACCCCACGCAACTCGTCGGTGACCGACTGCAGCGTCGCGAGGTTGTCACCGGCGAACAGATCGGCGACGTCGTTGCCTTCCTCGGCGGAGAAGAGCAGGATCACCGTCTCGCCACCGAAGCTGTCCTGGAACGCGACGTTGTCGATCGCGATCTGCGACTCGGGATTCAGGTAGGAATCCTGCCCCGTCGCGAAGTTCACCTGGGGCAGGCCGACGGCACCGAGCACCACCGTGACCGCCACCATCACGGCGGTGACGATCTTCCACTTCTCACCCAGCTGCCAACCCAGCTGTCGCCAGAACCGATCCATGCGCACACCCTCCCGAGCGAAGTCGGGTTCGATGCTACGGATCGGCCGGCGGCTTCGCGTCAGTTGACGGTCAGAACCGGTTCGTCAGACGGCTGACGCCGCCTTCTGTTCGCGGCG
>JBCBYI010000222.1:0-5941 GCA_039815945.1 Actinomycetota bacterium | reverse complement strand
CCGAACGATCATTGGTGGCGGCCGCATCCGCGCGGCCGCCCTTCTACCGAGACGCCGTCGTCGTCAAGTGGCTGGCGCAGGTCGTCACCTTGGTGCTCGTGGTGTTCTCGCTGGTGTTCCTGGCCATCCAGGCCGGCGACAATCTCGAGGCCAAGGGCATCAGCACCGGCTTCGACTTCCTCGAGATCGACCCCGGCATCAACCTGAGCGGCACGATCGACAACGAGCCCGACACGGGTGGCCGGGCGCTCTGGGCCGGCATGGTCAACACGATCCGGCTCTCGGTCGGCGGCATCTTCCTCGCCACCGTGCTCGGCGTGTTGATCGGTGTGGCTCGCCTGTCGAACAACTGGGTCGTGTCGAAGGCGTCGAGCACCTTCATCGAGTACGAGCGCAACATCCCGCTGCTCGTCCACATCATCATCTTTTTCGCCGTCCTGGTGAGCCTCGAGAACTTCACCGAGGACGTCGGGCCGATCAACGACTGGCTCCACATCTCCAACAAGGGCGTGTCGTTGCCTCGGGTGTTCATCGCCGACGGCTTCTACCAGTGGATGGTCTTCATCCTGCTCGGGGCGATCATCGGCAACATCGTCCGCAAGCGCCGCCAGGCCGAGCAGGACGCCACCGGCGCCACGACCTATCCGTTGGGATCGATGCTCGGCGTCATCGCCGTCTTCGGTGTCATCGGCTGGTTCCTCCACCCCCTCTTCGGTTGGGTCGGCGGCATCTTCGACGCGATCGCCGACGGGATCGACGCCGTACCGCCAACCGTCGTGCAGGTCCTGCTCTCGATCATCGCGGTCGGGGCGGCCGCCCTCTGGATCACCCGCTTCCTCGACAGCCGCCGGACCCCGGCCGGCCTCGCCAAGCTCACCGACGACGACTACTTCCGCATGATCTTCGCGGGTGTCGGCGCGGTGATCGGTCTCGTCTTCGTGTGGCTGATCTGGCCCGGCGGGTCGAGCTGGCTCGTCAACTCGAGCCGGGACCTCTTCGAGGTCCTCGGCGACAAGTTCGGCGACGGCCGCGGCTCCTGGACCGACGACCGGCCCTTCGGCGCCGCCCAGCCCGACTTCGAACAGCGCGGCAACTTCTTGAACCCCGGCCCCGGTGGCCTGAACTTCTCGCCGGGCTTCGCGGCGGTGTTCTTCGGCATCGTCTTCTACACGGCGGCGTTCATCGCCGAAATCGTCCGAGCGGGCATCCTCGCCGTTCCTCGGGGTCAGACCGAGGCGGCCCAGGCGATCGGCCTCAAGCGCAGCACCATGCTGCGTCGGGTGATCCTGCCCCAGGCCTTCCGGGTGAGCCTCCCGCCGCTCGGCAACCAGTACCTCAACCTCACCAAGAACACCTCGCTCGCCATCGCGGTGGGTGCGAGTGAGCTCGTGCAGGTCGGCCAGACGGTCTACAACCAGAGCGGCAAGTCGCTGGAGGTGTTCGCCATCTGGATGGGCTTCTATCTGGCCTGTTCGCTCACGATCAGTGTGGTCGTGAACTTCTTCAACGTCCGACTCGCGATCGTGGAGCGCTGAGATGAGCGACACCAACCAGAGCGCCCACCTGGCCCCCGGCGACCTCGAGGTCCCCCACGCCGAGGAGATCGTCGAGGAATCGGTCCGTCCCGACGAGCCGAGCCTGCCGCCGTTTGAGTGGATCGGCAAGAACCTGCTGGGCACCGGCCAGGGGAGTGTCTGGGCGATCGTGCGCAGCACCGCCCTCACCGTGTTCTTCGGCTTCCTCGCCCTCTACGCCTACCGAGCGGTGCTCAACTTCGTCTTCTCCGAAGAGACCAACTGGGACGCCGTGCGGGTGAACCTGCGACTGTTGTTCACCCTCGCCTACCCCGACGAGAACTACCACCGGGTCTGGATCGCCCTCGGCATGGTGCTCATCCTCGCCGGCATCTCCCTCGGGATGATGAAGGTCGGGCCGGGGATCTCGCTCAAGAAGCTGTGCACCTGGGCCTACGGCTGGGGCACCCTCATCGTGCTCGGTGCGCTGCTGCGCCAGCCGTCGGTCGAGACCGACGAGATGGGCAACATCCTCTACACCGACCCCGACGGGGTCCCGCTGTTCACCGGTGGCCTCGGCACGCTCGTGTACGAGAACGGAGATCCCGCTCCCTCGCAGGGTCTACAGCTGGTGCGCGAGAGCTATGGCGACGCCATCGCCAGCCGCACCGGCTGGCTCTTGATCGGCGCCATTCTGATCGGTATCGGGGCCGCCATCTGGTTCTCCACCGGTGACCTGAAGCGCCGCTCGACCTTCGTTCCGTCGATCCCGCTGACCCTCGCCGGCATCGGGGCCTTCGTGTCGAGCACGTGGTGGTACAACTGGGGCAACTACGCCTTCGCCACCGACGAAGAGACCGGCGTCGGCGCCTTCGTCTTCGAGCCCGGGGTCAAGGTCGCCACCACCACCCGCAACCCGTGGACGCTCATGTTCGTCCTGTTGGTCGGGGCCTACCTGGTCGGACGGCGGATGAGCTCGAGCCCCAAGGCTGGCACCGTGCGGGTCCTCACCAACCTCGCCTGGCTGCTGTCGCCGTTCGTCACCTACTGGGCCGTTCTGCGGGCGCCGCAGCTCGACTGGGGCTATGTGTTCGCGGTCGACGTGCCGCTCTGGCTGCTGTTCACGGTCGGCGGTGCGGCCCTGCTGTGGACGATGACCCGTTCCGACACCGGCGAGGCCGGTCGTGTGCTCGCTGTCGTGATCCTCGGCGTGGCGGTGTTCACGTGGATCGGTGCCTTCTTCGGCTGGTTCGCGATGCTGCAGAAGATCCGCTTCGCGACCCTGACCCTCGGCCTCGCCGGGCTGCTCGCCCCGAACTTCCAGGGCGACACCGCCCAGCGAATGCGGCTGATCTACGGGTGGGTCGGCTTCAGCACGGTGTTCCACATCCTCGTGACGCTGATGAACACCCCCTCGGGCATCGACGTCCCCACCGAGGACTTCGCCGGCGGCTTCCTCGTGACGATCTACGTCACGGTCTTCACCCTGCTGTTCAGCTTCCCGCTGGGAGTGCTGTTGGCGCTGGCCCGGACCTCGCGGTTGCCCCTCTTCCGAGTCATGGCGACCGTCTACATCGAGGCCTTCCGCGGTGTCCCGCTCATCACGATGCTGTTCTTCTTCACGGTCTTCGTGAAGCTCTTCCTGCCCGAGGGCATGGACCTGTCGCTGTTCGCGGCGGTCGTCGTGGCCTTCGTGTTGTTCTCGGCTGCGTATCTCGCCGAGAACGTCCGCGGCGGTCTGCAGGCCGTGCGCCGCGGCCAGTACGAGGCCAGCGACGCCATGGGCCTCACCACGGTCCAGCGCACCGGCTTCATCGTCTTGCCTCAGGCGCTGCGGGTCTCGATCCCGCCGCTGGTCGGGCAGGTCATCGCCACCTTCAAGGAGACCTCGCTGCTCGCCATCGTCGGCGTGTTCGACTTCTTGTTCGTGGCCCGCAACAACATCCCGACCCAGACGGAGTTCATCGGTGAGCTCAAGCCGGGCCTGTTGTTCATCTGCGTGGTCTACTTCGTGTTCTCCTACGCGACGTCCAAGTACTCCCAGCGCCTCGAGAAGCAGCTCGGGGTCGGCGAAAGGTAAAGCTCATGAGCATCAACGACGCAACCGTCGCGGTCACCGAAGAACTCGCCGCCCGCGACGACATGATCATCTGCGACGGGGTCGACAAGTGGTACGGCGACTTCCAGGCCCTCAAGGGGGTCAGCGCCACCATCAAGGAGCGCGAGGTGGTCGTCGTGCTCGGCCCGTCGGGCTCGGGCAAGTCCACGTGGATCCGGTGCATCAACCGGCTCGAGCAGCACCAGGGGGGCCGGATCATCGTCGACGGGGTCGAACTCACCAACGACACCCGCAACATCGAGAAGATCCGGTCCGAAGTCGGGATGGTGTTCCAGCAGTTCAACCTGTTCCCGCACCTCACCGTGCGCGACAACATCACCCTCGCCCCGATCTGGGTCCGCAAGAAGCCCCGAGGCGAAGCCGAGACGCTGGCCGCTCAGTTGCTCGAACGGGTGGGGATCCCGGAGCAGGCCGACAAGTTCCCGGGCCAGCTCTCGGGCGGCCAGCAGCAGCGTGTGGCCATCGCCCGGGCGTTGGCGATGGAGCCACGGGTGATGCTCTTCGACGAGCCGACCTCGGCCCTCGACCCCGAGATGATCAAGGAAGTCCTCGACGTGATGAAGGACCTCGCCAACGGCGGCATGACGATGATCGTGGTCACCCACGAGATGGGCTTCGCCCGTGAGGTCGCCGACCGCATCATCTTCATGGAGTCGGGCGAGATCGTCGAGACCGGCACCCCCGAGCACTTCTTCACCGCACCCGAAGAAGACCGCACCAAGCTGTTCCTCTCGCAGATCCTCTGATCCCGTTTCGGGGGTCGGATGGGCGAGAATGAACCCATGGCGCAAACCCCCCTCACCGCGTCCGAACTCGTCATCGACCTCGCCGCCGTGCGAGCGAACTGGCGCCGCCTCGGCGAGCACGCCGGCGGCGCGACGGTGGCCGCGATGGTCAAGGCCGACGGCTACGGCCTGGGCGCAGTGCCGATCGCGCACGCGCTCGCCCTCGAGGGGTGTCGGGAGTTCTTCGTCGCCGACGTCGGGGAAGCGGTCGAGTTGCGGGCGGCGCTGCCCGACGCCGACATCTTCGTTCTGGCTGGAGCCCATCCCGGCACCACCGAGGAACTCATCACCAACGACCTCGTGCCGGTCCTGATCAGCGCCGAGCAGATCGAACGGTGGTCGGTGCTGTCGACCCGCCGAGCCGGCCGGCTTCGCTGCAGCCTGCATCTCGACACCGGGATGAACCGCACCGGCCTCGACGCAGCCGACACCACTGCGCTGTTGGCCGACCCGTCCGGGCTCGACGTCTTCGAGGTCGTGCACGTGATGAGCCATCTCGCGTCGGCCGACGATCCCGACACCGAGCAGAACCAGCGCCAGCTCGAGGCCTACCGGCGGATCCGGGCCGCGTTGCCGATGGGGATCGCGTCGCTCGCCAACACGCCGGGCATCGCGCTCGGGCCGGACTACCACTTCGATCATGTCCGTCCCGGAATCGGTCTGTACGGAGCAGATCCGAGTCCCGGACGAGCGCTGAAGCTCGAGCCGGTGATTCATCTGCGATCGCCGGTCCTGCAGGTCCGCACGGTCGCGGCGGGCGACACGGTCGGCTACAGCGCCACCCACACGGCCATGGGGGAGCGGCGCATCGCCACCATCGGGGTCGGCTACGGCGACGGCTTCCTGCGGTCCCAGTCGGGCCGGGGCCGGGTCGCGTTCGACGGCCACGCGGCGCCCATCGTGGGCCGGGTGTCGATGGACCTCATCACGGCCGACATCACCGAACTCCCCGCCGACGTCGTGGTCGAGGCCGGCACCGCCGCCGAACTCATCGGGGCGACCATCACCGTCGACGACGTGGCCGACGCGGCCGGCACGATCGCGTACGAGATCCTGACCAGCCTGGGCGACCGGTACCGGCGTCAGCACGTGAACTGAGTAGGGTCGGGCCGATGGCCATCGCCAAGACCTTCGGGATCGAGACCGAGTACGGGATCGTCCACCGCGGCACCGACGAACCCAACCCGATCACCGCGTCGTCGCTGCTGATCAACGCGTTCTTGGCGTCGGAGGGCTACAAGCCCGATGCCCGCTCCGACGTGATCGCCTGGGACTTCATCGACGAGACCCCAGGCGCCGACGCCCGCGGCTTCAGTCCCCTCGGGGCGTTGCCTCCCGAGGTCGAGACCCACCTCGTCAACGCCGTGCTGCGCAACGGGGCGCGCTACTACGTCGATCACGCCCATCCCGAGATGTCGACCCCCGAGGTCGCCGACCCGCTCAGCGCCGTGCTCTACGACCGAGCGGGCGAGCTGATCGTCCAGCGCTCGATGGCGGCCGCGGCGGAGTTGCTCCCGGCGGGC
>JBCBYI010000221.1:0-6080 GCA_039815945.1 Actinomycetota bacterium | reverse complement strand
ATCGTGGCGAGATCGCGCTTCGACTCCCAGCCGAGCACCTCACGGGCATAGGCCGGATCGGCATAGATCTGCTCGATGTCGCCGGGGCGCCGATCAGCGATCTCATACGCGATCGGCGAACCAACCGCGTCGGATGCGGCGGCGATGACCTCGAGAACGGACGAACCGACCCCGGTGCCGAGGTTCACCGCGGTGCAGGCTCCCTGGAGCTTCCCGTCGAGCGCGTCGAGCGCGGCGACGTGGCCCTCGGCGAGGTCGACGACGTGGATGTAGTCGCGCACGCCGGAGCCGTCGGGAGTGTCGTAGTCGCCGCCGAACACGCCGACCTTCTCCAGTCGACCGACGGCCACCTGCATCACGTAGGGCACCAGATTGTTCGGGATCCCGTTCGGGTCCTCGCCGAGCGTGCCGCTCTCGTGGGCGCCGACCGGGTTGAAGTAGCGCAAGAGCACGATGTCGAGATCCTCGGCCGCGGCCGCGTCGCGAAGGATCTGCTCGGACATGTACTTGGTCCAGCCGTACGGGCTCTCCGCCCCGGTGGGCGCGCCCTCGGTGACCGGGATCGTGTCGGGCTGGCCGTAGACCGTGCACGACGACGAGAAGACGAGCTTGCGGACACCGTGCTCGACCATCGCCTCGGCGAGGCCGATCGTGGAGCCGAGGTTGTTGCCGTAGTACTCGAGCGGGATCGACACGCTCTCGCCGACCGCCTTGTGGGCTGCGAAGTGGATCACCTCGTCGATATCGTGCGCCTCGAACAGCTTGTCGAGCAGCATCCGATCTCGCAGATCGCCCTCGACGAAGGTCAGCTCCGGTGTCGTGAGCGCGCGGATGGCATCGACCGCGGCCGGCGAGCTGTTGTTGAAGTTGTCGATCAGCACGACCTCGCGGCCGGCTTCGTGGAGCGCGACGGCGGTGTGCGAACCGATGTAGCCGGCGCCACCGGTGACGAGAACGGTCATCAGTCGTTCTCCGGGATCTTCACACCGTCGAGGAGCGCCCCGGCGGCGGCGACCGCACCGTCGCCGAGCATGCTGAGCCCGGTGAGCTTTGCGCCGGTCTCGACGGTCGCACCCGGCCCGACGATCGAGCCGTCGACGATCGCGTTGGCGGCGACGGTGGCGCCGACCGAGATGATCGAGTCGCGTACGACCGCACCCGAGCCGACCGACGCACCGGCCATCACGACGGAGTGGTCGATCTGGGCGTCCTCGGCGATCGTGGCGCTGTCAGCGATCCCCTTGAGGGCGGCGCCGCGCACACCGTCGATCAGGTCGAACTGGATGTCGATGTAGGTCTGCGGTGTGCCGGCGTCGACCCAGTAGGCCTCGCTCTGCACCGCCCACAGGCCGCCGTCGGCGACGATGGCCGGGAAGGTCTCGCGCTCGATGCTCACCTTGCGACCGGTCTCGATGCGCTGGAGCACCGACGGCTCGAGCACATAGGTGCCGGCGTTGATCCAGTTGGTGGGCGCCTCGTCGCGCGGGGGCTTCTCCACGAACCCGAGGACCTTGCCGGCGGGGTCGGTCGGTACGACGCCGTAGCGGCTGGGGTCTTCGACCGGCGTGAGGGCGATGGTGCCCTCGGCACCGACCTCGTGGTGGCGGTTCCAGACCTCGGAGACGTCGAGATCGGTAAACACGTCGCCGTTGACGACGATGAACGTCTCGTCGATCCCGGCGGCATCGGCGGCGAAGCGAACGGCGCCGGCCGTGTCGAGGGGTTCGGGCTCGACGGCGTACTTCAGGGCCACGCCCGCACACTCACCGTCGGGATACGCCTCCCGGAAGACGTCCTCTTTGTAGCCGAGCGACAAGACCACCTCGTCGACACCGTGCGAGTCGAGGCCGCCGATGACGTGCTCGAGCATCGTCTTGTCGACCACCGGCAGCATCTGCTTCGGGGTGGTGAGGGTCAGTGGGCGGAGACGAGTTCCGAATCCGCCGACGAGTACGACCGCCTTCATGGGGACCTCCTGGGAGAGCGCGGGGCGCCGAGTCCCCGCTCCCGTCGGCGCAAGCGGGGGTCGACTTGAGGCGAACCTACCCCGCGGGAATCGTGTCATCGGGTAGGGATGACAGGAGTTCGGACCACCGTCACCGGCCCCTCACGCACGGTCGATCCAAACGCGACGAAGCGCCACCGAGGGTGGCGCTTCGTGGCAGACCTGGGGCGCTCGTCGAGCTAGCCGTCGAGGAGATTTCCGTCCTCGTCGACGAGATCGAGCGGGATCGGCTGGCTGTCGAGCGGGGTGCCGGTCGCGGCGTCGAGGGCGGCGAGTGCCGCAGCGCTCGGTGGAGGCGGATCCTCACCCGCCGGGACCTTGGCGATCACGAACGCCTCGCGGTTCTCCAGGAACGGGATCGAGTCGAAATCGTCGTCGAACACCGAGATCAACTCGACCTGGGGGTCGACCGCGTAGCGGGCCACCTTGATGACCGCCGCCTCGTCGCCACAGCCATCGGCGGCCGAGATCGTACCGGACTCACGGGTGGTGATCGCCTCCGGGGTGACGGTGGCGAACATCGCCTCGAGGAGGACGCCGAGCTGGGCGTCTTCGCCGGTGGCGCTCGAGTTGAACGGGTGGATGTGGATCACGCTGTCCTGGTGGCTGTGGATGCCATCGGGATCGGCGATGCTCTGGAAGAGCGGAAGTTCCTCGCCGCAGTCGTAGATCGAATAGGCGGCGTGCCAGTGATCACCGATGCGGGGAGCCGCAGCCGGCTCTCGGTTCTCACGGGCCACGACGACGAGGCCGATGCCGAGGATGATCACGGCGAGGACGGCCAGCGGGAATCCGAGTTCGCGCTGCTCCGACGCACCGCGAGACGACGCGGCGGCCTTGGCGGCGCGCTGGACCTTCTTGGACGAGCTTGCTTTACCCACGGGACGCAACGCTAGCGGGCGGTGGGCACCTTCAGTCGGTCAGCTCGGCGAACAGTTCGCCGTAGGCGGCGGCCACGCCGGCCGGGGACACCCACGCCTCCACGAACCGCCGGCCGCGCTCCCCCATCCCCGTGCGATCAGGGTGATCGATCACGGCCGCCAGCCCTGCGTCGAAGGCCTCGAGATCCTCGGGCGGAACCGATCGGCCGCAGTCGTGGTCGGCCAGGACCCGCGACACTTCGGTGCCCGGATCGATCGATGCGAACACCGGCCGCCCGGCGGCGAGGATGGAGTACAGCTTCGACGGAACCGACGATCGGGCCAGACCTCGCTTCAGTGCGATCAGATGGATGTCGCCGCTGGCGAGCACCTCCGGCAGTCGCTCGGCGGGCTGGAAGTCCTTGAAGACCACGTTGGGAAGGTCGGCGGCGAGGGCCTCGAGCCGGGGGCGTTCCGATCCACCACCGTTGATCACGAAGAGCACGTCGTCGCGCACGCCGTGCCACCGGCGGGCGGTCTCGACGACGAGATCGAGCGGCTGGGAGTAGCCGATGTTGCCGGCGTACATCACGACCGTGCGATCTCCCGCACGGATCTCGTCGCGGTACGCCGTCGCCCGCTCGCCGACGGTGATGCGTTCGACGTCGACGAAGTTCGGGATGACCCGGACGGTGTCGGGTGACCCGATCTTGCCCGCGACGTTGTCCTGCAGGTCGCTCGACAACACGGTGACTGCGTCGGCTCGGCGGTAGACGAAGCGCTCGAGCCACCGCAGGATCGAGATCACTCGATCACTCGTGATCGCCCCGACCTCGACGGCCACGTCGGGGAAGATGTCCTGGACGTTGAACACGAAGGCAGCCCGGCGCAGACGCGCCACGACCCACCCGGGAAGGCCGAGGGTGAGCGGAGGCGACATCACCAAGACGACGTCGGGTCGACGGCGGCGGAAGAGCGCGAGCAGGCCGGCGAGGCCGGTGAAGCCGGCGAAGCCCAGGGCCCGAGCGGGGATGTTGGTCTTGTCGGTCGGGAAGGGGTGGACCCGCGTGATCGACCCCCACTCGGTTCGCTCGGTCCGCCACGGGCGGCCGCGCCAGTCCGGGTCGACCTCGTGGTGTTCGTACCACGGCAGCGAGGTGACGAGATCGAGCTCGTGCCCCTGCGCAGCGAGCTGACGGACGATCTCGGTCATCACCGTGCCCGTCGGCGCGGTGTCGGGTTCGAAATGAGGGCACAGCACGAGCACGCGCATCGGCGGAGTGTGCTTCACCGGGCGGCGTCGCGCCAGGCTTCGACGAGGGTCGACGCCGCGACGGGGGCCGCCCACGCCTCGGCGCGCACGGCGCCGGCCGCCGCCATCTCGGCCCGCCGCTCCGGTCGGGCCAGCAGGTCGAGGATGGTGGACGCCCAGGCGTCGACGTCGTCGACGTCGACGAGCACACCGGCGTCGCCGACCACCTCGGGCAGACAGGTGGAGTCGGCGGCGATCACCGGCGTGCCGCCGTGCATCGCTTCGAGCACGGGCAGCCCGAATCCCTCGTACCGCGACGGGAAGGCCACGAGGTCGGCGTCGGCCAGGAGTCCCAGCAGTTCGCGTTCCTCGATCCGCCCGAGATGGCGGATGAACGAACCATCGGGATCGGCCTCGGCGACACGAGCGGCGACGGCGTCCGCGGCGAGGCCCGCGCCGCCGGTCAACACGAGCATGACGTCGGGCAACTCACGGTGCACCTGCGCCATGGCGTCGATCAGCATCTCGTGATTCTTGTGGGGGTGGGTGACCGACGGGAACAAGACGACGGGCCGGTCGCCCACCTGCAGGGTGTCGCGCTCGCTCGGCACGGGTCGACGCCCCAGCGCCGGTCCCACCACCCGAAGCCGCTCCGGATGCACACTGAGCCGTTCCGCGACCCGGTCCGCCACCCAGTGCGTCGGGGTCAGGATCAGGTCGGCCTTCTCCGCGGTGCGCGGCAACGAACGCGACAGGAACGCCTGCTTGACCGGCGAGAAGTTCTCGGCGAGTTCGAGCGGCTGGATGTCGTGGATCGTGACCACCGCGGGACGGGTGTGTCGGGTCGGCAGACGGCCACCGAAGTGGTGGGTCAGGTCGGCGTCGGCGGTATGGCGGGGCAACAGCACCGACTCCGCCGCCACTCGGTACCCCCGGCGGTGGACCGGGCCCGGGATACGGGCGGCCGACTTCGGACCGAGGGCGGGGTGGGCGTCGAAGAGCCGATCGTGGGCCACGATCCCCAACTCGACCTCGTCGGCGGCGTGATCGATCACCGACCGCAACAACCGAACACTGAACTCCTCAGAACCACCGACTTCGCCGGGGAGCACGAACGAGAGGTTGGCGAGGACCCGCATCAGGCCGCCACCTCGTCGTACACGGCGGCGACACGGCGTCCCGTCTCCGCCCACGAGAACGACGCACCCCGCACTCGAGCGGCCGCGCCGAGTGCCTCCCATCGAGCGGGCTCGTCGCGGACCGACATGAGGGCGGCGGCGATCGCGTCGATGTCGAGCGGGTCGACGAGCACGCCGGTGTCGGCCGCCACCTCGGCGGTCGACGTGTGGGCGCTGGTGACCGCAGCGGTGCCCTGCACCATCGCCTCGAGCACCGGAAGCCCGAACCCCTCGAGGAGGCTCGGGTAGACGAGCGCAGCGGCCAGGTCGTACAGCGCCGCGAGATCGGGCGCAGGCACCCGGCCCACGCGGTGCACGCCGGGCGCAGGGGCGAGGCCGCTGTCGCCCCAGCCGTCGGGACCGACGACGAGCAGCGGGAGATCAGGGGTGGCGGCGGCGTGCGCGGCCAGCAGCCGCCCGAGATTCTTGCGGGGTTCGACCGTGCCGACGAACAGCGCGAAGCGCTCGGGCAGATCCAAGCGAGCACGCACCTCGCTGCGCAGGTGGTCGTCGATCGGCACCGGGTCAGCACCCAGCGGCACGACGCGGAGTCGGCCCTCGTCGATCCCGTTGCGGCGGCAGGCATCGGCGGTGGCCTCGGAGGGCACCAGGACGATCGCTGCCTCATCCCGGGCGATCTCGAACCCGCGGGTCATGAGGCGAACGCCGCGGGCGTTGAGATGTTCGGGCTGATCGAGGAAGACGAGGTCGTTCATCGTCGCGATCAAGGTTCCGGAAGGCGCAGGCGGCATCACCCCGCCGGTCGCGTGCACGACGTCGACCGG
>JBCBYI010000220.1:0-6214 GCA_039815945.1 Actinomycetota bacterium | reverse complement strand
GCCGGTCGTGACCCGGTGATCGACGCCGGGCGCATTGGCTGCGACGTGGCGGCGGGCGGAGTCGGTGGCGTGGGGCGACAGGTCGGTCGACACGACGGAGCGGGCCCCGCCGGCCGCCGCGTGCACGGAGAAGCCTCCGTGGCAGCAGAACACGTCGAGAACGTCGCGGCCCTCGGCCAGGTCGCCGAACGAGCGCCGGTTGGCCCGCTGGTCGAGGAAGTAGCCGGTCTTTTGGCCGTCGACGGGGTCGGCGGTCATCGTGTGGCCGTTCTCGAGGAAGGCCACACTCGCGTCGGGTCGGTCGCCGAGCAGCACGTCGCCGTCGGCCCGGCCCGGGGTCGCCGGTACCGATCGGGCCAGCCGCAGGATCACCCGCTCGGGTTCGAGGGAGTCGACGAGCGCATCGACGACGTCGTCGAGGTGGGGGAGCCACGCAGGGGAGTAGAGCTTCACCACGAGGGTCGGTCCGTACCCGTCGACGACCAGGCCGGGAACGCGGTCGTTCTCGCCGTGCAGCCAACGCAGGCCGGTGACGTCGGGGTCGTCGACGAGCGGGCGGCGCCGCTCGACCGCTTCGGCGATCCTCGTCCGCCACAGCTCGGGACCGACCGAGGTCTGCCGGTTGGCCAGCACCCGGATCCGGATCGGTGAGGTCGGATCCCACAGGCCGATCGCGGCGAAGGCTCGCTTGTCGTCGAACACGACCGCGAGGTCGCCGGGTTCACCGTCGTGGGAGGAGCGTTCGATCGCCTGGTCGTAGATCCAGGGATGGCCACGGCGGACGTGCCGCAGCGCCGCAGGGGAGACCCGAACCGCGAGATTGCGGCGTTCGGATGGGGTGGCGTCGCGGCTGGGCACCCGACGAGGCTACGCCGGGTTCGTCGCTCAGACGGCGACGCGTTCGCGCTCGAGGGCCGCCTCGCGACGGCGGAGTTCGGTCAGACCCGGCCGACAGAAGATCCGCTCTTCGAGCGCTCGGACCGGACGGCTGACCGGCTTGGTCATCGCGGCCTTGCGCAGGACCTGTCCGACGAAGGTCATCGGCTTGTTCTGCTTGTGCCACCACCACATGCGCTGCTTGCTCGACCACCGCTGGGCGTACTCGGGCCAGCCCGCATCGCGCTGGATGTTCCACTTCTTGGCGAAGGCGTCGAGCGAGGACGCGTTCCAGTCCTCAGACCAGCGGGCCTGCCAGAAGCCGCGGTCCTCGACGGTGAGGGGCGCGAACTGCAGGTAGGTGACCCGGCTCGCCGGCTCGAAGTAGAGCGGCCAGCCCGCCTTGGCCGCCAAGAGCACGAAGTCCTCGTGATCGGCCATCGACAGCAAGGCCTCGTCGAAGGGCCCGATGTCGTCGAAGATCGCCCGGCGCACGAGGATCGAATGGAATTCGAGCTGCGACGACGGCCGTCGTTCGAGCGCATCGGCGGGGACGTCGTCGATCTTGGTCCAGTGCCATGCGTGCTCGTTCTTCTCGAGCAGGTCGCCGGTGATCTCGATGTCGCCACCGGCGATGTGCACGATCGGCGAGTCACCGCGGGCGCCCTGCATGATCAGCGGGCCGACGGCCCCGGCGCCGGTCTCGTCGGCGCAGGCCACCAGGGCCTCGAGGAAGCCGGGCTGGACCTCGACGTCGTTGTCGCAGAACAAGAGATACTCGCCGCTCGACGCTGCGACCGCCAGATTGCGGGCCTCGCTCGTCGCGAGGACGTAGTCGCGGCGGATGAAGGTGCCGCCCCGCTCGGCGACGATCGACTCGAGTTCACGGTGGATGTGATCGGGTGAGCCGCCGTCGACGTAGACGAGCTCGATCTCGTCGGGAACATGGTCGAGGATCTGGCGAAGCGATCGAACGGAGAGGCTCCATCGCTCCCGAGGAACGATGCACAGGCTGACCCGCTCGTGGAGTTCGGTGCTCATGATCATGACTCCTGGGTGGTTGGTGAGGGCCGGCGATCGAGCCGGTAGACGATGGTGGACGGATCGACGGGGCTGCGGAGTCCCCGCCACAGGCCGACGACGGCCCACAGGGGCTTGCCGAACGCGGTGGGGCGGCGACGCCGCACCGACTCGACGATCGCCTGGCCGACCAGACGACCCACGAAGGTGACGCTCGCGGGCCGGGCGTGCGGTGTACCAACCTTCGCGAACTTGGCCATCATCGCACCCATGGCGATGAAGTCTCGACTCGTGAGCGCCCGAGCCTCGCGACCCGCGGCTCGGTGGCCGTAATGCATGACCACCGGGGTTGGGGTGTCGGCGATGACGTGCCCGGCGAGCAGGAGCCGCAGCGCCAGCTCGCGGTCGTCGGCGGAGGCGAATACGCCGCCGGGACCCATGAAGGGATCGAAACCGCCGACGTCGAGCGCCGCCTCGCGACGCACGATCATGCCGGCGCCGATGCCGAGGTCCTCGGGGCGGAGGTGGCGGTCCCAGTCGGTGGTGGTCGCGATCTCGTCGATCTCGTGCAGCGGGGCGTAGCCGGCCTTACCGAGATCGCCGCCCTGGTCGACGCGGCAGAAGGCGACGGCGCGGCGGTCGTCGGTGTCGAGCACGGCTTCGAAGCGCTTCGCGTAGTCGTGATCGACCGTGCAGTCGTCGTCGGTGAAACAGACGTAGGTGGTGGTCGCGGCCCGCAGGGCGATGTTGCGTGCTCGGCCGGCTCCGGCGATGTCGGTTCGCAGATGCCGGAGATGCGGCCCCTCGAGCCCGGCGAAGGCCTCGACGAGTCGGTCGTCGTCGTTTTGGTCGACGATGATGACGTCGGTGTCGGGATTCATCAGCGCGGATTCGACCGCGTCGCGCACGCCGTCGACGCGGTTTTTCGTGCAGATTGCGATCGTGTGGGTCGGCATCATGTTCGGTCCCAGCGGTTCGTGTCGGTGGGCACAGGGGAGACTGACTGAACCATCGGCAACTTACACCCCGGCCTGAGGATCCTTTGGCCCCGCAACTTTGCGTTTACCGCCACCTGCCGTCACCGCCACCTGCCGTCACCGCCACCCTCGTCGCTGCGACCCTCGTCCTGCGATTCCTAGCACTTTACATAACGAAGATTTCCGGCGGTTCTGACCCGGAACGGGGCGGGCGACGAGGTTACGCGGGCTAGACAGAGGCCATGACCACGCTCGTGCCGCCGACCGCCGCCGACATCGCCGCCGCGACCCATCGATGCCGGCCCCTCCTGCGGCGCACGCCGGTGATGCACACGACGCCGGGCGATCTCGGACTCGACGAGTCGGTCGCCCTCAAGCTCGAGTCGTTGCAGCATGCCGGTTCGTTCAAGGCCCGTGGCAGCCTCAACACCGCCCTCGCTGTCGGCGTGCCGGCCGATGGCCTGATCGCCGCCTCCGGGGGCAACCACGGCATCGCCGTCGCCCGCACGGCCCGCGTGCTGGGTGTGTCGGCGGAGATCTTCGTCCCGGGCGTCTCGGCGCCCGCCAAGCTCGCACGGCTTCGGGCACAGGGAGCGACGGTTCACGTCGTCGGTGAGCTCTACGACGACGCCCAGGCGGCCTGCGACGAACGAGCGGCGTCGATCGACGCCCTCAACATCCACCCGTACAACGCACCACCCACGGTGGCCGGTCAGGCCACGCTGGGCGTCGAGCTGCTCGAACAGGTCCCCGACGTCGACACCGTCGTCGTCGCCGTCGGCGGCGGGGGACTCGCCGCCGGCCTGCGGCTCGCCCTCCCCTCCTCGGTGCGCATCGTCGCGGTCGAGACCGAGGCCTGCAACGCGTTCCATGCGGCGACCCCAGCGGGAGCCCCCGTCGACGTCTCCCCCGGTGGGGTCGGTGCCGATGCGCTCGGTGCCCGCCGCATCGGTTCGCTCCCCTGGGCGATCCTCGCCGGAACCGCCGACGCCATCGTCGTCGACGACGCCTCGGTCTCCCGGGCCCGCGACGACCTGTGGACGACATTCCAGCTCGCCGTCGAGCCCGCGGCGGCGGTCGCGATCGCCGCCCTGCAGATCGGGGCCTACCGGCCCGCCGCGGGTGAGCGGGTGGCGGTGATCGTCTGCGGGGGCAACACCGGTCCCAGCGATCTTGTCGTCACCTGATCGTTGCCCGTTCGAAGTCGCCGCACGGCCCAGCGGGCGATACCGTTTCGGCCGTGGCACGACGGCTAGACATCGAACTCACCTCCGACCGCGGCGATGGCCAGTGGACCTGGCGCGCGGCGGGGGCCAAGCAGCCGAAGGGCACCCTCGACGGCTCGCTCCTTCCGGCCGGCACGTCGGTCGGCGATGTCGTGAAGGTCGAGGCCGAAGCCGACCTCGATGGGCTCACCATCACCACGGTGTTCGCTCCCAAGGCCGCCCGCAAGGAAGCCGAGAAGCTTGAGCTGCTCGGCAGCGGCCGCGACGAGCCGCTCGTGACTCAGGTCCTCGCGCCCAAGGGCCGTGGCCGGGGTCGCGACGGCGACGATCGTGGACGCGGTCGAGGCCGTGGCCGGGGTCGCGACGGCGACAACCGCGGCCGGGGTCGCGATGGCGACAATCGTGGCCGTGGCCGTGGCGGTCGCGACGGCGAGCGTCGTGGAGGCGGTGGCGAGCGTCGCAACGAGCGCCCCCGCCGCGAGCGTCAGAAGCCGCCGGCTCGGCCCAAGGCTCCGCGTCTGCGCCCGGCCCGCACCCATCGTCAGGCCGCTCTCAAGGCGTTGCCGGCGATTCAGCATCCCCTCGCCGAAGAGGTCCTGAAGGGCGGCGTCCCGGGCCTGCGCCAGGCCATCGACCGCATGAACGACAAGGCCACCGCGGAGGGCATGCCCAAGATCAAGCGCGACCCGCTCGTCGCGCTCGGCGAGAAGCTGGCCCCGACCCTCAAGGCCGCCGAGTGGCGCGACCGGGCCGAGGCTGCCGTCGCCGGCATCGAGACCGTCGATCTGCGTGACATCCGCTCCGTGGTGGTCGCCGCCGACGGCGCCGCCCGCGACGACGAGACCCGCGCCCTCGCCGACCAACTCCGCGCCGGACTCGTGAACCGCGTCGAGGCCGAGCACAACGCCTGGCGCGACGAGCTCGCCCGCACCATCGCCGACGGCCGCACCGTGCGGGCGCTGCGCCTCAGCTCCCGCCCGCCGAAGGCCGGTGCGCCGCTCCCGGTCGACATGGCCGAGCGTCTGGCGTTGGCGGCCTCGGAGTCGCTCACCAGCGAGGTCACGAGCGATCGCTACGCCACCGTGATCGATGCCGTGGCCTTCTCCCCCGTCCGCACCCAGGTCACCGCCCAGGGCGTCCCGGCCAACCCGAGCGACGAGCTCACGAAGGCGGTCACCAAGCTCGCCGGGCGTATCCCCCAGATCGCCGCCATGTTCGGTATCGAGGCGCCGGCCCAGAAGCCGCGTGGCAAGGGCAAGCGCCCGACCCCGCCGCCGCCTCCGACCCAGTCCGCGGCGACCGCCCCGGCCCCGGCGCCCGAGCCGACACCTGCACCGGTCGAGGCCGCTCCGGCGGCTGCCGGCGACGAAGAGGAGTGAGCGAGCGCCGGTCCTCGCACCGGCCTCGTCAGTCCACGACGGTGTTTGCTCGCAGGAAGTCGAGCAAACCGTCGACCAAGGCAAGGTCAGCGACCGCGGCGGCCGGAACCCAGCGCGCCTCGGCGGCGTCATCGCCAGCGACCGGCACGACGAGCCGCTCGACGGTCGCGGCGAAATCGACGATCACGAAGTGATGGTCGGGACCGATGCGCTCGACCCAGTCGAACGGGTCGCCCACCGACACCTCGAGACCGGTCTCCTCTCGGACCTCCCGGGCTGCCGCATCGACCATGCGCTCCCCCGGCTCGACCCGGCCGCCCGGCAGTGACCACCGGCCCGCCTCGGGCGGGGTGGCTCGCCGGATCAGCAGGAGATGGTCGTCGTGGCGAACCACCGCGCCGACCGCGAGCTCGACCCGACGGGTCACGGCTCCAGTCGGCGGTGCACCTGGATCGCCCGGGCGACGAGGCCGAACGTCTCGAAGAAGTTCTTCGTGTCGCGGTCGCCCGGCAGGGCCACCGCATCGAGTCCGACGAGTGATCGATCGCGGGCCCAATCCTCGATCGCGAGGATCATCGCCTCGCCGACACCGACCTTGCGGGCGTCGGGCAGCACGTAGAGGTCGGTGATCCGAGCGATCGCACGACCGTCGTGCAGGGGTTCGACGTGGGCCGAGGCGTAACCGACGGCGGTGCCGTCGATCGTGCCGGCCAGCACGAGTGTGTCGGGGTCGGCG
>JBCBYI010000021.1:0-29019 GCA_039815945.1 Actinomycetota bacterium | reverse complement strand
CTACGCGGCGGTGCTGTTCGACGAGTTCCACGAGCGATCGATCCACACCGACACCGCGCTGGCGTTCCTCCGAGAGACCGTCGCCGCGCTCCGACCCGACCTCCGCATCGTCGCCATGTCGGCCACCCTCGACGCCGACACCCTCGCGACCCGCCTCCGCACCGATGCCGTGGTTCGGGTCGACGCCGAACGACATCCGGTCGCCGTCACCCATCGACCGCCCGAACCGGGCGACGACCTCACCGACGCGGCGGCTGCGACCATCGTCGACGTGGTCGGCTCGAGCGACCACGTCGGCGACGTGCTCGTCTTCTTGCCGGGCGTCGGCGCGATCAATCGT
The DNA here is from genome assembly GCA_039815945.1 of Actinomycetota bacterium. GTDB lineage: Bacteria > Actinomycetota > Acidimicrobiia > Acidimicrobiales > Aldehydirespiratoraceae > UBA11606. The sequence goes on along the minus strand of JBCBYI010000021.1, from coordinate 28,679 downwards.
GTCGACCGGGCGCTGCGGCGCTCGCTCGCCGGTCGCCTCGGCGACGATCTCGTCATCACGCCCCTGCACGGCTCGCTGCGCAGCGACGACCAGGACGCAGCGCTGCGCCGCGACCCGCAGCGAAGGCGAAAGATCGTGCTGGCGACGCCGCTCGCGGAGACCAGCGTGACCGTCGATGGTGTCGCCACGGTCATCGACACCGGACAGCGTCGTCGGCCCGAGATCGATCACGGCCGGGGCATGGGGGTCCTGCGCACCGTCACGGCCAGTCGGGCGGCCGCAGACCAACGAGCCGGGCGGGCGGGTCGCCAACGACCCGGGACCTGCGTCCGCCTCTGGCACGCCGGTGACGAGGCCCACCGCCCTACCGACGAGCCACCCGAAATCACGACCGCCGACCTCAGCTCCCTCGCCCTCGACATCGCCGCCTGGGGGGCGACCGACGTCCACGAACTGCCGTGGCTCGACGCACCGCCCGCGCCGGCGCTGACCCAGGCGCGGGCGTTGCTGGTCGACCTCGGGCTTCTCGACGGCGAACATCGCCTCACCGCTCACGGCCGCGCCGCCCATCGACTCGGCGCCGATCCTCGCCTGGCGCACCTGCTCGTCCGCAGCGTCGATCTCGAGCCCGAGTATCCCGGCGCGGTCGCTACCGCGTGCCTGCTGGCAGCGGCCCTCGCCGATCGCGATCTGCTGCGCGGCCGCCGTCGACCGGTCGATCTGCGGCTTCGACTCGACACCCTGCTCGGTGCGAGACGCGACGACGCCGACCCGCAGGCGCGTCGTTCGGCTCGCGAGACCGCCCGCCGCTGGGAACGTCGACTGGGCGTCGACGGGGCGGCGGCCGACCTCGATCTCACCGGCCTGCTCGCATCGATCGCGTTCCCGGATCGGATCGCTCGTCGACGAGACGACGGCGCGTCCTTCCTGCTGGCGTCGGGCGCCGGCGTCACGATCGATCCCGACGACGGCATCGCCCGCCGCCAGTGGTTGGCGGTGGCCGAGACCGACGGGGTGAGCCGCGACGCCCGGATCGTCACCGCTGCGCCCCTGCACCTCGACGACATCGAGGCGGTGCACGCCGACCGGATCGTCGAGCGAGACGAGGGCGGGTGGGATCGGCGCGCCCGCGACGTCGTGTTCGAACGCCAGAGTCGGCTCGGGTCGCTGATCCTGCAACGACGCCCGGAGACGTCGCCCGACGCGGCCGCCGTCGCCGCCGGCCTCGTCGCCGGGCTGCGGCGCGAAGGACTCGGTCTCCTGCGCTGGGAGGACACCGATCGCCGCGTCCGGGACCGGATGGCCTTCGTCCACGGCCACGAACCCGAGACCTGGCCGGCGGTCGACGACGAGACACTGCTCGCCACCGCCGACTCGTGGTTGGCGCCTCGCCTCGACCGCACCAGTCGGCGCAAGGACCTCGCGGCGATCGCGGCGAGGGACGTCCTCACGGGGCTGCTCGATTGGCGCCAGGGACGAGAACTGGACCGCCTCGCCCCGACCCACTGGGACGTGCCCTCGGGCAGCCGCGTCCCGATCGACTACGCGCCCGAGGGCGGGCCCGTCCTCGCAGTGCGGCTCCAGGAACTGTTCGGACTCACCGAATCACCGGCGGTGCTCGGCGGGCGGGTGCCGCTGACCCTGCACCTGCTCTCCCCTGCCCACCGGCCGGTGCAGGTCACCCAGGATCTCGCCTCGTTCTGGGCCGAGGGGTACGCCGAGGTCCGGCGGGAGTTGCGAGGCCGGTACCCGAAGCACCGCTGGCCCGAGGACCCGCTCACCGCGACCCCCACCAACCGGGCCAAGCGGCGCTCCTAAGCCGCGGCTCGGGTCAGACCGGGCTGCCGGCGAGGCGCCACAGGAACGTCGCCATCTGGGCACGCGTGACCTGGGCGTCGGGCGAGAACGTCGTGGGTGAGGTGCCCGTCGTGATCCCGCGGTCGAACAGCCAGTCGATCGCCGGTGCGTAGTACCGGCCCCGATTGACGTCGGCGAAGGCCGCGGCGGGGGCCGCCTCCTGGCCTTCCATCCGCCACAGGAACGCCGCCATCTGGCCGCGGGTGACGAAGTCGTCGGGCGAGAAGGTCGTCGACGAGGTACCGGTGGTGATCCCCTGCTGGAAGAGCCAGTCGATCGGTCGGGCGTAGTAGCGGTCACGGCCGACGTCGGCGAAGTTCGCCTCAGGTGCACCCGACGGCTCCCCCTTGTAGCGGTGGAGGAACGCCGCCATCTGCCCGCGGGTGACCGGATCCGACGGTGAGAACGTGGTCGGGCTGGTTCCGGTCGTGATGCCGTTGGCGGCGAGCCAGCCGACGGCCGGTTCGTAGTAGCTGTCGGGTACGACGTCGAGGAAGAGGCTGCCGCCCTGATCGTCGAACAGATCGAGCGTCTCGTAGGCGTTCCCGAGCAGCGATCCGCCGTCGGCGTCGAGCCACCCGTTGAGGATCGAGGTGTAGACGCTGCGGAAATCCAGATGGTGGTGCATGTCGCCCCGCCAGTCGAGATCGGTCAGCGAGGGCTGTACCCCGTGGAGACCGCCGCGGACGTTCGCCCCGAGGAGCATCATCAGGCCCGCGGTGCCGTGGTCGGTGCCACCGGCGTTCGACTCGACCCGCCGGCCGAACTCCGAGAACACCAGCACCGCGGTGCGGTGGGCGAACGCCGGGCTCAACGTGGCGAAGAAGGCGTCGAGGCCGGCGTCGAGTTCGGCCATCAGGTCGTCGTGCAGCGGGTCTTGGCCCTCGTGCGTGTCGAAGCCCCCGAGGTTGACGTTCACCAGCTGGGTGCCGAGATCGAGGTTGATCACTTCGGCCGCGAGGGCGAGTTCCCGAGCCAGACCCTCCTCGGGCAGGGTCGGGCTGAACGCCGGCGCCACCGACACGGCGGTGTCGACGGCATTGGCGAACGCATCGGCCACGTACGGACCGAACACACCCTTGCCGGCGGGCTGCCCACCGAGATCGGAGAAGACGTCGAAGGCGTCGCGTTCCCACGCCTCGCTGCGGTCGCTGCCGAACAGGCCGCCACCGGGCGGCAACGCCACGGCCGAGGTCGACGGGCCGCGCAAGGTGAGCGGCACACCGTCCCAGCCCACGGCGACGCTGCCGAGATCCCCGAGACCAGCGGCTTCGGCGTAGCGACCCAGCCACCCGGTCGGCGGGATCATGTTCTGGATCCCGCTCATCCACGTCGCCATCGACGTGAAGTGGCTGTGGTCGTCGCTCGCTTCGCCCACGCCCCGGATCAGCGCGACCTGGCCGGCGTCGAAGCGCGTCTTCAGCCGGGTGAGGTTCGGGTGCAGGTGCAGGCCCTCCCCCACCGCGGTGGAGCCGTCGACCTGCACAGCGAGCGAGCCACGGGCGTCGTGGTACGCCCCCGACTCGGCCGGCACGAGCGTGTTGAGATGGTCGTTGCCACCGTTGAGGACCACCGTGACGAGGATCTTCGAGGTCGTCGGCAGCGGTGCGGCCGCGGCGGCGATGGCGTCGAAGGCACCCGAGGTGAGGGTCAAGCCGGTGGCGCCACCGGCGGCGAGGGCCCCCTGCAGGAACCGGCGCCGGGCGAAGCCGTCGCCGTCGGCTCGCGAGAGGCGGGTGAGGGCGATGTCGGCCTCGGTCGGACGCTGGAGGCGACGGCCGGGGCGGAAACGTTCGAGCGTGTACATGTGAGTCTCCTTCGTGGCGCCGCGCTCAGTAGACCTGGAACTCGGGCACGAGGGCGCCGAGCATCCGGGCCTGGTGGGGAATCGACCAGCGGTGTCCGGCATGGGCGTCGTCGAACCACTCCATCAGCCGGTCCCGAGTCGCCGACGACGGGTCCTCGATCCCGTAGTAGGCGAGGATCGTGTCCACTGCGTTCTCGCGGGAGAGGTTCTCGAGACCGACGAAGACACCGTCGAGTTCCTCGCGCCAGCGCAGACTCTCGGCGAAGCCGCCGCGAGCCCACGCGGAGGCCGTGTTGAGCCAGGCCATGCCCTTGCCCCAGCCCGCGACGCTCGGCGGATCGAGGGGGACCATGCCCATGTTCTCCATCCGCCACCGCAGGCCGAAAACCGACGGCGACAGCCCCGTGCGCTGCACGACCGAGACGATCCAGTCCATCGGGTTCTTGACCTGGGCCCAGTGGGCCGACTCGGCCCAGAAGTCGTCGTGCTCGAGCACGGCACGCAGCAGGGCCGAGATCTCCATGTCGCTCGCGATGAACACCTGGGCGAGTTCGGAGATCGTCGCCGAGTCGGCTCGCAGATCGGCGAAGTACCGGAAAAGCAGCCCTGCGATGCGTTCGGCCGTCTCGGTCTGGCGCACCCCATAGACGAGTTCGTCGATGGTGTCGCGTTCACCGGCGTGCTGGGCGACACCGTTCCAGTTGGCCGTGATGCCGAAGAGCGTCTTCTGGGCGTGGTCGTGGTACTCCGAGCGGTACTCATAGGTCGAGTCCCAGAACTCCTCGACATGGTTCCAGCCCCGGGTGACGTGCCCGGTCCACGCTCGGGTCATGGCCACCACGTCGGCTTCGGTGAAGTGGCCGACGCCGCAGGTGTAGAGCTCCATCAACTCCCGCCCGAAGTTCTCCTGCGGTTCGTCGACGGTGTTGAACTGATTGTCGAGCGCCACGAGCATCGCCGAGTCGATCGACACCGCACGGGTCAGATCGGCGAAGTTGCCCATCCCCATCCGGCGGAAGATGCCGAGCTGGGCCCACATCGCCTCGATGTCGAAGAGCTTCTCCTGGGAGCAGGCGAAGTGGTCGTGCCAGAAGAAGGCCAACCGCTCGAAGATCGGCAGATCGCCCGCGGTCGCCGGTGCGTTGGTGGGCGCCACCGTCGGGTTCGGCAGACCGGCCATGCGCTCGACCCACCACTCGATGATCTGCTCGTGGACCTGCCACTGCTCGTCGTTGGCCACCCACCCGGGCGTGGCGACGTCGGGGCCGGCCGGGACCGGATCACCGTCCTCGAATCCCATCACCGCCGCCACACACTCGGCCCGGGTCCGCCCGGTCAGTGCGGCGATCTCGCTCGGGGAACCGCCGTACCCCGCCCGCCTCAGCAGATGTGCTGCATCGGCGCTGCTCACCACGTCAGTCGCTGGCATGTAGCCCTCTCTCCGCCCGCATCGTGCGACCTTCGGAGGGGCCGCGATAGGAACATCGACCTACGCGGCTCTGGGCTTGAAGGGAACTTCTACCCGGGACTACGCGACCGACACGCCCAACGCGCTGCCGATGATATACGTCGCGCCGCACGCGAAGACCGCGACCAGCACCTGACGCATCGCGGTGCGTACCCGGGAGCGTTCGGTGAGCGTTCCGACCAGCCAGCCGACCACGGCAGCGGCGATGGTCCCGAGCACGACCGAGGCGATCGTCGCATCGGCGCCATCGGCGAAGAACCAGGGCAGCAGCGGCACGATCGCGCCGATGGCGAAGGCGATGAACGACGAGAGCGCGACCTGGACGGGGCTCCCGGCGCCCTGGGGGTCGACGCCGAGCTCTTCTCGAGCGTGGACGTCGAGTGCGACCTCGGGATCGGCCATCACCCCTTCGGCCACCTGGGCGGCCTGTTCGGGATCGAGGCCGCGGTTGCGGTAGATCGCGGCGAGCTCTCGGGTCTCGGCCTCGGGATTCTCGGCCAACGACCGCCGCTCGATCTCGAGCTCACGTTCGATGAGCTCGTTCTGGGCCCGCACGCTCACCCATTCGCCCGCCGCCATCGAGATGGCGCCGGCGAGGAGCCCGGAGACGCCGGCCAGCCGCACGAGCGATCCGTCGGTCGATGCACCGGCGATGCCGAGGATGAGCGCGACGTTCGATACCAGACCGTCGCTCACACCGAACACCGCAGCCCGGGCGTTGCCGCCCTGGACGTCTCGGTGGCGGTGGACCATGTGGTCGTGGTCGTCTGCGATGCCGTGCACCCGACCATTTTGCCATGGCGAACGGGTGAAGCGCCCAGGTGGGACGTTGCGAAGCGCACGAAGCCGTGTCGGAACCGTGACGAAGCGATGACACGGGAACCAGCGCGTGGGCGGCGTCCGTCAGAGGGCCATGCGTATCACCGAGCACCACCCGTCCCGTCCGTCGATCCAGAGCCGCCCATCGCTGCTGTTGCGGCTGCTCGTCGTGTTCGGCGCCGTCGCCGTCCTGGCGACCGCATGCGGCAGCGACGACGACGAGGCCGCCGAATCCGGGGACTCGGCGTCGGTCATCGAGGATCGCTCGTCCGACACCGCCGGCGGTGACGCCGAAGCGGACTTCTCGACGACCGACGCGGGATCCACCGACGACGGCAGCGACGCCGACGGCTTCTTCGCCGACGCCGACGACGACATGGCCGAGGAGGCCGCCGCCGACGGCCTGTTCGGTTCGTCCGAGGAGGAGCCCGACCCGGCCCGGCTCGAGGACAACACGTTCGAGAATCACGGCGTCCGGCCCTTCGTCGACACCGACGTGGACGCCACGTCGACCTTCGCACTCGACGTCGACACCGGTTCCTACGTCGTGGCCCGCCGCTGGATCGACGAAGGGGTGCGCCCGCCGGCGGACGGCGTGCGCGTGGAGGAGTTCGTCAACTTCTTCGACTACGACTACGCGGCTCCCCCCGAGGGGCTGCGGCTGCACGTCGACGGCGGCCCCTCCCCCTTCGACGACGGCAACGTGCTCGTCCGGGTCGGGGTCCAGGCCGCGGTGATCGACGACGACGAGCGGCCCCCGGCCGCGCTGACGTTCGTGGTCGACACCTCCGGGTCGATGGATCGCGACGACCGGCTGGGTCTGGTCAAGGAGGCGTTGCGAGAGCTGGTCGACGAACTCGACGACGACGACACGGTCGCGATCGTCACCTACGGCGACAGCTCGGCGATCATCCTCGAGCCGACCCCAGCGGCGCAGGAACGCACGATCGTCGACGCGATCGACGATCTCCGGCCTGGCGGCAGCACCAACCTCGAGGCGGGGCTGCGGACCGGCTACGAACTCGCCGACCAGATGTTCGTCGAGGGCGGCATCAACCGGCTGATCCTGGCGAGTGACGGCGTCGCCAACGTCGGCACCACCGACGCCGACCGGCTCACCCGCGACATCTCGGACCGGGCGATCGACGGGATCCAGTTGGTCACCGTTGGCTTCGGCATGGGCAACTTCAACGACGCCACGATGGAGCAGCTCGCCGATCGCGGCGACGGGTTCTACGCCTATGTCGACACCCGCGACGAAGCCGAGCGGCTCTTCGAGGACGAATTGATCGCGACCCTGGCGCCGGTCGCGATCGACGCCCGGATCCAGATCCAGTTCGACGAGGACCTGGTCGACGAGTACCGCCTGATCGGGTTCGAGAACCGCGGCATCCTCGATCGCGACTTCCGCAACGACGACGTCGACGCGGGCGAACTGTCGTCGGGCCACACCGTCACCGCACTGTACGAACTCGACCTCGACCGCGACGCCGGGACCGGCGACGACCTCGGCGAGATCACCCTCCGCTGGCGTGATCCCGGCACGGGCAACTGGATCGAGACCGATGCCGACATCGAGTTCGACGACATCGAATCCCGCTGGCTCGACACCAGCCTCGAGTTCCAATTGGCGACGACGGTCGCCACCTGGGCCGAGGTGCTCCGGTCGAGCCCCTACGCCGACGACATCGATCTGATCGCCGTCGCCGAGGAGGCCGACCGCCTCGACCGTGATCTCCGCACCGAGCAGTCCGACGAATTGGCGGACCTCACCGATCGGACCGTCTCCCTCTCATGACGGTCCGATCCCCTCGTCGTCGGGAACCTGGAGGGGCTCGTCACCGACGACGAGGGGCGCGTGGACCCTGACCGGTACGCCCTGCCGGTCGGGGTCCGCGCGACACTCGGAACGTGAGCCGTGGCCGTTTCGCCCCGAGCCCGACGGGCACCCTTCATGTCGGGAACCTGCGCACGGCGCTGGCCGCCTGGCTGTTCGCCCGCCACGCCGGGAGTGAGTTCCTGCTGCGGTTCGAGGATCTCGACGGCGCCACCGCCCGGCGAACGCACGAGGACGGGCAGCGCCGTGACCTCGAACGCCTCGGGCTCGACTGGGACGACGAACCGGTGCGGCAGTCGGAGCGGCGAGCGCGATACGAAGATTCGCTCGCCGACCTCGCTGCCGCCGGGCGCACCTACCGGTGCTGGTGTTCGCGCCGCGAGATCCGGGAGGCGGCGTCGGCGCCGCACCTGCCGCCCGGCCACTACCCCGGCACGTGCCGGGACCTGAGCGCCGCCGAGATCGCCGAGCGCGAGGCCTCTGTCAGGCCGCCGGCGATCCGCCTGCGGACCGAGCAACCCGAGGTGACGATCACCGACCGCCTCCATGGCGACCACACCGAGATCGTCGACGACATCGTGTTGCGGCGAGGCGACGGCACACCGGCCTACAACCTCGTCGTCGTGGTCGACGACGACGCCCAGGGAATCGAGGAGGTGGTCCGGGCCGACGATCTCTTGTCGTCGACCCCGCGCCAGGCCCATCTCGCCGACCTGCTCGGGATCGCTCGCCCCGTTTGGGCCCACGTTCCGCTCGTGCTCGCCGCCGACGGCGACCGCCTCGCCAAACGCCACGGCGCCGTGACCCTCGACGACCGGCTCGCGATGGGCGACACGCCGGGTCGAGTCGTCGCCGTCCTCGCCGCCACGCTCGGGCTCGAGGTGCCGGAGCGAGAGACGACGCCGGCCGATTTGCTGGATCGCTTCACACCCGATCAGATCGCCCTCGCTCCCTGGACCCTCACCCCCGAACAGACAGACGCCCCCTGGTGACCTCACCCACCGTCCGCCCGACCCTGCTCACGCCTCGCTTCGTCGCCCTCGTCTCCGGCGTCACCCTTTACTTCCTCGGCCTCAACATGACGTTGTCGGTCCTGCCGCTGTTCGTCGAGGGCGAACTCGGCGGCACCGACGCCCAGGTCGGCATCGCCGTCAGTTCGTTCGGTCTCGCCGCTGCGTGCATCCGCCCGATCATCGGCCCGCTCGGCGATCGCCACGGTCGCCAGCGCCTGATCGTGAGCGGCGCGATCGTCGCCGGCCTGGCGACCATCGCCACGGCCACCGCAACCAGCCTGGGCATGGTAATCGCCTTTCGGGCGCTCGCCGGACTCGGCGAGGCCGCCGTCTTCGTCGGCGCCGCCAGCGCGGCCCAGGATCTCGCGACCGACGAACGACGGGGTGAGGCGGCGAGCTACTTCTCGCTAGCGATCTACGGCTCGCTCTTCCTCGGCCCGCCGCTGGGCGAGTGGATCTCCGAGACGTTCAGCACCGACACGGCGTGGATCGTCGCCGGCGGCCTGGCCGCCGCCGCAGCCACGACCGGCATCGTGGCGCCGGGCGCCCCGGCCGAACCTCCTCCCAAGCCGGAGCGACGGGTGCTGCTGCACCGAGCGGCGCTTCGGCCCGGCGCCGTGCTGTTCCTCGGCTTGCTCGGCTACACGGGCTTCCTCGCGTTCGCTGCGTTGCACGCCGAAGAGGTCGGCATCGCCAACACCGGCACCGTCTTCACCGTCTTCGCGCTCGTGATCATCTGCCTCCGTGTGTTCGCGGCGAAGCTCCCCGACCGGCTCGGGCCCGTCCGCACCAGCCGCATCTCGTTGTCGTGCGGCGCCGTCGGGCTCGCGGTTCTGGCGGTGTGGACCGAACCCGCGGGCGTCTATGTCGGCGCGGCGATCCTCGCCGTGGCCCAATCGTTCCTGTTCCCCGCGCTGTTCGCGCTCGTGGTGGATACTGCTCCTGATGCCGAGCGCAGCCACGCCATCAGCACCCTGTCGATGTTCTTCGACCTCGCCTTCGGCCTGGGTGGACCCGTGATCGGCGTGGTGTCGGACACGTTCGACCGGTCGACCGCCTTCGCTGTCTCGGCCGGTATCGCCACGTTCGCGTTGGCGACGTGTGGCCGGATCCTCGGCGATGCCGCCCCGGCGACGTCGGTTCGCGAGATCGGTCCGCGGAGTCGACGATGAGCACCCCCGACGTCCGCCCGGTCGCGGCGATCGACATCGGCACCAACTCGGTCCACCTCGTGATCGCCCGCCCGGTCGAGGGCGGCTCGCCGGATGTCGTCATGCGCGAGAAGGTCCCGGTGCGGCTCGGGTCGGGCGGCCGTGACATGAAGCAGCTCGCACCGGACGCCAGCGAGCGGGCGATCGGCGCGCTCGGTCGATTCCGCCGCCTCGCCGAAGCCCACGGCGCGACGATCGTGGCGGTGGCGACCAGCGCCGTACGCGAGGCCGAGAACCAAGCCGACTTCATCGCTGCAGCCCGCGAGCACGCCGGCGTCGAGGTGAGTGTGATCTCCGGGGTCGAGGAGGCTCGCTTGATCCATCTGGGCGCGATCGGCGCCGTGCCCGCGGCCGACCGGCATCACCTCGTCATCGACATCGGTGGCGGCTCGACCGAGTTCGCGGTCGGCACCGGCACGACCCCCGAACTGACCCGGTCGCTGAAGCTCGGGCACATCCGCGTCACCGATCGCTTCTTCCCCGACGGCACCGTCACCAAGAAGGCGGTCGACGAGTGCAAGAAGTACGTCCGGGCGTTCCTCGCGCCGGCTGCCCGGGAGATCCGCGACGCCGGTTTCGAGATCGTCATCGGGTGTTCGGGCACGATCGAGAACCTCGCCCGCATGGCGGCCCTCGAATCCGGAGACTCGCCCCGAACGATCGACAACCTGGTCCTCACCCGAGACGGACTTCGCGCCGTGACCCGCTCGCTGCTCGATGCCGACGACGCCCGGAGCCGAGCCCGAACCCCAGGCCTCGATCCGCACCGGGCCGACGTCATCGTCGGCGGTGCCATCCTGTTGCGCCAGATCTTCAAGAGCCTGGGCATCGAGGAGATGATCGTGTCGCCGGCGGCGCTGCGCGAGGGCGTCGTGCTCGACCAGCTCCGCCGCCAGTCGGCCACCACCGACGCCCTCCACCATCTCGGTGATCTCCGGCGTTCCAGCGTCGAGGCGGTCGCCCGGCGCTATGAGGATGATCTCACCCACGCCGAGCACGCCACCGACCTCGCCCTCCAGTTGTTCGACGAGTCGGCGCCCCGCCATCGCTATGGCGACGCCGAGCGCGACGTGCTCGAGGCCGCCGGGCTCCTCCACAACGTCGGCCGGTTCATCGCTCATGCCGCGCACCACAAGCACAGCTACTACGTGATCCGGCACAGCGAGCACCTCGCCGGTTTCAACGAACACGAACTGGAGCTCATCGCCCAGGTCGCCCGCTACCACCGCAAGAGCAACCCTCGCCCCAAGCACGAGGAGTTCGCCGCCCTCGGCGACGACGACCGCCAACGAGTCCGCGTGCTGGCCGGGATGCTGCGGATCGCGATCGGCCTCGACCGCACCTACCGCCGAGCGGTTCGGTCGGTGACGGTCGAGCTCGACGATGCGTTGACCATCGGGCTCGACGTGGCCGACGGGCTCGATGTCGAACTCGAGCTGTTCACCGCCCGCGAGCGGGCCGGCCTGCTCGAACTCGCGCTCGGCAAACGTGTGGAGTTCGTGGTGTCTGAGGCACCATGACCCCATGAGTGATGCACCCGGCTGGTTCACCCGAGCGATCGACACGACTCCCGAGTCGCATCGGATCGACGTCGACGGCACCTCGATCCACTACCTCGCCTGGGGCGAGCGCGACCTCCCGGGCATCGTGCTCGTCCACGGTGGCGCGGCCCACGCCCACTGGTGGGCGCACATCGGCCCGACCTTTCTTCCCGACTACCGAGTCGTCGCCCTCGATCTGAGCGGGCACGGCGACAGCGACCGCCGTGAGGACTACACGATGCGGGCCTGGACCGAAGAGGTCGCGGCGGTCATCGACGACGCCGGCTTCGCCTCACCGCCGGTGGTGGTCGGCCACTCGATGGGCGGCTTCGTCACCATCGCAACCGCGGCCTGGCAGTGCGACCACATCGGCGGCGCGGTCATCATCGATTCACCGGTGCAGGCCGAGGATCCCGAGGTCGCCCGGGCGCGGCGCACCGACGAGTTCTCCAAGGCCAAGACCTACGACGATCCGGAGATCCCGATCGCCCGCTTCCGCACGATCCCCGAGCAGCGGCACTACCTGCCCTACGTGAAGGACTACGTCGCCCGAAACTCGCTGACCCCACTCGACGACGGCCGCTGGGGGTGGAAGTTCGATCCGACGATCTTCATCCCTCGCCGCGCCGAACCGGCGCAGCTGCTCCCGGCCGTCCGCTGCCGTGTCGCGTTGCTGCGCTGTGAGTACGGGCTCGTCACGCCCGACATCGGCGACTACATGTACGAGCAGCTCGGGCGCGTCGCGCCGGTGATCGAACTCCCGACCGCCGGGCATCACCCGATGCTCGACGTGCCGTTGATCCTGATCACCGCGCTGCGCTCACTGCTGGCCGACTGGGATCACTCCCGCCCACTACGCCGAGCGGAGGGCTGAGCCGGGGGCTCAGTCGACGAACGGCGCGATCTTCTCGCCCATCGCCGCGATCGACTCCTGCGGGTTCTGGAAGAACATGAACGAGGGCACGGCCAGTCGGTCGAGCCCCCACGAGGCCGCTTCCTCGACCGCAGCCGCCATGTCGCCGCCGAAGATGCCGGGGTGGACACCCGTGATGTCGAGCGCCGCGCCGTCGCGGTCGTGCTCGGTGGCCGTCGTGCGAGCGATGTCGATCAGCTCCGCCATGTCGCCCTTGGCCGGGAAGAAGCCGTTGCCCATCCGGCCGGCTCGCTTCGCGGCCGCGTGGCTGTGGCCGCCGATGGTGATGGGAACGCTGCCGTTGGGCGGCTTCGGGTTGGAGCTCATGCCTTCGAACGAGACGAACTCGCCGTCGAAGCTGGCGTTGTCGGCCGCCCAGAGCGCCCGCATGACCTCGACGTACTCCTCGGTGCGGGCGGCACGGCGCTCCCACGGCACACCCAGGACCTCGAACTCCTCCTTCAGCCAACCGATCCCGATGCCGAGCTGCAGACGCCCACCGGACATGGCATCGACGGTGGCGACCTCCTTGGCGTAGGTCACGGGGTGACGCTCGGGCAGCAGCGAGATGCCGGTGGCGAGCCCAAGCTCGGTGGTGGTGGCGGCCACGAAGGCGAGCCAGACGAGCGGGTCGGGGATCGGATTGTCACCGGTGCCGGGCATCTTGCCGTCGGGGGCGTACGGGTAGGCCGACTCGTACCCCTCGGGATACACGACGTGCTCGACGGTCCAGACCGAGTCGAAACCGGCTGCCTCGGCGGCCTGGCCGAGTATGGCGGCTCCGGGGCCCCCGGCGAAGGGGCCGGTGTTGGCGAAGGCGATGCCGAACTTCATGAGAACTCCTGAGATGGGGTGGGCGGCGCCCATGTTGACCCGAGCGCACGACCGACGCGAAATGTGATATCACTTTGATGCATGAATGATTCCCCCGTTCCGCACACCGTTCCCGACCTCGGCAGCAGCATCGTCGAGAAGCCCGGCAGGGCCTCGCCCGGCATCGTCGGCATCCTCGCCCTCCTCGGGGCGATCGCCGGCATGGCGCTCAGCATCGCCCTCGTCGCGCTCGTGCACCCGATCTTCGTGATCACCATCGTGCTCTCGGCGCTGCTCGCGACGGCCTTCCTGATCCCCCACTATCTGGTGCAGCCCAATGAAGCGCTGGTGATCATCTTGTTCGGCCGCTACCGCGGCACGATCACCGAGCCGGGCTGGTACTGGACGGCCAACCCGTTCACCAAGGCCGAATCGCGCAAGGTGAGCCAGCGGGTGCACAACTTCCAGACCCCGGTGTCGAAGATCAACGACGCCGAGGGCAACCCCATCGAGATCGCCGCCGTCGTCGTGTGGCGGGTCACCGACACCGCCAAGGCCGTGTTCGATGTCGACGACTACGACGATTACGTCGTGGTGCAATCCGAGACGGCGATCCGCCACCTCGGCACCCAGTACCCCTACGACGACTTCCAGGGCGACCGCACGAGCCTTCGCGCCGATCCCGACGTCGTGGCCGCCAGCCTCCACGAGGAGCTGCAGCAGCGCCTCGACGACGCCGGGATCGACGTCGTCGAAGCTCGCCTCACCCATCTCGCCTACGCGACCGAGATCGCCGAGGCGATGCTGCGCCGTCAGCAGGCGGCCGCCGTCGTGGCGGCGCGCCGCACCATCGTCGAGGGCGCCGTCGGCATGGTCGAGGACGCCCTCGAGATGCTCAACGAGCGCGACGTCGTGGAACTCGACGAGGAGCGCAAGGCGACGATGGTGTCGAACCTGCTGGTCGTGCTCACCTCGGAGAACCAAACCACGCCGGTGGTCAACGCCGGATCGATCTACTGACCCGACCCGACCATGGCCCGCAAGCGCAAGAGCTATCCGCTCCGCATCGACCCGGATGTGCACGCCGCGCTCGAGCGATGGGCCGCGGACGAGCTGCGGAGCGTGAACGCCCAGATCGAGTTCCTGTTGCGTCGGGCGGTGGTCGATGCCGGACGGCTCAAGCCGACCGGCATCGACGAGCCGGGCTCAGCCGGCGGCGGTGCTCCAGACGACGATCTCGTTTGAGTCGTCGGCACCGGTGACGGTGACGCCCTGGCCGACCAGCCGGAGGGCGTCGCCCTCGTTCAGCACCACCGGCTCACCGTCGACCTCGGCGGTCACGGCACCGCGGGCGACGTACAGGTGGATCGCCGGTGCAGGGTCGACCTCGACGGTCGCACCGTTGCCCGGTCGGGCGACCGACATGACGGCGCCGGCCTGGTGGAGCTTCACCGCGCCCTCGTGGCCCTGGCCGGAGGCGACGACGACCAGCTCACCGGAGTCGAGTCGGTCGCTGACGTCGAGCTCCTCGTAGCCCGGCTCGATGCCCGTGGTGTCGGGCGGAACCCACATCTGCAGGAAGTGCACGGGTTCGCTCGCCGAGCCGTTCATCTCCGAGTGCTGGATGCCGGTGCCGGCCGACATGCGCTGGATCAGGCCCGGTCGGATCACGCCGTGGTTGCCGTAGGAGTCGCGGTGCTCGAGCACCCCGTCAAGGACCCACGACACGATCTCCATGTCGCGGTGCCCGTGGGTGCCGAAGCCCTGGCCGGGCCGGACCCGGTCGTCGTTGGCGACGAGCAGCAGGCCATGGCCGGTGTTGTTCGGGTCGTAGTGACCGCCGAAGCTGAAGCTGTGGTAGCTCTCGAGCCAACCGGCGTTGGTCTCGAAGCGCTGGTCGGCGCGGACGATGGTCGCAGTCATGTTAGGACCTTTCTGCTTGGAGGGGGTTCGTGGTTCGAGGGGTGGGGACGAAGGCCGGGTTCAGCCGGCGGGGACGAGCTGGATCTCGAGCTCGATCGCGACCTTGTCGCTGATGAGCATGCCGTCCATGCCGAGCGGGGCATTGAAGTCGATGCCGAAGTCGCTGCGCTTGATCACGCCGGAGGCGGAGAAGCCGGCTCGGGTCATCTCGTAGCCGTCGACGGCGACGCCGTGGAACTCGACCTCGAGCTCGACCTGCTTGGTGATGCCGTTGATCGTGAGATCACCGATCATCGTGTCGGCGGTGGCGGAGGTCGAGACGAAGGTCATCTGCGGATGGGTCTCGGCGTTGAAGAAGTCGCCGCTAGTGAGGTGACCGTCGCGGCCGGCGTTGTTCGTGTCGACCGAGCTGAGGTCGATGACGGCCTCGACTCGGGCCGACGACAGGTCGTCACCGATGACGGCCGAACCGGAGAAGGTGTTGAAGCGGCCGCGCACCTTGGACATGCCGAGGTGACGAACGGTGAAGCCGCATTCGCTGTGCATCGGCTCGATGGCCCAGGTGCCGGCGGTGATGACGGGGGATTCGGTGGCGGTCATGGAGGACTCCTGCGTGGTTTACTTCAAGATTGAACTTCTTGCGATCAGTATTTATTTCAATCTTGAACCTTGTCAAGGTGACGCACCGTGACATGAGCCACATTCCTGATGCCTCTCCCCTCCTGATGCCTCTACCGTCGAGGCGTGAGACGATCCATCGTCACTCCGGCTCTGGTGTGGTCGACGGCGGCCACGGGGTTGTTCGCCGTGGTCGGCGGTCTGGCCGCCTGGGGAGCCGGCCCGATCTGGAGCCAGGATCCCCAGAGCGCAACCTGGCTGCAGTGGACAGACCTGCTCGTCACCGGACCTCTGTGTCTGCTCACCGCGGCGACGCTGCGACGCCGACATCGGTTCGCTCCCATACTCGCCGCCGCCACCGGTGGCGTCTTGGTGTTCGGATCGGTTGCGGTCTACGTCCAGGTGCTCAGCGACGGGCCGCCGTACCCGATGACGTGGGTGCTGTTGCCCCTCGCCGGCCTCGCGCTCGCCGCAGCCCTGCTCTGGTGGGCGGCCGAGCCACCCGCCGTCAGCTGAGCGGGGCGAACAGATCGACCGGGTTCTGGTCGGGGTCGAGCACCGTGGCGTAGCGCTGGCCCCACGGCGCATCGAAGGGGGCGACGGTTCCCGTGTGCCCGGCCGCGACCGCTGCGGCGTAGAGCTCGTCGACCTCGCCGGGCGAGGTGCAGGCGAACGCAAGCGAGACGTTGCGGCCGCCGGTCGCGGGCGTGTGTGTGGAAAACGACTCGATCATCGCCACCGAGTCGATCATGAGCCGAAAGCCGCTGGCGGCGGTGAACTCGACGTGGCCGTCGCCGTCGAAGGTCCGCTCCCCCAGGAGCCGTTCGTAGAACGCGACCGACGCCGCCAGATCGTTTGCGATGACACCTACAGCGTCGACGTCAGCCATACGCCAGACCATAGAGCGCGAGACTGACGGCCATGAGCGAGTGCCCGACCATCGAGACCGAGCGACTCCGGTTGCGCCCGTTCCGCGACGACGACGTCGAGGCCTACTTCGCGATGTACGACACCCCCGAGGTCCGAGCATCGATGCACGTCGCCGATTCGTTCTCGCGTGACGACGCCTGGACCCACCTCGCTCTGTGGCGGGGACAGTGGGCGCTGCGACGGTCCGGGCAGTGGGCGCTCGAGCGGCGCGACACGGGCGAGTTCATCGGTCGGGCCGGCTCCCATCTCCCCCACCGGGCCGACTGGCCCGGCCTCGAGATCGGTTGGGTCCTGCACCCGTGGCAGTGGGGCAACGGCTTCGCCACCGAGGCGGGGCGTGCCGCGGTCGACTGGTGCTTCGCCAACCACGACGTCGATGCACTGGTCAGCGTCATCCTCCCCGAGAACACGCCGAGCCAGGCCGTCGCCCAGCGACTCGGGTTCACCTGGTTCGAGGATCGCCTGCTCCCGCACTTCCCCCAGGCCCCCCACGGGATCTGGCGTCTCCCCCGGGCCTAGGCGAGCCAGGGTCCCAGGTCGTCGAGCAGCGGCACGACATCGGGACACAGCGGATGGGTGTCGGCCCACCGCCGGATCTCGGCGGCCGGGATCTCCTCCATGCGGGCCACCTCGCCGTCGGCCGGATGGAGATCGGCGTCGGTCACGAGCAGGTAGAAGACGCCGTGCCAGGCGACCGACTCGGTGACCCGGGTCCGAGACCCGAGGGGCCGGAGGTCGTCGACGGCGACATCGATGCCGGCCTCCTCGGCCAGTTCTCGCACCGCGGCCAGATCGTCGGGTTCACCGACCCCGGGAACGCCGCCGAACGCGACGTCCCACAGCGACGGGTAGACGTCCTTCCAGTCGGCTCGCTGGTGGACGACGAGACGCCCATCGGGGCGCTGGACGAGAACGGCGATGTTGCGATGGCGCAGGTTGCCCGCCCGCATCTCGGCTCGGGTGACGATTCGCTCGACGTTGCCGTCGGCGTCGAGCACCTCGACGAGTTCCTCCGCCGGCGAGTTCACGGCGCGTAGGCCTGCGACGTGGAGAGATCGCGGTCACGCCGGAAGTCGAACGCACGGCGCAGGCCGAGCGATTCGATGGTCGCGATCTGATGGTCGAGCGCCTCGTTGGTGACCACCACGAAGGGGCCGAGCGACCAGTCGTCGCGCAGCCAGCGCACGACGGCTTCGAGCACAGTGCGCTCGAAGCCGTCGGGCCAGGTCGCCACCCCGACCCAGAACGACACGGTCGCGTCGACGTCGCCCAGGGTCGTGCCGTCGTGCGACGTGACCGAGACAGCGCCATAGATCGGATCGTCGCCCGGCAGGAGGTAGACGCAGCCCAGCACCTCGGCTTCATCCGGGGTCATCACCGCGAAGGTGTAGCGGACGCCATCGTCGTGACGGGTCGCCATCCGCTCGAGGTCGACGAGATCCTCGGCGACGGTGAAGTCCTCGGCCGGCCAGGGCGGCTCCTGTTCCCAGTGGTAGAGGAACTCGCGGCTCGCCATCACCGCTCGGTGATCCGCCTCCACGTCGCTCGGCAGCAGCCGGCGCACGACGAAGCCGTCCGCGTGGAAGCCGTCCTGGGGTTCGATGCCGCGCGCTCGGAAGGTCACGGCGTCGATCGTGTCACGTCAGTCGCCGGCGAGCAGCCGGTTTCGCAGACCGTTGAGGGTCATGATGCAGGTGAACTGGCGGATCCGTTCACGGTCGAACGGCATCTTGAGGAAGTGGGCTTCGGCGACACCACCGACACACGTCGCGAACCACACGTCGCCGGGGTCGTTGCCCTCGAGCGGGGCGGGGCCGGCGACACCGGTGACGGCGACGCCGACATCGGTGCCGAGCACCACACAGACCCGCTCGGCCATCGCCAACGCCATCTCCTCGCTCACGGCCGGCACGTCAGGGCACCCGAGGAGCGACAGCTTGAGTTCGCGGTCGTAGGGCGTGACACCACCGCGGAACACGTCGCTCGAACCGGGAATGCCGGTGAGGCGGCTTCCGATCAGTCCGCCGGTGAGCGACTCGGCCACCGAGAGCGTCTCGCCCCGATCCCGCAGCAACTGGAGCACGACGGACTCCATGGTGTCGTCGTCGGTCCCGAAGACGATCTCGTCGCCGACGATCTCGCGGACGATGCGTTCTTCGTCGTCGAGAATCGCCGCGACCTGCTCTTCGGTGTCGGCCTTGGCGGTGATGCGGACCTTGAGTCCCTCCCAGCCCGACGCCAGGAAGGCGATCGTCGCGCCGCCGACCTCGTCGAGGCGGCGGATCTCATCGTCGAGCTGTTCGGCCAGACCCGACTCGCTCTGCCCCCACGTGCGCAGCGTGCGGCTGTGGATGACCCCGGTGAAGCCCGCTCGGAGCTGGAGGTCGGGCAGGATCCCCTCGGCGAGCATCTGTTTCATCTCCCACGGCACGCCCGGCACCGCGTAGATGACCTTGCCCTCGTACTCGCCGTTCAGCGGGCAGATCAGCCCGGGGGCCGTGCCCGGCATGGCGGGATTGATCGACGCCCCCTCGGGCACGTCGGCCTGCAGCAGGTTGTTGTCGGGCATCGACCGACCCCGACTGCCGAACATGGTGCGGATCCGCTCGACGATCGCCTCGTCGCGGACCAGCGCCACTCCCATCACCTCCGCGATCGCGGCGCGGGTGATGTCGTCCTGGGTCGGGCCGAGCCCGCCGCAGCAGATCACCGCATCGCTGCGGTCGAGCGCCTGGCGCAGCACCGCCACCATGCGGTCGTGGTTGTCGCCGACCTTGGTCTGATGATGGGAGTCGATCCCCACCATGGCGAGCTGCTCGCCGATGTAGGACGAGTTGGTGTCGACGATCTGTCCGAGCAGCAACTCGGTACCGATCGCCACGACTTCACACTTCACGGTGCCGCCTCCGGCAGGGTCACGTGCCGTCTCCGGCAGGGCAAGGGAGCCCGCCGATCAGTCGCCGGTGGTGCTCAGGGCATTCTGCCCGTCGAGGAGATACTGCACGCCGGTGTACACCGTCCAACCGACCGCGATCCACAACGACAGCGCGATCAGCGTGCCCTGATCCTGCAGGGTCGGCATGACCGCGAGGATGAGCGCCAGGGCCTGCACGAAGGTCTTGTACTTCGCCGAGGTCCGCGCCGGCAGCGCGAGCCCCTCTCGAGCCCATCGGCTGCGCCAGGCGGTGATGCCGAGCTCGCGCACGGCGATGATCGTGACGGGCACCCACCAGTACCGTTCGACGTAGACCAGGCAGTACGCACCGCCGATCACGACGATCTTGTCGGCCAGCGGATCGAGGAACGCACCACTGCGACTGACCACGTTGGATCGCCGGGCGACCCGGCCGTCGAGGAAGTCGGTGATCGCGAGGGCGATCCCGAGACCGAACGCGGCCCACGAGGCGCCCCGGTCGGCCTCGGCGTCGAGCACGAACCAGAACAGCAGCGGCGCGAAGACGAGGCGGGTGAGGGTCAACAGGTTGGCCGGGTGGGTGATCCCGACCTCACGCGGCTCGGTCGTGGGTTCGCTCACGAGGCCTCCACGTCGGGGCCCATCGTGGCGGTGACGGTGAGGTCGTGGAACTCACCCACCGCCAGCGTGCCGGGCACGACGATCACGCCGTCGATCTCGGGGGCTTCGCGGTGGCTACGGCCGACTCCTGGTTCATCCACGAGCACTCTGACCTGCGAACCGACCAGAAGGTCACGTTTTGCCGCGGTGATGTCGTCCTGCAGTTCCCGGAGTTCAGCCAGGCGCTCGTCGCGCAGGCCGGGGGCGACCTCGCCGTCGAGCTCCATCGCGTAGGTGCCGGCTTCCGGCGAGTAGGCGAAGAAGCCACACCAGTCGAGCTGGGCCTGCTCGACGAAGTCGAGGAGTGCGTCGTGGTCGTCCTCGGTCTCCCCGGGATAGCCGACGATGAAGTTCGAGCGGAACGCAGCCTCGGGTTCCCGAGTACGGATGTCGGCGATGCGGCGCAGGAAGCGCTCGCCGTCGCCCCAGCGTCGCATCCGGCGCATCAGCGGCGGCGAGACGTGCTGCAAGCTGAGGTCGAAGTACGGCACGCCAGTGGCGCAGATGGTGTCGATCAGGGTGTCGGTCAGATCCGACGGGTAGAGGTAGAGCAGCCGCACCCGGTCGACCCGCTCGGCGACCTGCTGGACCAGCGGGATGATCGCCCGCTCCCCCACCCCCTGGTCGCGCCCGTAGGCGGCGAGGTCCTGGGCGACGAGCACGATCTCTCGCGCCTGGAGCTCGTCGACCTCGGTGAGGATCTGGTCGATCGAACGGCTGCGCTGGGGGCCGCGGAAGGTCGGGATGGCGCAAAAGCCACACGCCCGGTCGCAGCCCTCGGCGATCTTGACGTAGGACCAGGGGCGCGCCGACGCTGGGCGAGGCAGGTTGAGCAGGTCGAAGTCCGGCGCCCGGCGGGTCGGGCCCAGGCTGACCGCCACCGCGGTGGAGCCGGTGATGTCGACACCGAACGGGGCGACCTGATCGACCTCGGGCAGCGAGTCGGCGATCTCGTCACCGTGGCGTTCGGCCATGCAGCCGGTGACGACGAGCTTGGCGCCGTCGCGCCGCTGGTCGCTGAGGCTCAGGATCGTGTCGACGGACTCCTGACGGGCCTCGTCGATGAAGGCGCAGGTGTTGACCACGACGATGTCGGCCTCGTCGGGCGAATCAACCGCGACCATGCCGTCGGCGGCGAAGCGCCCTTCGAGCTTGTCGGAATCGACCTGGTTCTTGGGGCAGCCGAGCGTTTCGAGGAAGTAGGTCTGCGGCTCACCCATGGTCGCCCCAGCCTAGAGGTCGAGGCCCAGGCTCCCGAGCAGGGCGTACAGAGGATCCTCACGATCGAGACGCCCGGTCGGATGGTCGGCGGGCATCGACCACCAGCGATCGCCGGTGACGGGCAGCGCCCACTCGCCCACGGCGGTGCGTTCGGCGATCGCCCATCGATCGTCGCGTCGTTCGAAGCGGTCGAGATAGCGAAAGCCGGTCACCAGGTTGAGGTGCGGTGCCGGATCGTCGCTGCGGTGCACGGCGACACCGTTGGACTCGGCGACGGCGACATCGCCGGCGAGGTCGACCACCACGCCGGCCACGAGGTGGTGGGTCATCGCGTACCGCGCCGTCAGCTGGTCGACCCAGGCGATGAAGTCGTCGAGCGAACGAGGCTCGGCGCCGTGTCGATCGGTGGCATCGGGATGGAAGCAGGCCCGCACGGCCGCGACGTCGCGGCGGTCGATCCCGCGGCAGTAGCGGTGGACGACATCGGCGATCTCGGTGCGGTCGGCGAGTGCGGCCAGGCGGGCGTCCATGCCGCCGACGGTAGCCGTCGAGGAGATCAGCGACCGCCGGCCGCCACCACCGGGCCCTGGATCCCGGTGGTGACGGTCGGGCGGGGGCGACGACGATCGAGCGTGCGCACCGGGTGGAGCATCTGGTCCACCCAATCGCCGACGAGTTCGTCGTCACCGGCACCTGCGGGTGAGGGTGCTCCCACCCCGCCGGTGCCGAATGCCCTGTCCCACACCGTCAGCAGGCCACCGAAGTCGCCGTTCTGTCCCTCCACGCCGTGGTGACGGTGATGAACCCACGGCGTGACGATGAGCCGGTCGAACACGGTCGGCCGGACGATGATGTCGCTGTGCACGACCATCCCGTGGATGGTCGCCACGGCCCCGACGGCCCACAGCGAGATGGTGTCGGCGCCGAGGGCGAACCCAGCGGCACCGAAGAAGACGATGAGCAAGACGTCGTCGAGGGGGTGGCGACGGGCCTTGACCATGACGTCGACCTGGTCGACGGCGTGATGGACCCGATGGATCGGCCACAGCAGTGACGACTCGTGCATGAGCCGGTGGTGGGCGTAGCCGAGTAGATCGAAGGCGACGATCACCAGCACGACTCGCGGCAGCAGCGGCAGTTCGGCCACGGTCCAGCCACCCCGCACCTCCCGAAAGGCTCCCATCACGATCTCGATGCCGGTGAGGCGCACGAGGAGCGTCGTCACGGTGAGGTGGGCGAGATCGTCGAGCAGACCGGCCCGGTTCGCCGTGCCCGAGAGCCGCTCCAGCACGACGAAGCAGGCCGTGAGTCCGAAGATCACCGCTGTCGGGATCGGTGCCTCGACCAGCCAGTAGGTCACCACGCCGCCGCCCAAGAGGGCCGGAGCCAATCGCCTCGCCATCGCCATGGGCAAAGGATCGGAGGCCGAGGTCCGTGTCCGCAGAGTCCGATGTCATCGACGGGCGCGGCATTTCGCCCCGGGACTCGGTCCTGGGTCGATCGGCTCAGCGATGCGAGGAGGGGCCTCCGCCGAGTCGGGTCCGGTCCGCTTCGCAGCGGTCGCCTCCGGTGAGTCCGACTCGGCGGGGCATGCTCCTTGCATTGCCACGTGAGAGTTCTCGGCAGCCAGACCCCGCCGCTTTCGCGCTTCCGTCCGATCGGCGAGCGGCTGGTGACGTCATGCCGTCCGGGTGCGGGGCCGAAGGTCCCGTTGGGTGAACCGGGGGTGTCTAGCGAAGGACCGACAGCGCGGTGTCGGTGCTGTCGCCGCCCGACAACAACACCACCGACACGACCCACAAGAAGAACAGCACGAATGCCTTGTTGCGGCCGACCGAGCCGCCCACGAACATGAAGACGGCGCTGACGACCACGATGCCGACCATCAGGATCGAGCCGGTCTCGGCGAGGGTGGTGTCGAGCACCGGTCCCGGTCCGACCAGGCCGATGATGCCGCCGACAGCCAGGCTGTTGAAGACGTTGGAGCCGAGCAGGTTGCCGACGAGGAGTTCGGTTTCGCCCTGACGGGCCGCCTGGACGCTCGTCACGAGCTCGGGGGCAGAGGTGCCCAAGGCGACGAGGGTGAAGCCGACGAAGCCGCCGGAGAGATCGAGGGCATCGGCCACCCGTTCGGCGCCGTCGACGATGAAGTACGACGAGGCGACTACGAACAGCAGGCCGAGGAGGGCCCGAAATGCTTCCTTCCACACCTCGACCGGAGCGTCGCCGACGATGTCCTCGACGTCGTCGTCGAAGGTCGAGTCCGACGACGAGCTGCGGAGGACGAACACGAGGAACGTGAAGATCAAGACCGCAAGGAGCGCCCCTTCGAGACGGGTGATCTCGCCCTGGACGAGCAGGGCGAACACGATCACGGAGGCGACCGAGATCGGCACTTCGCGTCGAAGCGTCGCCGAATCGACCGGGATCACCCGGATCGACGCCGCGGCAGCGAGGACGAGGGAGATGTTGGCGACGTTGGAGCCGATGATGTTGCCGACACCGATGTCGAGATCGCCCTGGCCGGCCGCGATGCCCGACACGACCATCTCGGGCGCCGACGTGCCGAAGCCGATCAGCACGGCGCCGATCACGACGGGCGACACCTTGTAGAACACCGCGATGCGGGCCGCGCCGGCGACGAAGTGATCGGCGGCGAAGGTCAAGACGACCAGACCGCTGATGGCGAAGACGAGACCGAGGAGCACGGGCGAGAGACTACTCAGCCCTGGCCACGGCGAGCGGCGAGCTCCTCAGGAGTGATCAAGACCTCGCGGGCCTTGGAGCCGGTGGAGGGGCCGACGACGCCGGCCTCCTCGAGAAGATCCATGATGCGGCCGGCGCGGGCGAAGCCGACCCGGAGCTTGCGCTGCAGCATGGAGGTGGAGCCCAGCTGGGTCTCGACGACGAGTTCCATCGCCTGGCCGAGGAGTTCATCGCCGTCGTCGTCGACGGCCGGCGGCGCGGCGGTGATGTCGAGGCTCGGGGCCGTGTTGGTGACCCCGCCCGCACCCGGGATCGGCGCCCCGGCCGCGATGGTGGCCGCGGTGGCATCGCCCGTGGCGGTTTCGGCGCCGACGGTCTGGTCGTCGGTGAAGTCGGGGGCCTGGTCGATCCAGTGCTTGACGATCGAGCGGACCTCCGTCTCTTCGACCCAGCACCCCTGCACGCGGTGCGGCGACGACGACGAGGGGCCGAGCATCAAGAGGTCGCCTTTACCGACGAGGCGCTCGGCGCCGGGCTGATCGAGGATCACGCGGGAGTCGGTGAGGCTCGACACCGCGAAGGCCAGGCGGGCCGGAACGTTGGCCTTGATCACACCGGTGATGACGTTGACCGAGGGACGCTGGGTGGCGATCACGAGGTGGATGCCGACGGCACGGGCCATCTGGGCGATGCGGGCGATCGACTCCTCGACGTCGCGGGCCGCGACCATCATGAGATCGGCGAGCTCGTCGACGACGACGAGCATGAAGGGCAGGCGCGTGTACTCGAGTGGTTCGCCGTGCTCGTCGACCTCGCCGAGGCCTGGCTGCACGGTGCCCTCGTCGACGGCCTTGTTGTAGCCGGTGATGTCGCGGAAGCCGACCTTGTGGAGGAGGTCGTAGCGGCGCTCCATCTCGCGCACCGCCCACGCGAGGGCGTTGGCGGCCTGACGAGGATCGGTCACCGGCGCGGTGAGCAGATGCGGCGCCTTGTCGTACTGGCCCATCTCGACCCGCTTGGGGTCGATCAGGATCATGCGCACCTGTTCGGGCGTGGTTCGCATCAGGATCGACGTCAGCAGCGAGTTGAGACACGACGACTTGCCGGCACCGGTGGCACCGGCGATGAGCACGTGGGGCATCGTGGCCAGGTTGACCATGACGTTCTTGCCGTTGATGTCGCGACCGACCGCGACCTCGAGCGGATGGGTGGCCTGGCGGGCCTCCTTCGACGACAAGATGTCGCCGAGGGCGATGATCTGACGATCGGAGTTGGGGACCTCGACGCCGATCGCCCGCCGGCCCGGGATCGGAGCGAGGATGCGGACGTCGGGCGAGGCCATCGCGTAGGCGATGTCCTTGCGGAGGCTCTCGAGCTTGGAGACCTTCACGCCCTCGCCGAGTTCGAGCACGTAGCGGGTGACGGTCGGGCCGACGATCGGCTCGAGCGGGGTCGTGGGCACACCGAACTGGTCGAGCGTGTACTGCAAGAGACGCCCGCGCTCGGCGACCTCGTGCTTGTCGACCTCACGCTTCTCGGAGCGTGAGAGCAGGTTCATCGGCGGGAGCTTCCAGTTGCCGACCGACTTGGGCACCGGCAGCGACTGCTGTTCGGCCTCGGCGACCGGCTCGGCCTTCTTGGCCCGCTTCTTCGGAGCGGGCTCGACCTCGGGCTCGGGCTCGACCTCGGGCTCGGGGGCCGGTTCGGGCATCGGCGGCTCCGGGCGCAGGTCGATGACCGGTTCGCCCTGGGTGGGGTCGTCGAAGAGGCTCCGGACAGCCCGACCGAACAGGGCGGGGACGGGCCGCACCCCTTTGGCGACGAACTCCCCGACCGTGCGGGCCGACGAGCCGGTGACGATGATGACGCCGATCACGCCGACCGCCAGCAGGATCACGGCCGCACCGGCGGAATCGGCGAGGGCGTGCAGCGGCCCGCCGATCGCCATGCCGAGCGCGCCGCCGGCGGCGCCGACCTCCTCGATCTCGTCGTCGAGGCCGGGACGGCCTCGGAAGACGTGCAGCAGGCCGGTGGCGGCGACGAGGGTCAACAGGCTGCCGACGGTGAACCGAGCGATGCGTTCAAGGTCGCCGTCGCCGTCGTCGTCACCCCCCATCACGAGCCCGATGCCGATGCCGATCAGCGCCAGCGGGACGATCGCCCGGGTGAGGCCGACCCCGAGGGCGAGACCGTCATCGATGACCTCGCCGATGAACCCGGCGCTGCCAAGCCACACCGCGAAGGCCGAGAGCACACCGAGCAGGAACGCCCCGACTCCCCAGACGTCGGCCCGATGATTCGCCATGACCGACCCGACTGCATCACGCGACGCGGCGGTGTTGCTGCGCTTCGCGGTGGACTTCTTCTTGGCGGCCGCGCTCGACGACGACCGCTTCTTCGCGGTCTTCTTGGACGCGGGCTTCTTGCGCTGTTGAGTGGCCACAGTGCGTTCGACGCTAACAGGCCCCCCTGTCAGCACCGGGGCACCCTGTGGACGACGCTGAAATCAGTCTCGTCGGGTCAGTCCTCGCGGACGACGGGAACGATCATCGGTCGGCGACGGGTGCGATCGTTGACCGTACGGCCGGCGGCCCGCCGGGCGATCTGGCCGAGGCGCTCGATGTCGTTGTCCGGGTCCTTGAGTGCGGCCAGGAGGTCGGACTCGACCGCATCGGCCACCGCGGCCTCGTGCCCGGCCAACGCCGGCAGTTCGACCCAGCCCCGCGAGATCACATCGGGGCCGGCCACGATCTCGCCGCGTTCCATGTCGACGTGGACGACGATGGAGACGAAGCCGTCGTCGCCGAGCGTGCGTCGTTCGGACAGCACCGTGTTGCCGAGATCGCCCACCATGCCGTCGACGTAGAGGTGATCACCGCCGATGGAGCCCTGGTGCTCGATGCCGTCGTCGGAGAGCACGATCTGATCGCCGTCTTCGCAAAACACCACCCGGTCCGCCGGCATCCCCATGCCGTGAGCAAGATCGCGATGGGCGACGAGATGGGCGTATTCGCCATGAACCGGCACGAACCATTCCGGCACCGCGACCGAGTGCAGCGTCTGGAGTTCCTGTTGCTTGCCGTGGCCCGAGGTGTGGACGTCGACCATGCCCGAGTGGAAGACCCGGACACCGTGCCGGGCGAGGCCGTTGCGCACCGACGCGACCGCTGCCTCGTTGCCGGGGATCGGATGGGAGCTGAACACGACCGTGTCGTTCCCGTCGAGCTTGAGCCACTTGCTCTGACCGATCGCCATCTGGGTGAGCGCCGCCCGGGGCTCGCCCTGCGAGCCGGTGCAGACGATCACGGTCTTCTCGGGATCGAGTTCGTCGATGTCCTCGATGTCGCGCAACGCCCAGTCGGGGATCCGCAGGATGCCGACGTCGCGGGCGAGCTTCACGTTGCGCCGCATCGACAGCCCGAGCGTGACCATCACCCGGTCGTTCTCCACGGCGGCGTCGGCGAGTTGCTGGATGCGGTGGATGTGGCTGGCGAACGACGCCACGATCACCCGTCGGCCTTCTTGGCCACGGATCAGCGATGCGAGGTTGCGGCCGACTTCGGTCTCGGAGCGCGAGGCCCCGGGCGAGTCGGCGTTGGTGGAATCGGCCAAGAGCAACCGGATCCCCGGGTCGTGGGCGAGCGCACCGATGCGGCTGAGGTCGGTGCGCCGGCCGTCGACCGGGGTGAGGTCGAGCTTGAAATCACTCGAGTGCAGGATCACGCCCTGGTCGGTGTGGAACGCCGTGATGTTGCCCGACGGGATCGAGTGGGTGACCGGCAGGAACTCGCAGTCGAACGGCCCGATGTCCATGCGGTCGCCGTCGTGGACCGGTCGCAGGTTGGCGTTCTTCTGGAGTCCTCGTTCGCGGAGCTTGTGGTCGATCATGCCGAGGGTGAACGGCGAGCCGTAGATCGGCAGCGACATGTGGTTGAGGAGGTATGGCAGCGCGCCGATGTGGTCCTCGTGGGCGTGGGTGGCGATCACTGCGTCGATCCGGTCGGCGTTGTCGATCAGGTATGAGAGATCAGGCAGCACCGCGTCGACCCCGGGCAGGTCGTCGCCGCCGAACATCTGGCCGCAGTCGAGGACGACGATGCGACCCTCGGCCTCGATGGCGGCGCAGTTGCGCCCGATCTGGCCGAGGCCACCGAGGAACGTGATGGTGACCGATTCGGCCATGCGGTGATCAGCTCCGACCGAGGCCGGCCAGGACGGCCTTGGCTTCGATCTCGACGAACTCCGGCTCGGGGCCCATCGGCGGACGGGTCGGGCCGCCCGGCAGGCCCATCAGGCGCAGCATCGCCTTGGCTGGGATCGGGTTGGGGGCGAGGTCGCCGGTCTCAAACGAGTAGCTCGGGATCATCAGCCGGTTGAGCTCGATCGCCTTGTCGACGTCGCCGCCGAAGAACGCGTCCATCATCTGCT
>JBCBYI010000219.1:0-6235 GCA_039815945.1 Actinomycetota bacterium | reverse complement strand
GAGGACGGCCGCGGCGAGTGACGCTGCGTCGTCGGCCGGGCCGTCCGCGTGGTCGTCGCTCATCGTCCCCCTTCGACTCGTACGCGCTCGGCCTGCATCTTGGCCGCACCTACACGGCCGCTCCAAAATTGGTGTGACTTGTGTAACACCGCGTCGGGGCGCAACAGTGAAGGCGGTCCGGATCGAGCCCGGACCACGAACCGAGGGGGACACGGATGCGACGGACGAGTGCACGGGTGTGGCTCGCGCTGTTGTTCGTCTTCGCGATGCTCGCCGCCGCGTGCGGTGGCGAGGTGACCGAGGACGCCGACAGCGACGACGTGATCGTCGGCAGCGACGACGACGGCAGCGACGATGACGGAGGCGACGCCGACGACGGCGGAGACGACGACAGCGCCGACGCCGGCGCGGACGACGACACCGACGACGGGACGGAGGACGGCACCGACGACACGGCTGGCGGTCCCAACATCTATGTGGATCCCCGGGGCGGGCTGTTCGCGGCGTTCCAGGAGACCTATGACCGCGGCGACCACCCGTTCACCCAGGTCGACCAGTGGTGTGTCGCCCATGACGCCGCCGCCGACCGGGTCGAGACCGACCCGGGTATCGGCGCCGACGAGATCTCGATCGTGCACATCAAGTCCCGGCTCGAAGACGCCGTCGACATCGGCTTCGGCATCCCGGTCGGCGACATGAACGAGATGTTCACCGTCTTCACCGACTACGTGAACACCGAATGCGGCGGCATCCGCGGCCGCCAGATCAACCTCGAGACGATCGAGGTGTCGCTGTTCGGCGCCACGACCCAGGAAGAGCGCAACGCAGCGTGCCTCCAGGCCACCGAAGACTTCGACGCGGTGGCGATCGTGAACAGCTCCGGCTTCCAGGGCAGCGCCACCCTCTGCATCGTCGAGGAGAAGGAGACGATCTTCGTCTCGACCCAGGGCCAGCCCGACGAGTTCATGGAGCGCTCTGGCGGTCGTCTCTTCAGCCTGTCGAACACCAACTCCGAGAACATCCGGTTCGCGGCCGTCGACCTCCTCGCCTCGGGCACGATCGCCCCCGGTGACGTCGTCGGTGTCGCCGCACCCGACACCGATGGCCAGCCCGAGGACGTCGAGGAGCACCTCGTCGACGTGCTCCGCGACGCTGGCGTCGAGGTCGTGTTCGACGTGATCGGCTGCAGCGGCAGCACGATCTGCACCGAGGGCGTGCCCGAGTCGGTCGCCAACATGCGCGACGCCGAGATCACCCATTTCTTCAACGTGATGGGCATCCTCACCGCACCCGGCTACGTCGACGAGATGGTGAACCAGGGCTTCGCCCCGGGCGACGTGCAGTTCATCGCCACCGACTTCAACAGTCAGGCCGGCGAACTGGTCTCGAGCCAGATTGCCAACAGCCCGACCTCGGGCGAGTTGTACGACGGCGCGATCATCATCGACTTCCGCGACACCGGCGACTATCGAGACCCCGACTACCAGCCGAGCGCATGGCAGGAGATGTGTGTCGGGCTCTACAACGAGTCGAACATCGTCGGCGCGACCCACGCCTGGAACGACGAAGGCGACTCGGCCTACGGCATGGCCGTGTCGGTCTGCACCATCTTGCGAGCGACGTTCCGAGGCATCTACGACGCCGGCGACAACCCGACCCGGGCCGATGTCGAGGCCGCGATGCAGAACCTCGGCCCGGTCGATCTCGGCGGCATGATCCCGGCGACGATCGAGGTCGGCAAGGGCCAGATGCCCAACGTCATCCAGACGATGGACTTCACCTTCCCGTGCGACCTGCCCATCCCGTTCACCCGGGCCAACGGCGAGCCGGTCTGTGTGACCGGACGCGGCGACTATCGCGCCGCAGCGCGCTGACGATGATCGCACGAGGCCCGGTCGGCGGGTGGGGGACCGCCGGCCGGGCTTCGCCGCGTGCGGATCCGTCCTCGCGTCCGAACCCGTCCTCGCGTCCGAACCCGTCCTCGCGTCCGAACCCGTCCTCGCGTCCGAACCCGTCCTGACGCCGACGCCGTGAACTGACACACTCGGGCCAGGAGGTGCACCGTGGGCACGCTCGTCTTCGTGGCCATCATCATCGCGATCGTGGGGCAGCGGCTGCGCCCCGGGGCCCGAAAGCGACCCGCCCCACCCCCGCCGAAAGGCCGCCCCTCCCCGGGCCCGCCCGTGCGTCGCTCACGCCTTGCACCACCACCGGGCGCATCGACCCTGCCTCCGCCGCCTGCGCCCGATGCCCGCCCCGTCGAGTCGACGAACCTCTTCTCCCGCCCGGCGCCACCCCCAGCCCTGCCACCCGACCCCGAACCGGAACCCGTCGCCGAGGTCGCGGCACCCGAGCCCCCGCCGAGCGACCTGCCGGCCGCCGACGATAACGACATCGAGGCGGCGGAGCCGGTGGCGGGCGATCTCGATCTCGATCTCGATGCGGTGCTGGCCGCCGTCTTCGGTGATGCGGGGACCCCCTACGACCGCGCCGAGCGGTTCGCGCAAGAGTTCGCCGGCGCCACCGTGACGTGGACCGCGACGGTCCAGCGCACGAGCTCGAGTCGCCGCAACCGGACGCCAACGCGACGAGCCGAGCTCCTGCTCGGCCATCTCTCCGAGCGAGAGCTGTACTCCGAACGGGTGCTCGCCGAGGCATACTTCGCGCCCGACGTCGAACTCGAACGTGACCACGACGTCACATTCGTCGCGACCCTCGCCGAGGCGAACGTGTACTCGCGTCGACTCGTGCTCGAGGACGCCCGGCCGGTCTGATCCGAAAACGACGAAATCCCAGGCCGGACGGACCGACGCTGGGACTTCACGGGGTGGAGGTGAGGGGAGTTGAACCCCTGGCCTCCTCGATGCGACCGAGGCGCTCTACCAACTGAGCTACACCCCCGTTGGGTGACACAGCGTAGCGGCTGTGTCGGCGAACCGACCCGGGATCCGGGCCGACAAGGGCTCAGGCGTTGACGGTGCGGCGCTGCTGATCGCGCAGCGCAGTGACGCCCTCGGGGTAGAGCATCTGCACCTTGATCTCACGCTCGGCGGCGAGGTTGCGGCGCTGCACGACGGCGTAGGCGTAGGCGATGATCGCAAGGTCGGTGACGACATGGGCGAGCACCGCGACGGCCCCGAGCACGAAGGCGGCGAGCAGGCTGAACACGGCCAGGGTGCCGAGCACGGCGAAGACCTGATGGCGGCGGCGGGCGGCCGCCCCGACCGAGCGCGGGCGCAGATCGAACGAGGCGCCGCCGATCGCAAGCGAACGGCTGGTGGTGCCGCCGAGCGACCCCATGCCGTGGGAGAACGACTGGATGGCGTTGCTGCGCCCGTGGGCGGCCTTGCGTGCGTCCTTCCACCAGACGGCGAGATAGGCGCACCAACCCGCGGCAAGCACGAGCAACACGATCGAGGTCGACATGGTGAATTCCCTCCAAACGAGAGCCGGATCCGGTTGCGGATCGGGTCCTCGCGTGGACCTACCATTCGGTAGGTCCCGTACTCCAGTTGACGATTGTATGACGAACCGACACCTGGAGGCAATGCGCGCGGCGTTTTTTCAGCCGACGGCTAGAGACACCTGTGTCACCGAGGTGACGCAACGACGCCGGCGTGAACGGCGCTCAGCGCACGTCGCGGCGATAGGTGCCGGACTTGCCGCCCGTCTTCTCCCACAGGGCGATGTCGCCGATCACCATCGACTTATCCATCGACTTGCACATGTCGTAGATCGTGAGCGCCGCGACCGAGCACGCGGTGAGCGCCTCCATCTCGACCCCCGTGCGGTCGAACGTGTCGACCGCGGCCTCGACCTCGATCGAGTCGTGGTTGATCTCGAAGTTGACCGTGACCGCACCGACCATCAGCGGATGGCAGAGCGGGATCAGATCCGATGCCCGCTTGGCGGCCTGGATGCCGGCGACACGAGCCACCGCGAGCACGTCGCCCTTCTTGATCGCGCCCTGGGTGACGGCCGATGCCGTCTCGGGGGTCATGTGGACCCGGCCGCGGGCGATCGCACGTCGATGCGACGGCTCCTTCGGCGTGACGTCGACCATCCGGGCCCGACCCAGCGGGTCGAGGTGGGTGAAGCCGTGGTCGGACATGTCAGCCCCCGATCTCACTCATGCTCCGCCGGGGGCGGATGAAGTGGACCTGATTGATCTGGTGGCCCGCCCACTTGGCGGCCACCGTGCGTTCGAGTGCCTCGGCGACGACGTCGTCGGACGAACCGTCGCGCAACAGCGCCCGCACATCGGTCTCGTCGGTCGAGAACAGGCACGAGCGGAACTGGCCGTCGGCAGTGATGCGCACCCGGTCACAAGTCGAGCAGAACGACTCGCTGACCGTGGCGACCACACCGATCTCGCCCTTGCCGTCGGCGTAGCGCCAGCGGGTCGCCGGCGCCGAGGTGCGCTCAATCGGCTCGAGGTCGTAGGCGCCCTGGAGCGTCTCGAGGATCTCGGCCTGGGTGAGAACCAGCGAGTTGTTCCAGATGCGGTCGGCGTCGAGTGGCATGAACTCGATGAAGCGGACGATCACGCCCGTCTCACGGCCCCACTCGGCGAAGTCGAGGACCTCGTCGTCGTTGATGCCCTTCATCACGACCACATTGATCTTCACCGGGTCGAAACCGGCGGCGAGCGCCGCGTCGACGCCTTCGAGCACGCGATCGAGATCGTCACGGCGGGTGAGTTCGTGGAACCGGTCGCGCTGCAGCGAGTCGAGCGAGATGTTGACCCGCTTCAGCCCCGCCTTCTTGAGCTCCTCGGCGACGAGCGGCAGCGACACGCCGTTGGTGGTCATCGCCAGATCGACACCCAGATTCGCGAGCTTCTCGACGAGCAGCGGCAGCCGGGCTCGAACCAGCGGCTCACCGCCGGTCAGCCGGATGCCGTCGACGCCGTAGCGCTCGACCATGATCCGGGCGACCCGCTCGATCTCTTCGAACGTGAGCAGATCGGCGCGGTCACGCCACTGCATGCCCTCCTCGGGCATGCAGTACTGGCAGCGGAAGTTGCACCGGTCGGTGACCGAGATGCGCAGGTCGCGGTGGACCCGTCCGTACCCGTCGATCAGCTGCTTCGTCATGGGCGAAGGCTACCGGAGGGGCAGGATCTGGACCTCGTCGCCGGGCGCGATCTCGACCCCGTCGGGAGCGAGCGCCAAGGCGGTGGCTCGCGCCATCGCGGTGAGTTGGTGCGAGCCCTGCCCACCGGCGCGGCGCACGTGCCAGCGCCCGGTGTCGTCGATACGGCCCTCCACCCGCAGGAAGTGGGTCTTGCCGTCGGGGCCGTGTCCGAGGGTGTCGTCGCTGATGGCTCGCAGCAGCGGCAGGTCGGTGTCGTCGTCGCCGGCCATGAAACCGATGGCGGGTCGGGCGAAGAGCTCGAACGACACCATTGACGACACCGGGTTGCCGGGCAGACCGAAGACCGGCGTGTCACCGATCAGGCCGAACGCGAACGGCTTGGCCGGCTTGATCGCGATCTGCATCCAGCGCATGTCACCGATCTCGTCGAGCACGACCTTCACATAGTCGAACGCCCCCATGGAGACGCCGCCCGACGACAGGATCGCGTCGCAGTCGGCGGCACCGGCGGAGAAGGCGTCGCGGATCGTGTCGGGCTGGTCGACGGCGATGCCGAGATCGACCGCCTCCCATCCGGCTTCAGCGACGAGCGTGAGCAGGGTGCGCCGGTTGGAGTCGCGGATCTCACCCGGCTCGAGCGGGCGGCCGTCGTCGACGAGCTCGTCGCCGGTCGAGATCACGCCCACGGTGGGCCGACGGACGCACTCGACCTCCTGTACTCCGACACTGGCGAGCACGCCGAGGTGGCCGGCGGTCAGCACCGTGCCGGCGGTGAACAACACGTCGCCGGGTTCCACGTCTTCGCCGGCACCACGGACGTGGTTGCCCACCGGCACCGAGATCTCGATCTCGACCGTGCCGGCGTCCTCGTCGAGCGTCGTCTTCTCGACCATCACGACGGCGTCGGCGCCGGCGGGCATCGGCGCACCCGTCATGATGCGGGCGGCCTGGCCGGGGCCGACCTCGCCGTCGAGGGTCGAACCTGCGGCGATCGTGCCCACGACCTCGAGGGTGACCGGGATCGAGGCGACGTCGGCGGCTCGGACCGCGAAGCCGTCCATCGCGGTGTTGGCGAACGGCGGCACCTGCTCAGCGGCGACGACGTCGGTGGCCAACACGAGGCCGGCCGCGTCGGCGA
>JBCBYI010000218.1:0-6245 GCA_039815945.1 Actinomycetota bacterium | reverse complement strand
GCCGATCGCGACGGTGTCGGCGGCACCCGCAAGCGACGCGATCTTGGCGATCGGATCCTCGGTCTCGCCCCACGGCGCGATCGAGAAGATCTCGGGTCGTTCGTGCACTCGGGCTTGCTCGAGCGCAGGGATGACGAGGGTCGCCTCACCCTCACGGGGCACGACGAGCATCGTGATGCGTTCGAGCGGCATCGCTTCGTAGCCGCAGAAATACGGCAGGTCGCTGCCCACCGACAGCATCAACACGTCGACGCCGTCGGCCTCCATGCGGGCCCGGGCTCGGTCCAAGCGAGTTGCGAACATGACTGTTGAGGCTAGACCCCGGGTTCGCTGTGCGTACGATCGGACGATGAGCGATCACGAGTGGGGTTTCCGCACCCGAGCCCTCCACGCCGGCGCCCGCCCCGACCCGACGACGGGCGCCCGAGCGGTGCCGATCTTCCAGACCTCGTCGTACGTGTTCGAGGACACCGCCGACGCCGCCGACCTCTTCGCCCTACAGAAGTACGGGATGATCTACAGCCGCCTCGGCAACCCCACCGTGTCGGCGTTCGAGGAACGCATGGCCAGCCTCGACGGTGCCCTCGGCGCGGTCGCCACCTCGTCGGGCCACGCGGCGGAGTTCCTCGCCGTCACGGCGCTGGCCGAGGCCGGCGACCACATCGTGTCCAGCAGCCACCTCTACGGCGGCACGATCACGATGTTCTCCAACACCCTCGGCCGCTTCGGCATCGAGACCACGTTCGTCGACCCGACCGACGTCGACGGCTTCGCCGCCGCCATCAAGGCGAACACGAAGGTGTTGTTCACCGAGACGATTGGCAACCCGTCGGGTGCGATCGCCGACATCGAAGCGCTGGCCGACGTCGCCCACTCGAACGGTCTGCCGCTCGCGATCGACTCGACCTTCTCGACCCCGGCACTGTGCCGCCCGATCGAGTGGGGCGCCGACATCGTCGTGCACTCCGCGACCAAGTTCATCGGCGGCCATGGCACGTCGCTCGGCGGCGTCGTGACCGAAGCGGGCACCTTCGACTGGGGCTCGGGGCGCTTCCCGAACATGACCGAGCCGGTGCCGACCTACAACGACCTCCGCTGGTGGGACAACTTCGGTGAATACTCTTACCTCACGAAGCTCCGCAACGATCACCTGCGCGACGTCGGCTCCACGCTCGCCCCGATGCACGCCTTCCTCTTCCTGCAGGGCCTCGAGACGCTCGACTACCGGATGGCCGGCCATGTCGCGAACGCGCATGCCGTCGCGAGCTGGCTCGAGGAACACCGCCACGTGAGGTGGTGTGGGTACCCCGGTCTGCCATCGTCGCCGCACCATGCGATGGCGGCGAAGTACCTGCCGTCGGGGCCCGGTGCGGTCTTCACCTTCGGCCTCAACGGTGGGCGTGAGGCGGGGCGGCGCTTCATCGAGGCGCTCGACATGATCAGCCACCTCGCCAACGTCGGCGACGCCAAGACCCTGATCCTCCACCCGGCCTCGACCACCCACTCGCAGCTGTCCGACGAACAGATGGCGGCCGGCACCGTCACCCCGGACATGGTGCGCATCAGCGTCGGGCTCGAAGACCTCGACGACATCCTCTACGACCTCGACCGTGCCCTGGAGGCCGCTCATGCCGGAGGCAGCCATGACTGAACGTGAACCCGTTCCCGGCTGGGAGCCGCCGTCGGCGCTCCAGCGCAAGCGCATCCTCGACGACACCCGATCGATCGCTATCGTGGGTGCGTCGGCCAACCCGGCGCGGGCCAGCAACTTCGTGGCGACCTATCTGCTGAGCACGGCCAAGGAGTACACGCTCTATCTGGTCAACCCCCGCGAGACCGAGATCCTCGGCCAGCCGGTGTACCCGTCGCTGCAGGACCTCCCCGAGGTCCCGGACATGGTCGACGTGTTCCGCCGCTCCGAGGATCTTCCCCCGATCGCCCAGGAAGCCGTCGAGTTCGGCGCCAAGACCTTCTGGGCGCAGCTCGGGCTGTGGTCCGCCGAAGCCGCCCAGATCGCGGCCGGCGCCGGTCTCGACGTCGTCATGGACCGCTGCACCAAGATCGAGCACGCCCGATTCGCCGGCGGCCTCCACCTCGCCGGTTTCAACACCGGCGTCATCAACTCCAAGCGGTAGTGCCGGGCAGAGCCCAGGTCGGAGGTCCCGTGACGACACGCCGCGGAGCGATCAAGATGGGGCGATGAGCAGCGCTGATCCCTATGCACTCGCCGCCGAGGCCGCCGACGCCGTCCGGTCCGGTACGGGCAAGGGCCACCACGACATCGCAATCGTTCTGGGCTCCGGCTGGGCCGGTGCCACCGATCGCATCGGTTCCGTCGACGCCGAGATCGAACTCTCGACGATCCCGGGATTCCCGGAGCCGTCGGTCGTCGGCCACCGCAACCAGCTCCGTTCGCTGACCATCGAGGGCGTCGACGTGGTCGTGTTCGGCGGTCGCAGCCATCTCTACGAGGGCCACGATCCGGCGACGGTGGTCCACGGCGTCCGCACCGCAGCGGCCGCCGGATGCTCGACCCTGATCCTCACGAACGCGGCCGGGTGTCTCAACCCGGCGTGGCCAGTCGGCACCCTGGTACTGATCGAGGATCACATCAATCTGAGCGGCGCCTCGCCGATGGCGGGCCCGCCCCCGCCGCCGGACATGCCCGGACGCTTCTCGGACATGACCGAGGCCTACAGCCCTCGGCTCCGCGAGATCGCCCGGACGGTCGACGACCGGCTCGTCGAGGGGGTCTATGCCGGTCTGCTGGGCGGCAGCTACGAGACGCCGGCGGAGATCCGGATGCTCCGCACGCTCGGTGCGGACATGGTCGGCATGTCGACGGTGCTGGAGGCGATCGCCGCCCGCCATCTCGGGCTGGAGATCCTCGGTGTGTCGCTCGCCACGAACCTCGCGGCGGGGCTGTCTCCTGCGCCGCTGAGCCACACCGAGGTCCTGGAAGCCGCCGCCGACGCCGAGACCCGGGTGGTCGAGTTGATCCGCGGCGTCGTCGCCGGCATCGGCGGGGCGTGACCTCGATCGGCTCCGCCACGCCGGCCGAGCTGGCCGCCGCCTGGTCGGTGGCCGACCCCGATCCGGTCACCGCCGAGCAGACCAGGGAGCTGCTCGACACCGGCGGCGACCACCTCGCCGACGTCTTCTCGGGCCGGCTGTCGTTCGGCACCGCTGGCCTGCGGGGGCCGATGCGAACCGGACCGACGGGGATGAACCGGGTGCTGGTGCGGATCGCGGCCGCCGCGGTCGCCGACACCGCCGTCGCCGGCGAGTTCGGTTCGGCGGACGATCCCCATCTCATCGTGGGCTTCGACGCCCGCCACGGCAGCGCCGACTTCGCGCTCGACACCGCTCGGATCGCCATCGCCCGTGGTGCTCACTGCACCGTGCTCTCGGCACCACTCCCGACCCCGGTGCTCGCCTTCGCCGTGCGCCACCTCGGTGCCACCGCCGGGGTGATGGTCACCGCCAGCCACAACCCCCGCACCGACAACGGCTACAAGGTCTACGGCAGCAACGGTGCACTCCTCGGCTCGCCGACCGACGCCGCCATCGCAGCACGGATGGACGCCCAGCCCCTTCTGACCGACGACGACCTCGCGCCGATCGAGGCCGTCGCCCGAGCCGACGCCTCGCTCGTGGAGGCGTACCTTGCGACGATCACCGCACCGTTCGCGGGACGCGGATCCCGGCCGCTGACCGTTGCCCACACCGCCCTGCACGGTGTCGGCGACGCCACCCTCACCGCTGCGTTCGAGCAGGCCGGCTTCGCTCCCCCGCATCGGGTCGACTCGCAGGCGGAGCCCGACCCGGACTTCCCGTCGGCCGCGTTCCCGAACCCCGAGGAACCCGGGACGCTCGACGACCTGTTGGCCCTGGCCGCGTCGGTCGACGCAGACCTCGCGATCGCCAACGACCCCGACGCCGACCGCCTCGCGGTGGCCGTGCCCGACGGTGGCGCGTGGCGGCTCCTCAGCGGCGATCAGGTCGGCTGCCTGCTCGCCGACCACCTGCTCAGGCGACCGAGCGACGACCCTCGCCCCGCACTCGTGGTCAACACCGTGACCTCCTCGAGGATGCTCGGGCGCATCGCCGCCCACTACGGGGCTACCCACGCGACGACCCTGACCGGCTTCAAGTGGATCATGTCGGCGCAGGCCGATCACCCCGACCACCGATTGGTCGTCGGCTACGAGGAGGCGCTCGGGTACGCCGTGAACCCCGACGTCCAGGACAAGGACGGCATCAGCGCCGCCCTGGCCGTCGCCGACCTCGCCGCCGACCTGCGCCGCGACGGCCGAACGATCATCGACCGGCTCCGCGAGATCGAGGCGACTCACGGCGCGCTTGCGTCGGGGCAGCGCGCCATCCGGGTCGCCGGTGTCGCCGACCAGGCCGACCTGATGGCCCGGCTCCGCACGCACCCGCCGGCCGCCCTCGCGTCCGAGTCGGTCACTCGGGTGCTCGACCTCCTCGACGGAGCCGAAGGCCTGCCGCCCACCGACGGTGTCGTCCTCGAACTCGACGACGCCCGCATCACCGTCCGACCCAGCGGCACCGAACCCAAGACCAAGGTCTACGGCGAGGCGTCGACGGTCGCCCGGGTCCGGGCGCTCATCGGCGCCACGGTCGACCACGCCACCGCGTTCGACCGCCCGCCACCCCCCGACCCCGACGCCCCGACCGCCGCCGAGCAGGAGGCCCTCCGCATGTTCACCGACCACGACCCCCCGACCGACGACCTCCTCCGGCTCATGGTCACCGCCATGGATCTGACCACGCTGGAGGGCGACGACACGCCGGCACGCATCCGGGCGCTCTGTGCGACGGCCCGCCGACCCGACCCGTCCGACGCGTCG
This sequence comes from Actinomycetota bacterium, assembly GCA_039815945.1. Taxonomy (GTDB): domain Bacteria; phylum Actinomycetota; class Acidimicrobiia; order Acidimicrobiales; family Aldehydirespiratoraceae; genus UBA11606. The sequence goes on along the minus strand of JBCBYI010000218.1, from coordinate 1,371 downwards.
ATCGGCCCGGTCGCGGCGGTCTGCGTGTACCCGGCCTTCGTTCCGCTCGCCCGCGAACTGCTCGACGGCACCCCGATCGCCGTCGCCACCGTGGCGGGCGCCTTCCCGCACGGCCTCAGCGGATTCGACAGCCGCGTTGCCGACATCGCCGCCGCGGTCGAGGCGGGCGCCGACGAGATCGACATCGTCATCGATCGCTCGCTCGTGATCGACGACCACCTCGACCGACTGGCCGAGGAACTGGCCGAGGCCCGGCGCATCGTCGGCGACCGCCACCTCAAGGTCATCATCGAGGCCGGAGAACTGCCGGGGGTCGAGGCGATCCGAGCGACGACGACCGTGGTCGCCGAGTCCGGCGCGGACTTTGTCAAGACCTCGACGGGCAAGGCGAAGGTCAACGCCACGCCCGAGGCGGTCGCAGCGATGGCCGACGGCGTCGCCGCCCACGTGGCCGGCGGCGGAGCCCCGGTCGGCATCAAGGTCGCCGGGGGCGTACGGACCGCCGCCGAAGCCGCCGGCTATCTCCACCTCGTCGCCGCCCGCCTCGGTTCGGACTGGATGTCGCCCGCCCGGTTCCGGTTCGGAGCGTCGAGCCTCCTGAACGACGTACTGGCCAGCCGCGACACCTGACACGACGCCGATCGGGACCTTGGTCCCTGTCGCCGCGCACCCCGGTCGCAGACGTTGGAGCCATGACGACGAACGCCATGGCTCCGTCGACCGCCGAGACCCACATCTCCTGGTTGTTCTTCGCCGCCGACCGGGCGTACAAGATCCTCAAGCCGGTGACGATGCCGTTCCTCGACCATGCCGAGCCCGCCCAGCGCCGGGCATCGATCCAGCGCGAGTTCGAGCTCAACCACGCCATCGCCCCCGATGTACCTCGGGATCGCCGACGTGGTCGAGCACGGTGAGGTCGTCGATCACATGCTGGTGATGCGGCGCCTGCCCGCCGACCGACGCCTGTCCGAGCTCGTCGACACGCCCCGCTTCGCCTTCTTCCTGCGAGCCGTCGCGCGTCGCATCGCGACCCTGCACGCGTCGCGCGAACCGGTGCGCGAAGCACCGTCGGCTCGAATTCCCACCCTCGCCGCCAACTGGGCCGAGAACTTCGAGACCATGCGACCCCACGTCGGCTCGGTGCTCGATGAGGACGAGTTCGCGGAGGTCGAGCAACTCGTCGGCCGCTACCTCGACGGGCGAGCCACGCTCCTCGACGACCGGATCCGTCAGGGCCACGTGCGCGACGGCCACGGTGACCTGACCGCCGAGGACATCTACTGCCTCGACGACGGGCCTCGACTCATCGACTGTCTCGCCTTCAACGACGCCTGGCGGGTGGTCGACGTCCTGAACGACATCGCCTTCCTG
>JBCBYI010000217.1:0-6284 GCA_039815945.1 Actinomycetota bacterium | reverse complement strand
CGTCATGGCCACGAGCGTGGCGGCGAGTCGGCGGGTCACGAGCCGACCCGCCGGATCAGGCCTTCCTGCACGACGTTGGCGACGAGGCGGCCATCCTGGGTGAACACCCGGCCCGTCGCGAGGCCGCGGGCGCCCGATGCTGCCGGGGTGTGCTGGTCGTACAGCAACCACTCGTCGGCGCGGAAGGGTCCGTGGAACCACATCGCGTGATCGAGGCTCGCCATCATCACCGATTGATCGGCGGCCCCGGAGCCGTGCGGGAGCAGCGACGTGTCGAGCAGCGTCATGTCCGAGGCGTAGGTGAGCAGGCAGGTGTGGAGCACCTGGCCGTCGGGGAGGTCGCCGTTGGCTCGGAACCAGACCTGCTGGGTCGGCGGCAGCGGCTCGCGACGGTTGAAGGGATCCTTGGTGACGTACCGGACGTCGAGCGCGCTCGGACCGTAGGTGTCCTCCACCCCGGCGATCTCGAACCGCTCGGCTCGGGTCGCGAGCCCGTCCGGGGCCGGGACGTCGGGCATCTCGTCGAGGTGCTCGTAGCCGGGTTCGGCGACGTGGAACGACGCCGACATGTGGAAGATGGCCCGGCCGTGCTGGATCGCGACGACCCGGCGGGTGGTGAACGAGCGACCATCGCGGATGCGGTCGACCTCGTAGAGCACCGGCACGCTCGGATCGCCGGGCCGCAGGAAGTAGGCGTGCAGCGAGTGCACGGCGCGGTCGTCGTCGACGGTGCGGGCGGCGGCGACGAGCGCCTGGCCCGCGACCTGTCCGCCGAAGATCCGCTGGCGTTCCTCATCGGGGTTGACCCCGCGGAAGATGTTGACCTCGATCGGCTCGAGATCGAGCAGATCGATGAGGGCGTCGACGAGGTGTTGGGACATCGCCCCAATCATGGCCGCTGGGCGGGGCGCGTCGGCGGCGGCGAAGGATCAACTTGGCACCCGTGGGGGCCGACAGGGGAGAGGTGACAGTAGCCTCGCCTTCCATGACCTCGACCCTGGAGCGCCCGCGCTCCTTCATCGCCGAACACGGCGCGAAGATCATGCGCTACTGCGGTGTCTCGGTCGTCAACGTGGTCGTCGGCCAGAGCATTCTCGCCTTCTGCTTGATCGTGATGGGCTTCGGCGGCGTGCTGTCGCAGTTCATCTCGGCGATGCTCTCCGCCATCCCGGCCTATTTCCTGAGCCGTCAGTGGGTCTGGAAGGCCGACGGCGAGGTGTCGTTCCGCAACGAGGTCCTGCCGTTCTGGACCATGGCGCTCGTCGGCCTGATCTTCGCCGTCACCTGCATCGCACTGATGGAACGCGTCACCGACGCTCCGCTGGTGTTGATGGCCACCAGCCTCGCCGCCTTCGGTGTCGTCTGGGTCGTCAAGTACGTCATCCTCGACAAGGTGATGTGGCGGTCGGAACCGTCGACCTCCGCATGACTCTCGATCCCGAGCTTCTTCGCCACGCCGAGGCCGCTCGGGGCTTCATGCCACCCGACGAAGGGCTGGCGCTCTCCGCCGCGGCGGCGGCGGTCGGCGTTCCCGGTCCCTACCTCGAGGTCGGCAGCTACTGCGGCAAGTCCTCGGTCTACCTGGGTGGCGTCGCCCGGGCCCAGGGTCGAGTGCTGTTCGCACTCGATCATCACCGGGGCAGCGAGGAGAACCAGGCCGGGTGGGAGCATCACGAGCCCGACCTCGTCGACGACGAGCTCGGCAAGATGGACACCCTGCCGATCTTTCGCCGCACGATCCACGACGCCGGCCTGGAAGGCACCGTGGTGGCGCTTGTCGGCGACTCGCCCACGGTCGGTGCGGTGTGGGACATCCCGCTCGCGCTGTTGTTCATCGACGGTGGCCACGGTCACGAGCCGGCCCATCGCGACTACGAGACGTGGGTTCCCCATGTGAAGGTCGGCGGCACGCTGCTGATCCACGACGTGTTCCCCGACCCGGCCGACGGCGGGCGTCCGCCCTATGAGATCTATCTCCGGGCGATGGAGTCGGGAGCGTTTCGCGAACTCGACGCCACCGGCTCGCTGCGCCGCCTCGAGCGCATCGCCGACGGCATCTGAGGTCGGGCCCCTCACCGGCTGTGTCACGCCGGTGACGCGGCATCGGCGACGAAGCGCCGTGCCGTGGGCCGTTCGGCCCATGCCACCAGAGGCATGTGCCAGGAGTTGTGGGCCGCATTGTTCCTCTTCGTCAATCGGGCCGAAGGTCCGGCCGATCCCTTGACCATGGGTGGTGCCCGCAGTGGGTGCCGAACACGGTTTGATCTCGGCGGGGAGAGTCAGGATTGTGCGGTTGACGTATCGGGAACATGTGCTGGCGAGAGCGGACAGCCAAGAGGATGCGAGGGTGCTCGCTCGCCGGTTGCCCCGGCCGAGCGCGGTTCGCCAGACCGACGACGGGGGCTGGGCGGTCGTGCAGTTGTTGCCGGCGCGCTGGGAGCCGAGCCGATCGAACGTGATCGACGGTCAGCTCATGCCCGGTTCGGGTGGAAGCCGGCGACGAGCGTTCGGGTGATCTGCTCGGCCCGATCGCCGATCGAATGCTCGGTGGTCGGCCCGTCGGCCCCCTGATCGAACACCCGCTTCTGCATCAACGAGTCGAGTTCGATCAGCCCCTGCATCGCCGACCAGCACGTCGCCGCGGCCAGGTCGATGTCGAGTTCGGGGTTGATCTCCTCGGCCACGGCGACGAGGGCGTCGTTGAGCACCGCGTAGGCCTTGTCGGCCTGGACGAGGTACGCCGGATCGTCGCTGTCGATCAGATCGTGCCGGAAGATCACGGCACAGTGACCCGGATTGGCCACCGCGAGTTCGACGTAGGCGCGGCCGACGGCGGCCAAGCGGTCGATCACGTCGCCGCGGGTGGTCTCCCACGCCGCTGAGGTCCGGGCGTGGAGGTGGGTGAACGCATCGGTGGCCACCGCGGTGAGCAGGCCGGTGACATCGCCGAAGTGATGGGCGGGCGCTGCGTGGGAGACCCCCGCTCGGCGGGCGACCTCGCGCAGCGAGAAGCTGCCGGCGCCACGCTCGGCGATGAGGTCCGCCGCGGACATCCGCAGCGTGTGGTTGAGGTCTCCGTGGTGATAGGTGCGCTCGGTGACGGCCATGACTCTCTCAGTGTAGAGGGCTGATCGGCGAGAAACTTGACACCGTCAAGGGTTGATCTTTACGGTGTCAACATGACATCCCCCGCCCCCGCGCACCCATCGTCCGAATCCCCCGATCCGGCCTCGGCCGGCCCCACCGGCGATCCCCGCCGGTGGGGGATCCTCGCCGTCAGCTGTCTGGCGGTCTTCGTCGTGATCCTCGACGGCACGATCGTGAACGTCGCCTTGCCGTCGCTCTCGCTCGAGCTCGGGGCCAGCACCCGCCAGCTCCAGTGGATCGTCGACGCCTACCTCCTCGTCTTCACCGGCCTGCTGCTCGCGGCCGGCGGCCTCGGCGACCGCTACGGACGCAAGCGTTCGCTCGTGTTGGGCCTCGTCGCCTTCGCCGCGACCTCGGTCTACGCCGCCCTCGTCGCCTCGGCCGACGAGCTGATCTTCGCTCGGGCGCTGATGGGCATCGGCGCCGCGTTCGTATTCCCGGCGACGCTCGCGATCATCACCAACGCCTTCGTCGATGCCAAGGAGCGCGCCGCCGCCATCGGTGTGTGGTCGGCCACGTCCGGCATCGCGGTCGCCGCCGGGCCGATCGTCGGTGGTGCGTTGCTCGAGTCGTACTGGTGGGGGTCGGTGTTCTTCATCAATCTGCCGATCGTGCTCGTCGCCGTTCCGCTCGTGCTCTGGTTGATCCCGGAATCCAAGGACACCGAGACGCCCGGGCTCGACGTCGTCGGCCTCGTCCTCTCGATCGCCGCCATCGGCACGCTCGTGTTCTCGATCATCGAGGCGCCCGAGTGGGGCTGGACCGCCACCGGCACGGTCGTCGGCTTCGCCGCCGCGGCGGTGTTCATCGTCGGCTTCGTGATGTGGGAGCTGCAGGCGGAGCATCCGATGTTGCCGGTGCGCATCTTCCAGAACCTCCGCTTCTCGGCGGCGAGCGTGTCGATCACCGCCGCCTTCTTCGCCCTGTTCGGCTTCATCTTCTTGATCACCCAGTACTTCCAGCTGGTGCGGGGCTACGGCCCGCTCGAAGCGGGCCTGCGGACCATCCCGGTCGCGGTGTCGATCGCGGCGGCGTCGGTGCTCTCCCCGATGGTCGTCAACCGGGTGGGCACCACCCGCGTCGTGTCGACGGGGCTGGCGATGATGGCGATCGGGTTCGTCTGGGTGTCGACCGCCTCGGTCGCGACGCCCTACATCGAGATCGTCGGCCAGATGTTCTTCCTCGGCGTCGGCCTCGGACTCACGACGGCCCCGGCGACGGAGTCGATCATGGGTTCCCTCTCAGCCGACAAGGCCGGCATCGGCTCGGCGGTGAACGACACCACCCGCGAGCTCGGCGGCACGCTCGGGGTCGCCATCCTCGGCTCGGTGTTCAGTTCGATCTACATCGGCAGCCTCGATGACGATCCCGTCATCGCCCAGCTTCCCGACAGCGCTCGGGAAGCGACCGAGGAGTCGGTCGGAGCGGCGCAGTTCGTGGCCCCCCAGCTCGGCGACGCCGCTCCGGCCTACCTCGACGCGGTGAACGAGGCCTTCCTCTCCGGACTCTCGGTTGCGTGCCTCGTCGCCGCCGGTGCGGCGATCGCCGGTTCGATCTTCGCCGCTCGCTTCCTTCCGGCCCGTGCGGCGGAGGACAACACGCTCACGGCCGCCTGATCCCCCGCTCGCTTGGAAGCGCAACCCGAGGCGGCCCGTCACGCCGACGGTGACGATCGGTGGGGTGTCGTGTCGCACCCTTGTGAGACAGGTTCTGGCGGAATCGCCGATGGCGTCCCACGAGCGGGCGACGACCTCACTCCGGGAGCCGGCCGGCGGAGGCCGGGGCGGCTCAGTCGGCGACGGGAGCCTCGGTGTCGACCGGATCGACGTCGATGATCGGCGGCAGGAACGAGTGGTCGGCGAAGAGGCGGGCGGCCGGGCTCTTGCCTTCCAGCGCTTCGGCGCACAGCACGACGGCGGCGGCGCTGTAGGTCGAACGCTCGTCGGGAGGGAACAGCACCAGGTCGGGGTGCACGATGCCGGTGATGTACTTGCCGTCGTCCTCGCGCATCGCCTGGGCGCCGCGGAAGAGCTGTTCGGCGATCTCGCGCTCGCCGACACCGAGGTGGGCCATCGCGCACTCGCACGTCTCGGCCGCAGTGACCCACGGACGATCGCTCACGCAGCGGATGCCCTTGTCCTCGAGCATGAAGGTGTCGAAGCGGTCGGCGAGATGGGCCCGGCCGGCCTCGCCGGAGATCACGCCGGAGAGCACGGGGTAGTACCAGTCCATCGCCCAGCGGTGCTTCGGCGAGAACGCCTCGGCCCGCTCGTGGCGGATCGCGTGCGCGAGCTGCCCGAGCGAGAGCTCCCAGTCGGGGCGCTCCTGGCCGAGTTCCTGGGCGATCGCGATGGCGCAGCGAAGCGAGTGGGCGATCGACGACGAACCGGTGAGCAGGGCGAACGACCACGGCGTGCCGTCGGGGTGGCGGGCCCACAGGATCTCGCCGCGGGGCTGCTGGAGATCGAGCACGAACTCGATCGCCTGATCGACCACCGGCCACATCGATTCGATGAAGCCCTGGTCGCGATAGAGCAGGAAGTGATGCCAGACGCCGGCCGCGATGTAGGCGATGACGTTGGCGTCGAGCTTGTCCTGCTCGATCTCGTGCTCCAGGTAGTACTGGTGCCACGAGCCGTCGGGCCGCTGGATGTCGACCAGCCACTGGTAGGCCGCTTCGGCCTCGGCGCGGTGCTCACCGATGGCGAGCGCCATCGCCGCCTCGATGTGGTTCCACGGATCGGCGTGGCCGCCCGGGAACCAGGGGATCATCCCCGACGGCAGCTGCCAGTCGGCGATGTGTGCGGCCGTGGTGCGGATCTGATCGGCGGTGATCAGCCCGGGCAGATCAGGTGCCGGCATTGGCGGCCTCCCGGATCTCGGAGAGCTTCTCGGTGCGCAGCGGCGACTTGGTGGCCTGAACGACGAGGCTCTTGCCGAGCACCGGGTTGAGCATCTTCTCGGCCGTGCGGGTGAGCCACGGCTGCTTGACGATGTCCCACTCCAGCAGCTTGTGGTACTGCCGGACCGGCCAGTTGTCCTCGATCTCGTTGTTGACGCCGACGGCCAGCTCATGCACACCCAGGTGCAGGGCGACGGCACCCGCCTGCCGTTCCCCGACAACACCTTCGACAAGA
>JBCBYI010000216.1:0-6288 GCA_039815945.1 Actinomycetota bacterium | reverse complement strand
TTCCTGCAGCAGGAGAGCGGCACGACCCGTACCGTCGATCCGTGGGGCGGCAGCCATCACGTCGAGTGGCTCACCAACCAGCTCGCCCATCGGGCGATGGAGCACATCACCGAGGTCGAGGACATGGGCGGCATGGCCGCGGCCATCGAGGCCGGCATCCCGAAGCTGCGCATCGAGGAAGCCGCCGCCCGCACCCAGGCCCGGATCGACTCGGGCCAGCAGGCCGTGATCGGGGTCAACCAGTACCGGCTCGACCCCGACGACGAGGACGACATCGAGGTCCTCAAGATCGACAACGCCGAGGTGCGCACCGCCCAGCTCGCCAAGCTCGATCAGCTTCGGGCCGAACGATCACAAGCCGAGGTCGACACCGCGCTCGACGCGCTCACCACGGCGGCGGACCGTGGCGACGGCAATCTGCTCGCCCTCGCGATCGACGCCGCGCGGGCCAAGGCCACGGTGGGGGAGATCAGCGACGCGCTCGAGAAGGTCTACGGTCGTCACGTCGCCACCATCCGCACGATCGAAGGGGTGTACCGAGCCGAAGTGGGTGCCGAAGCCGATTCCGTGATGGCCGTTCGGGCCAAGGTCGACGAGTTCGCCGCCGCGAACGGCCGACGCCCGCGCATCCTGATCGCCAAGATGGGCCAGGACGGCCACGACCGCGGGCAGAAGGTGATCGCCACAGCTTTTGCCGATCTCGGCTTCGACGTCGACATCGGGCCCCTGTTCCAGACTCCCGCCGAGGTCGCCCGTCAAGCCGTGGAAGCCGACGTGCACGCCGTTGGCGCCTCCTCGCTCGCCGCCGGCCATCTCACGCTCGTCCCCGCGCTGCGCGACGCCCTCGCCGAGCTCGGCCGGCCCGACATCAAGATCACCGTCGGCGGGGTGATCCCACCCGACGACGTGCCCGAGCTCCTCGCCATGGGGGCGGTGGCGGTGTACCCGCCGGGCACCGTCATCCCCGACGCCGCGCTCGAACTCCTCGACCTGTTGGGTTGATCGCCCTCGGCCGTCGCGATCTGGTCGTCGGAGGTGCTGCGGCCGGTCTCGCATCATGGCTGGCGGGCTGCGGTTCGTCCGATGTCGAACCGTCCGCCGAGGTACTGGTGCTACCCGACCTGGCCGCAGTGCAGCAGACGATCGCCGCGATCGCACTCGCCGTCGCCGAGTTCGAGCCGGTACGCATGCTCGAGGGTCCGGTGCCGAGTTCCGCCGATGGCCGCCACCCGGCAACCGCCGACGATTGGCCTCGTCTGACCGGCGCTCGCCGCCGCCGAGGCGATGATCGTATGCTCACGCCATGCGCGACGATGTGATCCCGGGGCCGCATCCGGATCCGACCGTCGACCCTCGACCTGCCTCCGGCGGTTCCGAGCGGGTCGACGCGGCGGTGGCGGGTCCGGCGATGGCCGCGTTCCGCGACTCGCTCGCCCTGCCGCCCGACCTCGATGCCCGCGGCGGTGTCGTCGACGATCTCGCAACCCACTACGGCTTCTCGCCCGACGAGGTCGTCGAGCGGTGTCGAGGGTGGGTCGAGCACTCGGTCGAGGAGTGGGGCTCGTCGGCTCGTGAGACGAACGAGGACATCTTCGACTTCTACCGCACCAACGTGTCGTGGGCGTTCGACGTGCTCTGGTACGCCTACCTGCAAGCTGAGCTCTACAGCTATCCCGTGAGCGTCGCGATCGCCGACGACCTGCCGGCGGGATCGCTCCGCCACCTCGACTTCGGCAGCGGCACGGGCGTCACCAGCCAGATGATGGTGCGCCTCGGGCACCGGTCCGACATGGCCGACATCGCCACCGGCATGCTCGAGTTCGCTCGATTCCGCCACACTCGGCGTGGCGACGAGGTCCGGTCGATCGATCTCAACGACGAGACGCTGGGCGAGGACGTGTACGACGTCATCACCGCCATCGACACGCTCGTGCACATCCCCAATCTCGCCGACGCGTGTCGCACCCTCCACGCTGCGCTGCGCCCCGACGGGCTGCTCTACGCGAACTTCGACGTGCGGCCCGACGGCCCGGAGAACGCGCCCCACCTCTACGAGGACGACCTCCCGCTGCGCCGACTGCTCCAGCGCACCGGCTTCGTCCCCGAGGCGTCGATCGACGGCATGGTGGTGCGCTACCGCCGGGTCGATCCGACCACCTTGGAACACCGGGTGCGGGTGGTGCGGGACGCGCTCATGCTCGGTCCGGTGCGGCGAACGGTGCGGTTCGCTCGTCGGGTCCTGCGTCGCTGACCGCGCTCAGACCACGTGGACGGCCAGCAGTCCGACGTGATGAGGATGCACGAGGAAGGAGTTCGGGTCGCCGGCCTGGCCCTTCACGAGCGATCGGGCGCCGGGATCGAACCGCGCCAGTTCGTAGCCGAGGTCGGCGACCAGAGCCGCACTCTCGCCGGCGTCGTCTTCGAACATCAGCAGCGGCCGGTGCGCCGCGATGGTGTGGCGAGCGCCGGCGATCACGTCGGCCCCACCGCCCTCGACGTCGATCTTGATGATGTCGGGTGCCAGTGCGAACGAGTCGAGGGTGGTGATCGCGACGGTGAGGTGCTCGACGCCGGCGCGCCCGGGCCGGAACCCGGCGAAGTGGGTGTCGGACAAGAAGTTGGCGGCGGTGGCCTCGTCGAGTGCGGCTCGCGTGTCGTAGAGGGTGTGGCCGTAGCGGGGGACGTAGAGGTCGATCTCGCCGTCGCGGGCGCCGAGGGCGACACCGTTGATCTCCACGCCGAAGCGTTGGAGTTCGCCGTGGAGGAACGGGTTGGGCTCGAAACAGTGGATCTGGGCCGTGCCGATCGTGCGATGGAACGACATGACGCTCTGGCCTCGGTTGGCGCCGACGTCGACGATCACCGGGTTCGGTCGCCGGAAGTCGCGAAAGGCGAGGAAGTCGTCCTCGTGGGGGCGCCGGGCGATCGCTGCCGGCAACGCACGGAGCCGCCGCAGCGTGATCAGGCCCTCGCTCGGCAGGTACGACACCAACGAGCGGGCGAGGCGGCTTCGACCGTCTCCCATCGGCGCAGACCCTACCGAACGTGGTGGCGAGGCTGGGTCACGCGTCTAGAGCTGGATGCCGCCGGTCGCGCCGCCGTCGACGAGAACGTTGGCTCCGGTCATGAAGCTGGCCCGCTCGCTGGCCACGAACGCCACGACGTCGGCGATCTCCTCGGGTGCGCCGAGCCGTTGCATCGGGTTCTCGGCGAGGATCGCCTCGAAGAACCGCGGGTTGTCGTCGCGGGCCGCAGCCCAGGTGCCGCCCTCGAAGAGGATGTCGCCGGGCGAGATGCAGTTGAACCGGATCCCCCGCTTCGCGTGACGGATCCCGAGCGACTTCATGTAGCTGGCGGTCGCGGCCTTGTAGGCCGAGTAGGCGGGAAGGATCGTGCCGGCCGAACCGGCGCGGCTGCCGATCGCGATCACGTTGGCGCCGGCGTGGTGTTCGAGGTGGGGGAGTGCCGCATCGATCAGGGTGGCCATGCCCCGGATGTCGACCTCGTAGCCGACCTCGAAATCCCGCGCGTTCATCGCGCTCACGTTCGACACGACGACATCGAGACCGCCGAGGCGTTCGACCGCCCACTCGACGAGGGCCCGCACCGCATCGGGCTCGGCCATGTCGCAGGTGTGATGGTGGAGCTCACCGTGAGAACCGAGCTCCCCGGCCATCTCGAGCAGCGATTCGGCGCCGCGAGCACAGGTGGCGACACGGGCCCCCTCGTCGAGAAAGGCGGCGACGATCGCCTTGCCGATGCCCCGGCTGCCGCCGGTGATCAGCACCCGCTTATCGGTGAGTCCGAGATCCACGTCAGAACTCCGTCTGGGCTCGCACGAGGCTCGCGGCGTTCGGGGCGATGAGTCGTTGGATGATCTCGACGTGGCCGGCGTCCTGGGAGTAGAAGCGGTACCCCTCGACGTCGTCGAACTCGGCGACGACCGCCACGTCGGCGGTTCCGTCGGCCAGGTCGAGGTCGCGGCCCACCTTGTAGTCGCGCACGGTCGCACACGTCGGGGCATAGGCCTCGAGTTCGGCGACGATCTGATCGGCGAGGTCCGTCTTGGTCGGCCAGTCGGGTGTTTCGTCGTTGAGGGTGATGAGGACGTGATGACGGATCATGGCCCGCATCATAGGTAGCGTCGACCCATGGCTTCTGGTGCTCGCGTGGTGCAGGAACTCGCCGCCGGGGTGCTGGCCGGCGACCGCACCGCCATCGGCCGGGCGATCACGCTGGTCGAGTCGACCCTCCCGGCCCATCGTGTCGACGCCGCCGAACTCCTCGACACGCTGTTGCTCTACAGCGGCGATGCCCACCGCGTCGGGATCACCGGCGTACCGGGCGTCGGCAAGTCGACGTTCATCGAGGCGCTCGGTCTGCAGCTCACCGGGGCCGGTCATCGGGTCGCGGTGCTGGCGGTCGACCCGTCGAGCAGTCGCACCGGCGGCTCGATCCTCGGTGACAAGACCCGCATGGCGAACCTCGCGGTCGATCCGAACGCCTTCATCCGGCCCTCGCCCTCGGCCGGCACGCTCGGCGGGGTCACTCGGGCGACGCGCGAGGCGATGATCGTGCTCGAGGCGGCCGGCCACGACGTGGTGCTGGTCGAGACGGTCGGCGTCGGGCAGAGCGAGACGGTCGTGCACGGCATGGTCGACGTGTTCGTCGTGTTGATGCTCGCCGGCGCGGGCGACGAACTCCAGGGCATCAAGAAGGGCGTGCTCGAACTCGCCGACGTGTTGGCGGTGAACAAGGCCGACGGCACCAACGTCGACCGGGCCAAGCAGGCGGCCGTCGACTACCGGCGGGCGCTTCACCTGGTGCAGCCGCCCGGGGCGTCGTGGGAACCGCCGGTGCTCACCTGCTCGTCGATCGAACGCACCGGCCTGGCCGAAGTCTGGGGTGAGATCGAACGCCACCGTGACCTCATGACCGAGACCGGCGAACGCGACGCTCGTCGTCGCGATCAGAAGCTCACGTGGATGCGCACGATGTTGCAGGAACGGCTGCTGGCGCACTTCGACGCCGATCCGAGCTTCGCGGCCGCTCGCGCCGACGCGGAGAACGCGGTGGCAGACGGTTCGCTGACGCCGTCGGTGGCGGTCGATCAGCTCCTCGACGGTCTCGGTTCGTAGCGGCCGACCGGACGGAACCGGATCGGGGCCTCGTCGTACTCCTCGAGCGCATGGGCGAGCCAGCCGGAGGTGCGAGCGATGGCGAAGACGATCTCGCCGGCGGAGCGGTCCATCCGGGCGGTGTAGGTGAGGGCCCCGAGGGCGAGATCGACGTTGGGCGCGACCGGGATCCGGGTGGCGGTGCGGTCGACCACCGCCGCGACGACATCGAGGCGCTCGTCGGGCAGATCGGCTTCGGCGAGTGCGTTCATCAGCAGATCGTGGCGTGGGTCGGTGGTGCGGTGGATGAAGTGGCCGAAGCCGGGCACCTTGCCGTCGCGTTCGATCACGGTGGCGATCGCCGCGTCGGGGCCGTCGACCTCGGCGTGTTCGAACAGGTCGTGCACGACGCCCGACGCTGCGCCGTGTAGTGGCCCCGACACGGCGCCCAGCCCGGCGAGGAGTACGGCGTGGGGTGCGGCTCGGGTCGACGCGGCGAGGCGGGCGGCGAGGGTGGACGTGGCCATGCCGTGATCCGCGAGCAGGGTGAGGGCGAGATCGAGCAGATCGGCGTGCATCGGGTCGTCGGCCGTGAGTCGCGACCACAGGCGGTCGGCGATGCGCTCACCGGCGGGTTCGGCTCGGCGGGGCAGGGCGTCGACGATCGTGCGCACGAGCACGCGTGCGCTCGTGGTGACGCCATGGGCCGACCGGTCGGCGCGGAACGGATCCGCGGCGGCCGCGGCGACGACCCCTGCCATCATGCGGTCGACCGGCGTGGCGGTCGGGCCGAGCGCATCGATGGCCGGCCGGACCGCGGTGGCGATGTGGTCGTCGTGCGGCCAGGCCCCGGCGGCCGTGAGTTCGCCGCTCCAGAGCAGATCCGCCACCGCTTCGAAGCCGACGTCGGTGAGCTCGTCGATCGGATGGCCCCGATAGGCGACCGAGCCGTCGCGCACCTCGGTGATGGCGGAGGCGATCGGCACCTCGAGGCGCCCGGGCTGCTTGTCGTTCTTCTTGCGGCGGAGGCGGTCGATCTCGGCCTGTGCCTCGCGGTTCTGGTCCATCAGGGCGTTGCGTTCCGCGACGGAGCGTTGGCAGCCGACGGAGGTCAGGCCAATTGGGACGAGCAGCAGCACAACCGGTTGTTTGATCATGTAGGGGGGCATTG
>JBCBYI010000215.1:0-6384 GCA_039815945.1 Actinomycetota bacterium | reverse complement strand
CGCGTCGAGCACCCGACAGAGCCGTTCGTAGCGGTTGTACGTCGGCACGATGACCGACACGGATCGGACGCTGCTGGATCGGTTGTTCACGCACACTCCCCAGCGCCAGGATGCCGCTGATCGTAGCGGGCCGACCACGATGGACGGGGCTCGCCGTCAGGCCCATCGGCCGCGTCCGACCGGCGATGAGGCTCAGCGGCCACCAGCAGCGCGGAACCGGGCCGCAGCGACACGTGCGAGGTCGTACGCTCCGACGATGCGCAGACGCCCGCCCGCTCTTTGGATCTTCGCCGGGCTGTCCGCCGCGCTGGCCTCGGGGTACGGCGTGCTGTTCACGATCGTCGCCGACTATCGCGAGACCTACGGGATCAGCGAAACTGCGATCGGCTGGTTGATCGGCGTCGGCTTCATCGCCGCGTTCTTCTCCCAGACCCTCGTCGCGCCGATCGCCGATCGCGGCTACGCCCGGCGGGTGATCGTCGCCGGCGTCGCGATCAACATCGTCGGGCTCGTGTTGATGGCGTTCGGCGAGAACCTCACCGTGTTGATGATCGGCCGGGTGGTCTCCGGCATCGGCATCGGCGGCTCGCTGCCAGCCATCCGTCGGGTCGTGATCCTGACCGACAGCGAAAACCTCGGCGCCAACCTGGGCCGACTGCTCAGCGCCGACGTGTTCGGTTTCGCCATGGGCCCCGCGATCTCCGCCGTGCTCGTCGGGCCCTACGGGCTCGCCGCACCGTTCCTCGTCGTGTCGGCCGCGACCGCCGTGTTGTTGGCCATCAGCCAGACGATCCATGTGGAGGAGACGGTCGCGTCGAGCGACACGCCGCAACGCCTCGCGATCGATCTGCTCGCCAACCGGGTCGTGGCCGGCGCGGTCGTGCTCGCGGCCGGCGTCTTCTTGATGATCGGTGCCTTCGACGCACTGTGGGATGTGGTGCACGAGGATCTCGGCACCGCCGACTGGATCGCCAATCTCGGCATCACCCTCTTCGCCATCCCGCTGATCATCCTCGGCCCGACCAGTGGCCGGCTCGCCCAGAACTACGGACCGTTCCGGATCGGCGGTGCCGGGCTGCTCGCCGGCGCGTTCTTCATCTTCATGTACGGCCAGTTGCCGAGCGGCAACTGGATCTTCGCGTTCACGATGGGCCACGCCCTCACCGATGCTCTGTCGATCTCGGCGTCAGGCGTCGCGGTGGCGATGGCGGTGCCCGAGGAACGCCAGGCGGGCGCCCAGGGTCTGATCGGCGCGGCCCAGGCCCTCGCCGGAGGCCTCACCGCCGGCGCGATCGGCACGATCTACGAGATGTCTGGGCGAGAGACCGCCTACACGGTCGCTGCAGTGGCGATGGTGGCGTTCGTGTTCGCCGGCATGTGGCTGGCGAAGGACTTCTGGCGATCGGGCCGCCACCGCGAACGCCAGGGCGGGGCGACCGTGGGGGGTTCGGGCCTCAGCCCAGCTGCAGGATCGCCAACCCGGCGACCCAGGCTGAGGCGACCATGACCACGATGGCGATCGCCGACGCACGGAGCATGAGCGACGAACCAGCGGGCTGAGACGAAACCGCGGGCTGAGTGGTGGGGGTCGAAGTCGTCATGCGGAGCACGCTAGGACTCGACCATTTCACTTCTGTTACACCGACGCGCACGGAAAGTGAAACACGTGTTGCAGTCCGGTTGCTGTGTCAGTCGGGTGACGTTCGACGGTTCGCCGACACGACGGAGCGGCCTTCGTGTGGCGATCGCCACGCCCCCGGTTCCCGCACGTTCGGCACCGGTGTCCGGGGATGGCACCGCCCGGCCAGGAGACCAGGGGCTGCGGTGACCTTGCCGGGCGGTGGGACAGGGGGGTGGGTTGTAAGCGCAGTCCGCTTGGTGTCGATCTGCAGGACGGAAACTAGCCAGATGCCCCACGGGGCGGGTGACCGAGAGCAGGCGATCAGGTGAACTCTGTCTGACGGCTGGGAGGAGGGCCGGCTCGGGTGCTAGACCCGCGTCGCCGGAATCCCCGGCCAGGACGTCCCACCGGCCCCACGCACCGATCGGGCAGAAAGCGAGCAGGCACCATGAAGGTCGACGGAGGACTCGGACTCAGCCCCGACATCGACAAGATCGTGGCGAACGCCAAGGCCCAGGAGGCCGCCGGCTACGACGGCGTGTGGACTGCGGAGACCAGCCACGATCCGTTCTTGCCGCTGGTGCTCGCCGCCGAGCACACCGAGACGATCGAGATCGGTACGTCGATCGCGGTGGCGTTCGCTCGCAATCCGATGTTGCTCGCCAATCTGGGCTGGGATCTCCAGGCGCTCAGCAAGGGGCGCTTCAACCTCGGTCTCGGGACGCAGATCAAGCCGCACATCACCAAGCGGTTCTCGATGGAGTGGGGCAAGCCGGCGGCGCGAGCCAAGGAGATGGTCTCCGCCATCAGCGCGATCTGGGACACGTGGGAGCACGGCGAGCCGCTGCAGTTCCGCGGCGACTTCTACACCCACACCCTGATGACGCCGTTCTTCACCCCCGACAAGAGTGATCTGGGTGATTTCGGTCGGCCGAACATTTGGCTCGCGGGGGTCGGTGAGTTGATGACCCAGACCGCGGGTGAGGTGTGCGACGGCTTCATCTGTCACGGGTTCACGACCGAGAAGTACCTGCGCGAGGTCACCTTGCCGAACCTGGCAGTGGGCCGTGAGCGGGCCGGCAAGTCGATGGACGACTTCATGATCTCGGGTCCGTTCTTCGTCGTGTCGGGCCAAACCGAGCAGGAGTTCGAGGCGGCGATGGCGGCGACGAAGCAGCAGATCGCGTTCTACGGCTCGACGCCGGCATATGCCAAGGTCTTCGAGTGTCACGGCTGGGAGGATCTCCAGCCCCGGCTCAACACCTTGTCGAAGCAGGGTGACTGGGTCGCGATGGGCGAGTTGATCGACGACGAGGTGCTCGATGCGTTTGCGGTGGTCGGCGAGCCGCACGAGATCGCGCCGGGGCTGACGGCCCGCTACGGCGATGTCGTCGACCGGATCTCGTTCTACGCCCCGGGCCAGGGCGACATCACGGCGTACCGATCCGTCATGGACGAGATCAAGACGGGCTGAACGAAGCCCGCACGTGTGGCAGCGGGCTGAACGAAGCCCGCGGTCACGCTCGGGTGGAAGCGGGCTGAACGAAGCCTGCGGTCACGCTCGGGTGGACCGGATGCGGTCGAGTTCGGCGCGCAGCGCCGGGGTGGCGTCGAGGGTCGACAGGGGGAGGACCCGTTCGCGGTGCATGTGGCGCAGTGCGGGCCCGTGGCCGATGCGTTCGGCGAGGAATTCGGCGAGCACGATCGTGAACGGCGATCGCGGCGATGCACCCTCCTGGAGGAGCTTCCAGGCGTGTTCGCCTTCGCCGCGGTGGAGCGCGAGGGCGGCGAATCCGACGAGGGCGTCGTTGGCCATGCGGGCGAGTCGGCCGAGGAGGGCGGCGTATCCGAAGCTGATGACGAGGTCGGCGGCCTCGTCGACTCGGCCGAGGTCGATGAGGGCAACGGCCCGCACGATCGGTGACGAGTCCCACACCGACCGGCTCCAGTCGCAGGTGTCGAGGGTGACGAGCGCCTGCGCGGGGTTGCCGGTCATGACCGCGGTTGCGGCGAGCGACAGACCCGACATGACGAACTGGTTGGTCTCGATGTGGCCGGCGACGGCGAGGAGGTGGGCTTGGCCGAAACCGGTGTGGGCCCCCTGGAAGTCGCCGCTGTAGAGCTTGCGGCAGGCGAGCGCCCATTCCGACGGCAGGAGGTAGTTGGGGCCGAGTTGGTGTTCGGCGCTGAGCCGGCGGCCAAGGTCGGCGAGGCCGGCGACCCGGTCGCCGTGCTGGCGACAACAGAGAAACGCGAAGAGCCCGGCGGCCTGGGCTTGGGGTCCGGGCGTGGCGTCGTCGTCGTGCAGGAGCAGTTCGAGCAGGCGGTGGGTCTCGGGGAAGTCGTCGACCTGCATCAGCAACTGGGCGAGCGCATACCGCATCCAGTCGCGCAGCTCGACGGTGCGGGGGTCGGCGGGCGCGCCCAGCGACTCGGCGGTCGCGAGTTGTCGGTCGAGCGCGTCGAGGATGGGGGCCATCCAGCGGCGCCCTTCGACGGCGGGGATCTCCTGGGTGTCGAAGAGGCCCTGCACACCGAAGGCGACCGCGGCAGCGTCGACCCAGCGGTCGTCGACGGTGAGGTGTTCGAGGGTGGCCGAGATGTTGGGCCACTGCCATGAGAGACCCATGGCGCGGTCGAGGCCGGCCGCTTGGGCGAAGGAGCGAGCGGTCGCCAACCGCTGGTAGTGCGCGACGTAGGCGGACTGAGCCCGATCGGCGTCCTCGGCTCGGGCGAGTTCGTCGCCGGCGTAGATGCGCACCGTCTCGAGCAGGCGATACCGGGTGGGGCCCGAGTCGGGGTCGACGTCGGTGGCGACGAGGTTCTTGGCGACGAGGGATTGCAGGACGTCCATTGCGTCGTACTCGTCGAGATCGCAGACCGCCGATGCGGCCGGAAGATCGAATTGGCCGACGAACAGGCCCAGCCGCCGGAAGAACCGCTGTTCGTCGTCGGTGAGCAGGTCATAGGACCAGTCGAGGGTCGCTTGGAGGGTCCGCCGGCGATGGCGTCCGATGCCGCCCGACAGCAGCCGGAAGCGGTCGGCCATCCGGTCGAGGATCTCGAGGGGGCTGAGCACGGCGATCCGGGCCGCGGCGAGCTCGATCGCGAGCGGCATGCCGTCGAGCCGGGCGCAGATCTCCCCGATCGTGAACCGATCCTGGCCGAGCGGCTCGTAGGCGGGGTTCGCGGCCTTGGCCCGTTCCAGGAAGAGCTCGATGGCCGGCGATGAAGGGTCGTCGTGAGAGAGCGACGGGACGGCGACGACGACTTCGCCGGCGACGCCGAGCCGCTGTCGGGTCGTGGCGAGCAGAGCCGTGGCGGAGGAGCGCCGCAGGAGTTCGTCGGCGACGTCGGCGCACTCGCTGAGGATGTGCTCACAGTTGTCGAGGATCAGCAGGGCGTCTCGGGTCGCGAGATGGTCGACGATCTGGGAGAGCGGGTCGGCGGCGCCGCTGATCTCGAAGCGGACCGCCCGGGCGATCGCGCCCGGGAGTTCGGCACCGTCGGAGACCGCCGACAGGTCCGCGAAGTAGCACCCGTCGAGGCGACCGGGCAGCTCCTGGTAGCCGACCTCCACGGCGAGGCGGGTCTTGCCACAGCCGCCGATGCCGGTGAGCGTCACCATCGATGCCGATTCGAGCAGTGCCCGGATCTCGCGGATCTCGTCCTCGCGGCCGATGATCGCCGAGCCGGCGGCCGGAAGTGTGGTCAGCGTGTGGTCGACGGCGCGCAGCGGACGGTGCGACGCGATGCCGACCTGATGGATGTCGACGGGTTCGGGGACGTCGCGCAGCCGGTGGGAGCCGAGGTAGACGGTCTCGATGTCGACCGCGTTGCGAACCGCGTCGGTGAGGAGGATCTGGCCTCCGTTGGCGAGCGCCTCCACGCGAGCGGCGGTGTTGGGAACCGGCCCGAAGTAGTCGCCGTCACGCTGGTTCGCCCGGCCCCGGTGGAGTCCCATGCGGACTCGGAGCGGCGGGGAGCCGCCCCAGTCCGCCTGGTCGAGCGCAGCTTGGGCCGCCATGGCGGCGGCGACGGCGGCCTTGGGATCCTCGAACGCCCCTCGGAAGTGGTCACCGGCCCAGCCAAAGACATAGCCCCGGCGGGCGGTGATGGCGTCTTTGACGATGTCGTCGTGGATCTGCAGGGCATGGGCGGTGCGGGCGGCGTCGGCTGCCCACAGCCGGGTCGAGCCTTCGACGTCAGTGAAGAGGAAGGTGACGATTCCGGCCGGCACGACCTCGGGTGGCACGACGCCGGCGGGCGCGTTCATCGTTGTTCGAGGCGGTAGAACGCGGCCGCGTTGTCGGCGAGCAGTGCGGCCTGCTCACCGGCGTCGAGCCCGGCGTTGGCGATGATCTGCATGAAGGCGTCCCAGAGAACCTCGTAGTCGACGGACACCTTGTCCATCGGAAAGTTGCTGGCGAACATGCAGCGTTCGACGCCGAACGTCTGGATTCCGAACTCGATGTGCGGTCCGAGTGCATCGACGACCTCGCCGACCGTCGGCGTGGTGTCGCGCTCGTGGAATCCGAAGCCGCAGATCGGCATGAGGAGGCCCGAGAGCTTGCAGTGCACGTTGCGGTGCTCGGCGACGGCGACGAGGCCGGCGTGCCAGTCGTCGAGGATCTGCGCCCGGGCGGCGTCGGTCTCGCCCTGTCCACCGTGGGGGCCGGCGAGGCCGACAGGTGTGCCCATGTGGTCGAGCACCATCGTGGCCATCGCGACGTCGTCGGCGAGGCGGGCGAGCTCGTCGAGCT
>JBCBYI010000214.1:0-6401 GCA_039815945.1 Actinomycetota bacterium | reverse complement strand
GGCCGTGCGCCGGCCTCGGTGAGCGAGAACCGCTCGAGCAACTCGTCGGCCCGCCGGCCGGTCAAGGGCTACTCGGGCGGCATGCGGCGCCGTCTCGATCTCGCCTGCTCGCTCGTGGCCGAGCCGCCGGTGCTGTTCCTCGACGAGCCGACCACCGGGCTCGATCCCCGGAGCCGGCTCGAGCTGTGGGATGTCATCCGCGAGCTCGTGGGGGGCGGCACCACGCTGTTGCTCACCACCCAGTACCTCGAGGAGGCGGATCAACTCGCCGACGACATCCTCGTCATCGACCGGGGTCGTGCCATCGCGCGGGGCACCGCCGACGAGTTGAAGGCGTCGGTCGGGAGCCAGCGAGTCGAGGTCACCGTGCTCGACGGACGGCTCGCCGAGGCGGTCGCGCTCGTCGAGCCACTCGCCGACGGCGAGATCGACGTCGACGAGGAGTCCGGGAAGCTCCGTGCGCCGGTCGCCGACGGGTCGGTCTCGCTGCGGGCCGTGCTGCGGGCGATCGAGGAAGCCGACATTCCGATCGACGAGGTCGGTTTGGCCCGCCCCACCCTCGACGACGTCTTCTTGACCCTCACCGGCCGCTCGGCCGACGACGAAGGGAGCGAGTCGTGAGCGCGCTCAGCGGTGCCGTCGCCGATGCCTTCGTCGTCGCTCGTCGCAATGTCATCAAGATCGTCCGGGTCCCCGAGGTCCTGGTGTTCGTGCTGATCCAGCCGATCCTGTTCGTGCTCTTGTTCGCCTACGTCTTCGGCGGCTCGATCGAGATCCCCGGCCTCAGCTACCGCGAGTTCCTGATCGCCGGCATCTTCGCCCAGACGGTCGTCTTCGGGGCGACCTTCACCGGCGCCGGCATCGCCGAGGACATGACCAAGGGCATCATGGACCGGTTCCGGTCCCTGCCGATGTCTCGATCGGCGGTGCTCGTCGGACGCACGCTCAGCGACGTGATCTACAACGTGCTGTCGCTGTTCGTGATGGCGATCGCCGGCCTTCTCGTCGGATGGCGCATCCGCGGCTCGTTGCTCGACGCGGTCATCGCGTTCGCCCTGATCCTCTTCTTCGCCTACGCGATCTCGTGGATCATGGCCCTTGTCGGCCTCCTCGTCCCGAGCGTCGAGGTGGTGCAGAACGCGTCGTTCATCTTCATCTTCCCGATGACCTTCATCGCCAACACGTTCGTGCCCTCCGACGACCTCCCTGGACCGCTGCAGGTGATCGCCGAGTGGAATCCCGTCTCGACGGTGACCCAGGTCGGTCGAGAACGGTTCGGCAACCTGCCGCCCGACGCACCCGAGCCCGACGCCTGGCCGCTGCAGAACCCGGAGCTTTACACCCTCGGCGTGTCGGTCGTGATCATCGCGATCTTCGCCACGCTCGCGATCCGTCGCTTCGCCGCCAGCGGCTCCTGACGCTCAGAAGCCGTAGACCTCGGCCGGGTTGTCGACCAGGATCCGCCGACGGTGCTCGGCGGGGATCCAGCCGTCGCGCCAGGCGATGAGGTCGTCGAGTGACGGCGGGTCGGCCTGGCCCGGATGTGGCCAGTTGCTGGCCCAGAGCATGCGCTCGGGCGCGTCGGTCACCAGGGTCCGGGCGATTTCGGCGACGTCATCGTGGGGGCGGGGGAGCGCCGACCCCTCGTACGGGGCCGACAGCTTGACCCAGCATCGACCGGCGTCGACGAGTCGCCGCAGCGCGGCCACGCCGGGCGAGTCGAGGCCGTGCGGCGGCATGAAGCGGCCGACGTGATCGACGACCAGGTCGGCCGGGAGTGCGAGCAGTCGATCGACGAACTCGGGGAGTTCGTTGCCGTCGAGTTGGAGCTGGATGTGCCAGCCGACGTCGGCGATCACCTCGGCGGTGGGTTCGAGTTCGTCCCAGCCGACCGCTCCGCCGGGGAGCATGTGGAATCGAGCGCCTCGCACGCCAAGGTCGGTCAGCTTCTCCAGTGCCGCGCGCCGGGTACTCGAGTCGACGACCATCACGCCCCGAGCTGTTTCGCCCAACGTCGCCATCGCGGCCACCTGACAGCGGTTGTCGAAGCCGTAGGTGGTCGGCTGCACGACCACGACCCGTTCGCTCCCGAGCGCCCGCTGGGCATCGCTGTAGTCGGCGACCGACGCGTCGGGCGGCAGCAGCACCGCCGCCGGCGCGGCCGGATACCGCGCGTCGTAGACGTGCATGTGGGTGTCGCAGACGTCGACGAGATCGTTCACCGGTGCGACCACCACGCTCGCACTCGAGCGTCGGTGTCGTTGGCGAGCCGAGGCGGCAGCTCACCGGCGAGGATCGCAGCGATCTGTTCGACCGAGCTGTGCGCTTGCGCGTCGGCGTTCTCCGGGGTGAGGCCGCCGAGGTGAGGCGTGGCGACCACGTCAGGTCGAGCAGCGAGCGTCGGATCGGGGCGTTGATCGGGCGCGCTCCCGACATCACACCCGAAGCCGCGCAGATGGCCTCGGTCGAGCGCGTCGGCGACCGCGGCCTCGTCGACGATCTCGCCGCGGCTGACGTTCACCAGGATCGTGCCCGGCCGCATCGCGTCGATCGCGGCGGCGTCGATCATCCCGGCGGTGGCGGGGGTCGAGGCGACGAGGGGGAACACGACGTCGGCGGTGCCGAGCGCTTCGTCGAATCCGACCGGCCGGATGTCGCGAGGCGGTTCGACGTGGGGATCGTGGACGATCACGTCGAGACCGGCCGCATCGAGGAGGTCGGCCAGGTACGAGCCGATCGCGCCATACCCGAGGATCGCTGCCGTCATCCCGCGTATCTGGCGGCCCGGCCGCTGGGGCGGCTCCACGCCCGCTCGATAGTCGACGGTCGACGCGGCGATGTTGCGGGCGACGTCGAGCAGGAGTCCGAGGGCGATCTCGGCCGTGCTCGCCACGAAGCTCTTGTCGGCGTGGCCGATCAAAACGCCGGCCGCAGAAGCGGCATCGACGTCGATCGTCGAGATGTCGACAGCCGTGCGCAGCATCGCTACGAGGTGGTCGTGTCGCTCGAACAGTTCGGTCTCGCCGGGGGTGGCCCGATGGGCGACGATCACGTGGCAGCCGGCCGAGGCGGCGACGAGTTCGGGCGTGGTGAGATCGTGATCGGTCGGGTTGAGCACCACGTCGACGTCGAGTGCTCGGAGCTCGGAAAGCGCCCGGCCATAGTACGCGCCGAGGTCCTCCGGGTTGTGGGTGACGAACACGCGAAGCGTCATGTCGCCGGACCGTAGTCGCGGCGGGGACTACGGTCGGCGGCGATGAGGATCGAATCGTTGCTGCCGCTCGGCAAGCTCGACCCGGGGTTGCGCGAGCCCGACACCCCACTCGACATCCGGGACTTCGCCCGGCTGGCGAACGTTGCCGAGGAGGTCGGCCTCGACGCCGTGCTGGTCGAGGAGACCAAGGACGACCCGTTCCAGATGATGGCGCTCGGTGCGATCTCCACTGAGCGCATCCAGCTCGGCACGTCGATCGCGATGGCCTTCCCTCGCAGTCCGACGGCGACCGCGATGTCGGCCTGGTCGCTCGCGAAGCTCAGCGAGGGTCGCTTCATGCTCGGGCTCGGCACCCAGGTACGCGCCCACATCCAGCGGCGGTTCGGGCTCGACTGGCACGCACCGGCCCCGTGGATGCGCGACTACATCGGCGCGATGCGGGCGGTGTGGCGCTGCTGGCAGGAACGCACCCCGCTCGACTTCCAGAGCGATCACTACGACCTCAACCTGATGGTGCCGCTGTTCGATCCGGGTCCGATCGATCATCCCGACATCCCGATCCACATCGCCGTTATCGGTCCGAACATGACCGCGATGGCAGGGGAGTGCGCCGACGGCATCCGTCTCCATCCAGTGGTCACCACGAAGTACATCGACGAGGAGGTCCTCCCGAACCTCGCGAAGGGGGCCGCCCGCGCGAACCGCGATGTCGACGACGTCGAGGTCTGCCTCAAGCCGCTCGTCGGCACCGCGCCCGACGAGGAGCGTCTTGAACGGGTGATCCGGACCGTTCGGGCCCGCTGTGCCTTCTATCTCTCGACCCCGTCGTATCGCCGGGCCTTCGCGATCCACGGCTGGGAGGACCGGGCCCGCGAGGCGAGCGAGTACAGCCGGGCGGGGCGCTGGGAGGAGATGCCCGACCTCGTCGACGACGAGATGCTCCACACCGTCGCGACGATCGGCACGTACGACCAGATCGCCGACAAGCTCAACGACCGCTTCGCCTCGCGTCTCGATCGGATCGAGTTCTCCGTGCCGGTCAATGGGCCCGAGGACGCTGAGGCGTTCGAGGAGATCCTGGGCCGGCTCGACCGCAGCTGACGTGATGCGCGCCTGGGTGATGGCCACGACGGTGCTGCTCGCCGCCTGTAGCGACGGTGTCGAGCTCGCCGACCCCGAATCCAGGACCACCTCGACGACCAGCACCACGACCTCGACCACGACCAGCACCACGACCTCGACCACGACGACGACCACCGCGACCCCCACCACCGAACCGCCCGAACCCGCCTTCTCGTCGAGCAGCCGGGCGACGACCGGCGACGAGCTCGGCGTGTCGTGGCGAGAGGGCTGCCCGGTGGCCGTCGAGGACCTGCGATGGCTCGAACTCGCCCACTGGGATGCCGAGGGCCTGCCGACCACCGGCGTGCTGGTGCTTCACGCCGACCACGTCGAGGACGTGATCACGGTCTTCGCCCGCCTCTTCGACGCCCGGTTCCCGATCCGGTCGATGCGCCCGATCACCGACTTCGGTGCCGACGACGACGCCTCGATGCAGGCCGACAACTCCTCGGCGTTCAACTGCCGCCTGATCGACGGCACCGACCGGTGGAGCCAGCACGCCTACGGCGGCGCGATCGACATCAACCCGCTGATGAACCCCTGGGTCCGCGGCGATCAGGTCGACCCGCCCGGCGGCGCCGAGTTCGTCGACCGCACCCGAGAGGTGCCCGGGATGATCGTTGCCGGCGACGTCGTCACCCGAGCGTTCGCCGACATCGGCTGGGGCTGGGGAGGCGACTGGAACAACTCACTCGACTACCAGCACTTCAGTCACAACGGGCGCTAGGCACTCCACCCGCCGGCAGAACGGCCGCTAGTCCTTCTCGACGAAACGGCGGGCCTTCGCCCGCTTGCCGCGGATGGTCGTGCCGTTGATCGCCGCGATCGTCGACTCGACCTCGGCCTCGGGAACCCCGACCACCGAGTAGTGCTCGGAGATCCGGATCGGGCCGATGTCACGGCCGGTCAGCGACGTCTCGTTGGCGATGCACCCGACGAGATCGCCCGGCCGGATGTGGCCTCGACGACCGACGCCGACATAGATCAGCCCGGTGCCCGGCCCGACGTTGCCGCGCTTTTGGCCCTTCGGCGCGCCCTTGCGGTCGCGGTCCTTGCCTCCACCGTCGCGAGAACCGCGGTCACGGTCGCGAGGCTTGCGTTCCGACGCGTCGGGGATCTCGACCTCGTCGGTCGTCGCCCCGCGGGCATGGTGGAAGAGCTTGATGGCGGCGAGCGCGACGTCGCGGTCGGGGTTGCCGTCGGCGACGAGTGCGAACAGCACCTGCTCGTAGTCCTCGAGATCGTCGCTGAGCATGGCCTCCCGGATCGCTTCGACGGTGCCCTCGATCTGGCGGGTGCGGAGGTCGCCCACCGTCGGGATCTTCTGGACGTCGATCTCCTGCTTGGTGAGGCGCTCGATGTTCTGGAGCAGCCGCCGCTGGCGGGGCTCGGCGAGGGTGATCGCCACGCCCTCGCGACCCGCCCGACCCACGCGGCCGATGCGGTGGACGTAGCTCTCCGGCGACGACGGCACGTCGTAGTTCACGACGTGGGTGAGCGTGTCGACGTCGAGCCCGCGGGCGGCGACGTCGGTGGCGACCAGGAGTTCGGCGGTGCCGTCCTTGAGGCGACCCATCACCCGGTCGCGCTGCTGCTGGTCCATGCCACCGTGGAGCGCTTCGGCCCGGTACCCGCGGCCGTTCATCGTGGTCGTCAGCTCGTCGACCTCGCCTCGCGTTCGGCAAAAGACGATGGTGGCGACCGGCGCCTCCATGTCGAGGACGCGGCCCAGCGCGTTGGCCTTGTGCTGCCGCATCACCATGTAGGCGGTCTGTCGCACTCGTGCCCGTTCGGCGGCGGTGTCGGCGGCCGCAATCTTCACCAGGACGGGGTCGCGCTGGTAGGTCTCGGCGATCCGCTGGATTCGGGGCGGCATCGTGGCCGAGAACAAGACGGTCTGTCGATCCGCCGGCGTCTCCTCGAGGATCGTCTCGATGTCCTCGGTGAAGCCCATGTCGAGCATCTCGTCGGCTTCGTCGAGCACGACCGTGCGGATCTCGTCGAGCTCAAGCGAACCTCGACGAATGTGGTCGATGGCGCGCCCCGGTGTGGCGACCACGACATG
>JBCBYI010000213.1:0-6425 GCA_039815945.1 Actinomycetota bacterium | reverse complement strand
GTGGCGACCTCCCAGGCCACCTTCCAGTTCATCAGGCGGAGGAACTCGAGTTCGGCGGTGACCTCGGCCAGGTTGCGCTGCACCCACGGCGTGTCGATCAGCATCGAACCATCGGCGAGCTCGGTGCTCTTGGCGAAGGCGACCGTCTCCTCGAGCGCCTTGGTGACCATGCCCGACGAGCAGATGGTGACGCGCTCACGGTTGAGCTGCGACGTGATGAGCCCCCACCCGCCGTTCTCCTCACCGATGAGGGTCGAGGCCGGCACGCGGACGTCGTCGAAGAACGTGTGGTTGATGTTGTGGCTGCTGAGCAGATGCAGCGGCTCGATCGACAGACCGGGGGTGTCCATCGGGATGCAGAACAGCGAGATGCCCTTGTGCTTCTTGACGTCGGGGTTCGTGCGGGCCGCGAGCCAGATGTAGTCGGCGTCCTTGGCGAGCGAGGTCCAGGTCTTCTGCCCGTTGATCACGTACTCATCGCCATCGCGCACGGCTCGGCACTGCAGCGATGCGAGGTCGGTGCCCGCGTCTGGTTCGGAGTAGCCGACACAGAAGGTGATCTCGCCGCGGGAGATCTTGGGCAGAAAGAAGTCCTTCTGTTCCTGCGTGCCGTACTGCATGAGGGTCGGGCCGACGGTGTTGACCGTGAGCATCGGGATCGGCGCGCCGATGGCGACCGACTCGTCGAACATGACGAACTGCTCGACGGCGGAGTAACCCCGCCCGCCGTACTCCTCAGGCCAGCCGACCGTCAGCCAGCCGTCGCGGCCCATCTGGCCGACGATCTCCTTGTGGACCGGGCCGGTGCCTTCCTCCGCGGCGAGCGCATCGCGGATCTCCGGTGTCAGCAGATCGTTGTAGTAATCGCGCAACTCCTTGCGGAGTGCTTCCTGCTTCTCGTCGTACCCGATGTACATGCCCCGAACCCCCTCAGAACCGTGCCGTACGGACACCTTGTTGTACCCCACTCCCCCTCCCTGTCGTGAATCCTGCGGAGGTGCCAGAATGAGCGCCTCATGACCGCCCGGGCTGCCGCGTTCTTCGATCTCGACCGCACGCTCGTGTCGGTCGCCTCGCCCAAGATCTTCCAACGGCACCTGTCGGCGGCCGGGTTCGGCACGGCGGTCGACGGCGCGCTGTCCGACATCGCGTTCAAGGTGTTCGAGTTGGCCGGCGAGTCGGCGATCGTGGGGCGGTCCGCGAAGCTCGCACCCCGCGCCGCGGCGGGCTGGCCCGTCGACGAGGTGATCGCCGCCGCAGGGCCAGCCGCGGCCGAGGTCGCCGGCCACGTCTCGGAGTTCGCCCGAGCCGAGTTGGCCATGCATCGCGATGCAGGCCGCACCGTCGTTCTCGCCACCACGACACCCGAGCATCTGGTCCGCCCGCTCGCCGATCTGCTCGGCATCGACGACGTCATCGCCACGAAATGGACCCAGGCGAGAGGTGCATTCACCGGCCGGGTCGACGGCGACGTGGTCTGGGGGCCGGGCAAGCGCGACGCCGTGCTGCGATGGTGCAGCGAGCGTGGGGTCGACCCGGCCGACTGCTGGGCCTACTCCGACAGCTACTACGACTCGCCCCTTCTCGACCGTGTCGGCCATCCCGTCGCGGTCAATCCCGACGCCCGCCTCGCCGCCACCGCAGCGCTCAACGACTGGCCGATCCGCTCGCTCGACAAGCCCGACGGTGTGCCGACGATGGGCGGCTTCGAACTCCAGGATCTCTTCCGGCCGTTCCTTCGTCCGGAACTCATCCCCAACGCCGACGTCACGGTGTCGGGGGTCGAGCACATCCCGACCGAGGGCGGGGCGATCATCGTCGGCAACCACCGCAGCTACTTCGACCCGGCCGTGATGATCACGACCGTGGCGAAGTCCGGGCGCAACGGCCGCTACCTCGGCAAGAAGGAAGTCTTCGACATCCCCGTCATCGGCCCGCTCTTGCAGGCGGGCGGCGGGATCCGCGTCGACCGGGGCACCGGCGACGAGGGTGCGCTCGACGCTGCGGCTGCGGCGGTCCGCGGCGGCGATCTCGTCGTGATGTTCCCGCAGGGCACGATCCCGCGCGGCCGGGCGTTCTTCGACCCCGTCCTGCAGGGCCGGTGGGGCGCGGCTCGCCTCGCCGCGATGACGAAGGCGCCCGTGATCCCGGTGGGGCTCTGGGGCACCGACCAGGTGTGGCCCCGCAACGCCAAGCTCCCGTCGTTCAACCTGCAGGACCAACCCGAGGTCACCGCCACCGTCGGGGCGCCGGTCGATCTCAAGTACCGCAGCGTCGCCCGCGACACCGAACGCATCATGAGCGCGCTCAGTGCGCTGCTGCCCGAACACGCCCGCCAGCCCTACGAGCCCACTCCGGAGGAGCTCGCCCGCACCTTCCCGTCCGGTCAGGCCGACGACCTCGGCTTCACGGACCGGTAGTCGGCGATGAGCGACGGATTCCACGAACGCGACGCCGACTTCCCGCCGGAGATGTCCGACGAGGAGGCCCTGATGTGGCGGGTCGGGGCCGACCCGTGGCTCGACCCGAGCGGGAGCCTGCTGTCGATCCTCGATCGCCCGGCGGATGTTGAGCTCGCCCGCCGTAAGCTCGCCGCCGGCATCGTCACGATGCCGCGCCTGGCCGAGCGGGTGGCCGAATCCCCGAACCCGCTCGACGCACCGCGGTGGGAGATCGACCCCGACTTCGATCTCGCCAACCACATCGTCGAAGTCGAGGTTCCGGCCCCGGGCGACCATCGGGCCCTACTCGACCTCACCACCGAGATCCACACCACGCCCTTCGCCGCCGGGCGACCACCGTGGATCATCCACGTCGTCACCGGGCTCGCCGACGGCCGAGGGGCCCTGATCTCGCGTCTGCACCACTCGATCGCCGACGGTGTCGGCAGCCTGCGGATGGCCGAGATCTTCCTGTCGCTGGAGCCCGACGCCGAGCTCCCCGCCGAGGTCGATCTCGACGCGGTGCTCGACGAGCGCCGGGCCGCGGCGCCACCGCACGAGCCGACCGACACCGCCGACGCGCTGCTGGCCGCGCTGGCCGGACCGGTCGGGCTGATGAAGTCCGCGGCGGCGGAGATGGCGCTGATCGGAGCCGACCCCGCCCGAGCCCAGCGCACGGGAAATCAGGCGCTGGAGACGGTCCGGACGGTGATCGACCAACTCGTCGGTGACCCGTACCTCGACAGCACGTCGGAACTATGGACGGGCCGTTCGGGCCAGCGCTACTACGTCACCGCCCGGATGGCGCTCTCGGCGGCGAAGGCGGCCGCCACGGCCCGCGGCGGCACCGTCAACGACCTCTACGTCACTGCGCTCGCCGACGCCGCCATCGCCTACCACGCCGAACGCGACGCCGAACCCCGCACGATCGCCATGTCGTTCGTCCGCAGCACCCGAACCGGGTCCGGCGCCGGCGGCAACGCCTTCGTGCCGATCAAGGTGCGGGCACCGGCCGGCGGTACCGACCCGGCCGACCGCTTCGCCGCCCTCCACGAGGCGATGGCACCCTCCGAGGAGCGCGAGAACGAGCCCGGCCTCGCGGCGGTGAGTTCGATGGCCGCGCTCATCCCCACGCCCGTACTCACCCGTCTCGGTCGCGATCAAGGCACCCGGATCGACGTCGTCACCAGCAACATCCGGGGCGCGCCGGTGCCGATCCACGTCGGCGCCGCCCGGGTGCTCGCCACCTTCCCGGTCGGTCCGGTCGCGGGTGCCGCCTGCAACGCGACGGTGATGTCGCACGAGGACAGCCTCGACGTCGGGATCATGATCGACCCCGCGGCGATCGACGACCCTGATCGTTTCGGCGAACTCGTCCAGGCGACCTTCGACGGCTATGCCGCCGACATCAGCGCCTGATCGTCACATCCCCGGGATCGCGCAGGCCTGCCCGATCTCGACCGGCACGGTGACCGCCCGGTTGCGATGGCCCCCGGCGCACCAGGTCGGGAAGACGTACGAGTAGAGCCCGGCCCCGCCGGCGGCCACCACGAGGATGTCATCGGGCGAGTCGAAGGCGGCACGACCGTCGCGCGTGCGGGCTCGTTCGACGATCGCCGAGGCGACCGAGGTCCGGTCGTGGCCGGCCGCGGCGAGCTCACCTCGATGGTCCGGCGTGACGACGACGACGGCCTGGCCGCCGCCGAGCCAGGCGTTGTTGGTGCCGGGGCCGGCGAGCGATGCGGCGAGCGTGTCGAGCAGGCGTTCGGTCGAGCGGTCGGCATCGCTCCCGGCCGTGTGGACGACCGACTGCGGGGGCTCGGTGCCGATGACGGTGACCGTCGAGTCGGTCGGCGAGAATCCCCGAGTGGTGTGCAGCGGCGTGAACGCGCTGTGCTCCTCGTCTTCGCCGAGGACTTGGCCGAACTTGCCGCCGTGTCCGAGCAGCGCCATGTCGGAGGTGCCGGGGCGAGCGCCGCCGATGTTGATCATCGCGAGCCGCACGGCGCGTCCGATCGAGGCGTTGGCCCGATGGCCGGGCCCGAGGGCGCCGTAGCCCGACGCGATCCCACACATCTCCCGCGCGGGCCCGTTGACGATGATCAGGGGTGCGGTGGCGTGGGTGGTGCCCTGCATCTCGGCGAGATCGAACGTGGGATCCATCATCGCAAGCATCGAGGCGATCACGATCGGCATGTGGTCGGGCAGGCAGCCCGCCATCACGGCGGCGGCGGCCAGCTTCTCGACGGTGCAGACGCCCTGCAGCGGACCCATCTGACCGAGCGTGGTCTCGCCCGGATGACCGACGGCGAGCACCATGCGTTCGACCCGCTCGGGGGTGGGCACGATGACCGGCAGCCCGTCGGTGCACCCCAACTGGTGAAGCTGCTCGACGGCAGCGGCTTCGTCGTCGGCGGTCAGGAGGTCCGCACGGTGGAGTTCGCTCATCGGGTGCGCTCGAGCGCGTCGACGATCTCGGCCGCGACCTTCTCGGCGACCTGGCGATGGTTGTCGGCACCGGTGCCGGCGACGGGGTGCGGAAGCTGCACCCGCGGCACGTCGGGCATGCCGAACGAGGTGGCGATGAAGTCGCCCTGGGCCCAGAACTCGTCGGTTACCAAGGCGACTGCGGGGATGCCTCGGAGGGCCACGTTCATGCCGTCACGCACGGTGCCGGTCGTGCAGCTGCCTCAATGCCCGTACGCGGCGACGACCGCCGCGCACTCGGCTTCGATCTCACCGAGCATCGAGTCGTCGGCGATGGCCGACGCGTTGCCCTTGTTCCACCGAGCGAGCGAAACGTCGGGGCGCAGCGCGGTGATCGCCTCCCCGACCGCGTCAAGGAACGCAACCGAATCGGGGAAGCCGTTGGCCAGCAACCCGACGGTGACCCCGCGTTCGAGCGAGGTGGAGAGTTCGTACGGCGTCGGCACGACAGCCGACTCGCCACGGGGGTCCAGGAAGCTAATCGCCATGACCGGATGGTACGACGGCCGATCCGCACGGGGCGAACGCAGTGATCGACGCACCCAGCTGGCGAACTACGGGACGTTGCTGACCCGAAGGGGGTCATCGAGGGCGAGGACGACCGGTTCGAGGTCGTACGGGCTCGGCTCGCTGTAACGCACGCCGGGGAACGGCTCCGGGCCCGGGCCGCCGGGGTTGTAGAGCGGGAGATAGTCGCCGCTCGATGGAACCTCGACATGTGTGATCGAGCGTGCTGCCGCTTCGTCGCCTTCCAGGATGATGTCGATCTGATTGTCGATGTCCTCGACGTAGCAGTCGTCGTAGGCGACCCCGTTCCCGGCTGCCTGGCCGAGGTCGGCGAGCCCAAGGACCCGGAGCGTGCCCCCTGCGACCTCGTAGTCGACGCCGACCTCGGAGAGAAGAACCGTCGAACCGTCTTCCGCAGTTGCATGAACTCGGAAGTGACGCTCGTAAGCGTCGGGCGTGAGTGCCGTGATTCCGGTTGGGGTGAACCCTCCCGATGTGAGCATTCGCAACCGGAAGTCGCCACCGCCGTAGAGCGCAAACTCGTCGTTGGGCAACTGCGTCTGTTCGAAGAATGGCGCACCCCCCTCTCCTGCCGGAGCGTCGCCGACGTGGTTGAGCTTGGCACCGACGAGTTGGGGCCCAGTGCCGTAACCGGTCGCGCCTTCGCGCTCCCAGGTCAGGCCGACACCGCTTTGCTCGCCATCGGGGCCGAGGAACCGCAACGGTGTGCCGTCGTCCACGATCTCGAGCTTTGCGGGGTAGATCGCATCCGCTTCCCCGGGTGCGCCGCGATTGCCGAAGTCGCCGAAGACGACAACCGTGTTCCGTTCGTTCAGCTCCCAGTTGGGCACGAGGCCGGCGGAGTTCGGCACCACCTCCTCACCGTTGGTCAAGGTGAACAGGAAGTCCTCCGGGTCCACCGTCGATCCCAGGACGGGCCAGGTGAACACGACCGGAAGACCGTCGTCGTAGTCGGGAGAGTCGTCGGCC
>JBCBYI010000212.1:0-6600 GCA_039815945.1 Actinomycetota bacterium | reverse complement strand
CTGGATCAGCCGGCCACCGATCGGGCTCGATCGAGGCGGTGACGGCGAGGGGGATGTGGCACTCGTGACGTTCGCCGGACTCGTGGTGGAGCAGGACCCGGAGTTCGCCGTCGACGTGCCGAGTGGAGATGACGGTCCATCCGTCGAGATGGGTGGCGTCGATCAGGTGTTGGTCGTTGCCGGCGTCGCGGCAGAGCGGGCATCGACAGGCGTCGCGGGCCCAGGCCGGGTCGACGGGTCGCTCGGCGACGAGGGCGGTCTCGAGCAGCGGCCGATAGGCCTCGAGCGGTGCGATGGCGAGCTCCTCGATCTTGCCGTCGTCGTCGGAGGCCCGCAGCTGGAGGGCCTCGTTGGCGAACGGTCGGCGGCCGAAGATCTCGGCCTCCTCGTTCGAGAACGGCCCGCCCTGCTCGGCGAGCGACATCGTCGACGCGAGGCTCAGGTGTTCGAGGTACGCCGGCTCGACGGCGACCAGATGGCGCTTGGCATCGACGTGCCATCGGATCGGCTCGACGATGCCGGGGGACAGCCAGGCTTGCAGGGCTCGGGCACCGACCTCGGCATGGCCGGGATCGCCCCAGGCGCCTGCGTCGCCGAGCACGTGGCCGATGTCGTGGAGCAGGCAGGCGAGCACCATCTCGTCGCCGGCATCCTCCGCGGCGGCGAGGGCGGCCGACTGCAAGGAGTGGTCGAGCATGGTGACCCGCTCGCCGTACGACTCGTGGGCGGTCGCCGCCATGCGCTCCAAGAGCACCTCGACGATCGGTGTCTCGGATCCGAGGAGCGAGACACCCTCCCAGCCCGGGTCGGGATCGAAGCCGGCGAGATCGGCGACCGTCGGCGCGATCGCGAGCGTGGTCGCACTCGACCAGCACGTGGCCGGTGCCACCCGCTCGGCGTCGCGGACCACGACGAACGTCTCGAGCACCTCTGGGACGAGGTCGGCGTGATTGCGCCCGATCCCGCCGTGGTCGGTGGTGACGAGCACCGACCACGCGGAACCGAGCGCGTCGAGCAGGCGACCCAGATGGGCGTCGGTCGTGGTGAGGGCACGGACGTACTCGTCGCTGTCCCAGCCGTGGTCGTGGCCGACGAGGTCGGGCAGTGCGAGGTACACGAGGGCGAGATCGTGGCGACCCTCGGTGAGGGTCGCGATGGCGGCGTCGGTGAGGCGGCGGTCCTCGTCGGGGTCGTAGCCGCCGTCGATCACGACGCGGTGCTCGGCCGCGTCGCGCTCGATCACCGCGTCGAACGGCGCCCAGTTCACGAACATCGCCGTGGTGAGCCCGGCGTCGCGCCCGGCCTTCAGAAACGACGGTGGGTCGGATTCGAGCGCGATCGGCGTGTTGTCGACGATCCCGTGCGTCGCGGGATCGACGCCGCGGAACATGGTGGTGTGCACCGGCAGGGTCCACGGCGGTTCGACCGCCCGGGCGCCGAAACACGAGGCGCCCTCGCGAGCGAGCGTCGTCAGCGTCGGCATGGTCGTGCGGGTCACATGGCGGGGCGCAACCCCGTCGATCGACACCACCAGAACGGGGGAGCGGGCGTCCATACGCGCAGCGTACGCCCCGACGGCATCGGCGTGCGACAAACTCGGGTGATGCCGAACACTTCCGGACTCGACCTCGACGGCGCCATCGAGATCGTCGGCTGCCACGCCGAGGGTGAGGTCGGCGACGTCATCGTCGGCGGGGTGCAGGAGCCGCCCGGGACCACGCTCTGGGAGCAGTCCCGGTGGATCGACCAGGATCAGACCCTGCGCAACCTGGTGCTCAACGAGCCGCGGGGTGGCGTCTTCCGCCACGTCAACCTGCTGGTGCCGTCGAGGCTGCCCGAGGTCGACTGGGGCTTCATCATCATGGAGCCGTGCCACACGCCGCCCATGTCGGGGAGCAACTCGATGTGCGTCGCAACCGTGCTCCTCGAGACCGGTCGGGTGCCGATGCAGGAGCCGATCACCCGCTTCACGATCGAAGCGCCAGGCGGCACCGTGTCGATCGAGGCGGAATGCCGCGACGGCAAAGCCGAACGCATCCGCATCTTCAACCTCCCGTCGTTCGCCGATCGGCTCGATGCCGAGCTCGACGTCCCGGGCGTCGGAACCGTGCGGGTCGACACCGCATTCGGGGGCGACAGCTTCGTGCTCGTCGACGCGGCCGACATCGGCCTCACCGTCGAACCATCATCCGCGGCTGAACTCGCCGAGGCCGGCGCGGCGATCACGGCCGCAGCCAACGAGCAGCTCGGGTTCTCGCACCCACAGTTCCCCGAGTGGGGGCACATCTCCTTCACCCAGATCGCCGGACCCCTCGAACGCGACGACGAGGGGTTCGTGCTCCAGAGCGCCACCGTCATCGAACCCGGCAAGCTCGACCGCTCGCCGACGGGCACGGGCGTCTCCGCCCGGCTCGCCGTGCTCCACGCTCGGGGGGAGGTCACCGTCGGCGACACGCTGCGCATGCGGTCGGTGATCGGCTCGGAGTTCCTCGGCATGGTCCACGGGGTCCGCGACGATCTCGGCGATGGCCGGCCGGGGATCACCCCGTCGATCAGCGGCCGGGCATGGATCACCGGCGTCACCCATCACTTGGTCGATCCCGCCGACCCGTGGCCGACCGGCTACCGAATCGCCGACACCTGGCCAGGCGCATAGGGTCGCCCGCATGCCGCAACCGTTCCGCTTCGGACTCCAGACCCACGGCCCCATCGAGGGGATGTCGTGGACCGACACCGCCAAGTTCGCCGAGCAGCAGGGCTACTCGTCGATCATGTTGCCCGACCACTTCCACGGGCAGTACGGCCCGATGACCGCCCTCGCGGCAGCGGCTGCCGTCACCACCGAGATCAAGGTTGGCGCCCTGGTGTTCGGCAACGACTACCGGCACCCGGTGATGATCGCCAAGGAGATGGCGACCCTCGATCACATCGCCGAAGGTCGGGTCGAGTTCGGCATCGGCGCCGGTTGGATGCGCACCGACTACGACGAGTCGGGCATGACCTACGACCGCCCGGGCGTGCGCATCGATCGCATGATCGAGAGCCTGCAGGTCATCACGCGTTGTTGGCAGGAGGGGTCGTTCGACTTCGCCGGCGAGCACTACCAGATCACCGACTATGACGGCCTCCCGATGCCGTACACGCCCGGCGGTCCGCCGGTGATCATCGGTGGCGGCGGTCCGCGCATGCTCGGTGTCGCGGCCGAGCACGCCGACATCGTCGCGATCACCGCCAACCTCCGAGCCGGTGCGGTTGGCGAGGATGCGATCGCTGACTCGATGCCCGAGGCCTACGACCGCAAGATCGCGCGGGTCAAGGAGGTCGCCGGCGACCGCTTCGACTCGATGGAGATCAACTCGCTCGCGATGAACACCTCGGTCACCGACGACCGCGACGGTGCGCTCGACTTCTTCGCCGGGATCTTCGGTGCCCCAAAGGAGGTCGTTGCGCAGTCTCCGGCGCTCATCGTGGGCTCGGTCGGCGAGATCGTCGAGACCTTGCAGGAACGCCGTGAGCGCTGGGGCTTCAACTATGTCGTCGTGCAGCAGAACGGCGGCCAGGGTCTCGAGCAGTTCGACGAGGTGATCGCCGCACTCGCCGGGACCTGATCGATCACGTCCGCGCGGCGCCGAGCGCGACCCGCACCGGCTCGGGGCGGGCGACCCGGATCACGACCAGGTTGGTCGGATCCTGATCCTCGGCGCGGGGGAGAGGGCCGACCCGACGCCGGCGACCGACCTGCTGGATCAGCAACCGCGTGCCGTCGGGGCCCTCGGCGATGCCCTTGGCCCGCACGACGTCGTCGGGCAGGCCGTCGAGCAGCGCCTGCAGCGCCGCGCTGGTGGTGGGGCGGGGCAGCGCCACGACCTCGGTGACATGCGGGTCGAGCAGTGACGGTGGCGGGATGGCGGTCGCGTCGTCGCGACGGGTGCCGAGATCGAGGAGGGCGGGGCCGAGCGAACCGTCGAGATCGGCGACGACGGGCACGTCGGGCGCGTGCTCGGCGATGGCGGCACGGACCGCCGCTCGCTCGTCGGCGCTGACGAGTTCGCTCTTGGAGACGATCACGAGATCGGCTGGCTCGAGCTGGCGCAGCAGCAGGGGTCGGGTGCGCTCGTCGGCTACGCGTTCGGTGAAGTTGGTGGCGTCGGCCAACACGACGACGCCGTCGAGCCGGAAGCCGTCGCTGTTGGCCCACGGCACCACCTGGGTGGGGTCGGCCACGCCGCTGAGTTCGAGCACGACGTGATCGGGCGGCACCGGCCGGCGGCGCATGTCGGCGAGGGTGGCGCCGAGGCTCTCGGAGATCGAGCAGCACACGCAGCCGTCGGTGAGCTCGATCGTGTCGCCGGAGCGACGTCGCAACAGTGCGGCGTCGATGTTGATCTCGCCGACGTCGTTGACGAGGACGGCGATCGGACGGTCGGTCCGGCGCAGCAGATCGTTGAGCACCGTGGTCTTGCCGCTGCCGAGGTAGCCGCCGAGCAAGGTCATCGGGACGCGGCGCCCGTCCCACGGCGCCACGCCTTCGTCGTAGAGTTCGTCGATCTCGTCGGGCGACATGCCGGCACGATAGTTCGCCCCACCGACACTGGCGCCCTAGCCTCGCGGTCATGACGGACACCGCCGACCAGGTCTTCTTCAACCCGCTGGAGCCCGGCTACATCGAGAACCCGTGGCCCCACCTCGCCGAGATCCGGGCGGCCGATCCGGTGCATCACCTGCTGACGGGCCAGTGGGGCCTGTTCCGCTACGACGACGTCTTCACGATCCTGCGGGATCCCGATCTCAGCGTCGACGACGCCAACGCCGACCTCACGATGCTCGACCGGGGAGCGCTCCTCGACGAACTCGACGACTTCGAGGCCAGCGAGTCGATCCTCGGGATGGACCCGCCCGACCACACCCGCCTGCGTCGACTCGTCAGCAAGGCCTTCACCCCCCGCACGATCCAGGCGCTGCGGCCCCGGATCCAGGAGATGGTCGACACGATGCTCGACCAGATGGCGGCCGACGGCCACGCCGACGTCGTCGATCGACTCGCCTTCCCGCTGCCCTTCGACGTCATTGCCGAGATGCTCGGCATGCCCGAGTCCGACAAGGAGTCGATCAAGATCTGGTCGGGCGACCTGGTCAAGACGCTCGACCCGATCCTCACCGAGGACGAGATCCTCGCGGCTCGCGATTCGGCGCTGAAGATGAACGCCCTGATCGACGAGGTCATCGAGTGGAAGACGGCCAACCCGGCCGACGACCTCCTCACCGCGATGATCGACGCCGAGGACGGCGGCGACCGCATGTCCCCGAAGGAGCTCCGCGACCAGGTCGAGCTGCTCTTCGTCGCCGGACACGAGACCACCGTCAATCTGATCGGCACCGGGCTGTACGAGCTGCTCACGCACCCCGACCAGCTCGCCATCATCCGCGACGAGGAACTCCCGTCGACCGCGATCGACGAGCTGCTGCGTTGGGTCTCACCGGTGCAGATCAGTCGACGCATCGCCACCGCGGATCTGGAGTTGCGGGGCAAGCACATCCCGAAGGGCACGTTCGTCCTGACCTCGCTCGCCGCTGCGAACCACGACCCCGGCTTCTGGGGCGACTCGGCCGAGACCCTCGACCTTCGTCGCGAGAACGCCGGCCAACACGTGTCGTTCGGCTCGGGTGTGCATTACTGCCTCGGGGCGTCGCTCGCGAAGCTCGAGGCCGAGGTCGCGATCTCGTCGTTCGTGAAGCGCTTCGGGCACGTCGACCTCGTCGGCGAGCCGGAGTGGAACGGCCGCATCAACCTGCGCGGCCTCGAGTCGCTGGTCGTCGACCTGACCTGAGGCAGTGATCAGCGGCGGTGCTGCTCCCACGAGCGCTTCACGTCGGTAGAGCGCTCGCGAAGTTGCTCGACCGCGCGCTCGACCGCGGCCTTGAGCTCCGGCGACAGGAGCCAGCGCACGCCGTAGAGCCATGACGTGCCGTCGTCGTCGAGCCGTTTGTGGCGCACGATCGCCCGGCCGGTCGCACCGCCGAGTCGGAGCACGACCACGTCGTCGACGTCGTGGCGGATGTCGAGATCGGTCTCGACGAGAGCGCCGTCGAGCGACAGGTCGACGACCGTGGCGAGTTCGTAGCGCTCCGGCTGGCGAAGCAGGCGACGGGGAGGGCGCAGGTCCCACTCGAGTTCGACGCGGCTCGGCTGCACCTGGTGGCGCGGCAAGAGACGGTCGAGGTTCCGGTGTGGGGAATCCATGCCCGATCCATCGGCACGAGACGTCGCGACATGAGAGCCGTGTCTTGCGTGGGCGGGCGTCGCCCCACCGGGGCCGTGAGGCTACGATCCGTGAGCCTGTCCGCCCACTGGAGACCAACGTGAGCCTGATCCACGCCAGCAGCCTGCCCGATGTCGACATTCCGGAGATGTCGATCACCGACTATGTCTTCCACAAGGCGTCGGCCTACCCGGATCGCATCGCCGTGTCCGATGGCGCCGGTAGCCAGTACACGTTCGCCGAGCTCGAGCAGGCGTCTCGCAGCCTCGCCGGGGGGCTTGAGGCACGAGGCATGGGTCCGGGCACCTGCATCGCGCTGATGGCGCCGAATCTGCCTCAG
>JBCBYI010000211.1:0-6651 GCA_039815945.1 Actinomycetota bacterium | reverse complement strand
GGGATTTCGTCTGGGAGGACGCACACGCTGGGACGCACGCCGCGCTCCACGCACCGGACGACGAGGGCCCGGCCGATGTCGCCATCGAGCCACGGCTCGCGTGAACGGATCGAGAAGAGCCTCAGCCCGGCGATGCCTGCGTCGGCCAGGACATCGAGGGCTGCCACCGGGTCGGTCCCGAACGGGTCGACGGCACCGACGAGCGCAACGCCAGGACGGGCGGCGGCCAACAGGTACGAGCAGTCGTAGCCGTGGGCGCCGATCGCCTGCACGAGCACGGCTCGCTCGACGCCGGCGGCCCGGACCCGATCGAGCACGGCGTCGACCGCCGGGTCGATCCGTTCCCACCAGGGGCCGCTCGGAGCGAGGTGCGCTTCGGCCGCGACCGTGGCGACGTCGACGACGTGGAGGTGAGCATCGATCACCGCGCCAGTCTCGCGACCTCCCGCCACCACGATGCGTCATACCCGCAGGGCTACGATCACGGCGTCACGCGGAGGGATGCACATGAGCGATGCGATGATCAACGATCCGGAGCACTTCTACCTCGGGCCGTTCCTGGCCGAGGGGGCCGAGGATCCGACCCTGCACTACGAGTCGTCGGATCTCACGACCCACGGCGTGATCGTCGGCATGACCGGTTCGGGCAAGACCGGCCTCGGCATGATCATGTTGGAGGAGGCGCTGCTCGACGGCATCCCCACGCTGATCATCGATCCGAAGGGCGACATGGGCAACCTGCTCATGGTGTCGCCCACCTTCGCCGCCGGCGACTTCGGCCCGTGGGTCACCGAGGGCACCGACGCCGCATCGGCCGCCGAGCTCTGGAAGGGCGGCACCGAACGCTCCGGGATCGACGGCGCCCGCATGGCCGCCCTCGCCGCGGTCGAGAAGACGATCTACACGCCCGGCTCGAGCGCCGGCGTGCCGCTCAACGTCATCGGTGATCTCCGTGCACCCGCCGACATGAGCGACGCCGAGAGCATCCGCGAGGAGATCGACGGACTCGTGCAGGGCCTGCTCGGCCTCGTCGGTGTGAAGAGCGATCCACTCTCGGGGCGCGAGCACGTCCTGCTCGCCAACCTGATCAACCATGCGTGGTCGGCCGGCCAACACATGGATCTCGCCGCCCTCCTCGGCCAGATCCAGGCACCACCGATGCGCAAGCTCGGCGTGATCGAGCTCGACACCTTCTTCCCCCCGAAGGACCGCACCGAACTCGCCATGAAGCTCAACGGCCTGCTCGCCTCTCCGGCGTTCGCCGCGTGGGGCGAAGGCGCACCGCTCGACATCGAGTCGATGCTGTACACCGCTGACGGTAAGGCCCGAGCGGCGGTCGTGTCGATCGCCCATCTCACCGACGAGGAGCGCCAGTTCGTCGTCACCTTGTTGCTGTCGAAGCTCGTCACGTGGATGCGGGCCCAGTCCGGCAGCCCGTCGCTACGCGCGCTGATCTACATGGACGAGGTCTTCGGCTTCGTGCCCCCGTCGGCCGCTCCCCCGGCCAAACGTCCGATCCTCACGATCCTGAAACAGGCCCGCGCCTTCGGCGTCGGCATGGTGCTCTCCACCCAGAACCCGGTCGACCTCGACTACAAGGCGATCAGCAACGCCGGCACCTGGCTGATCGGCCGCCTCCAGACGGAGCGCGATCGTGATCGTCTGCTCGACGGCATGCGGTCGGCCGGCGGCACGGTCGACATCGGCGAGCTGGCCGACACGATCGGCAACCTCGGCAAGCGCGAGTTCGTGTTCCACTCCACCCGTGGTGGTGTGCCCTCGACCTTCGGTACCCGCTGGGCGATGTCGTACCTGCCCGGCCCGCTGACCCGAGAGCAGATCGCCGACCTGATGGCCGGCCAGAAGGCCGCCGTCCCCGCAGCACCGACCGCCGCCCCCGCAGCACCCGCCGCTGGCTCCACCGTGCCGGCGGCGGCCCCGGCTGCGCCGCCCACACCCGAACTCGCGGACGACGAATCGGCGATCGCCCCCGAGGTCGCCGACCGCACCCAGGTCGCCTACCTGGATCCGGCTGCCTCGTGGGCCTCGACGATCGGCGCGGTGGCCGGCTCGACCCGCCTCCAGCCCGCGATCGCGGCTCGGGTGCGGCTGCTGTTCGACGAGACCAAGGGCGATCTGCGCCACGAGGCCGAATGGGAAGCGGTCGTCGCCCCGCTCGGCGCCGACGTCGACGGCGGCGACTTCGTGGCCGTCGACTACGACGATCGAGATCTCCGTTCGGCGCCGCCCGAGGGCGCGGTCTACGTCCTGCCCGACGCCAAGATCCACACCAAGACCTTCTTCTCCAACGCCCAGCGCACGCTGAAGGATCAGCTGTACCGGTCGGAATCGCTGAGCCTGTTCCGCAACGACGAGCTCAAGCTCTACAGCCGGGTCGACGAATCCGAGTCCGACTTCCGCGCCCGCTGCGAGAAGGCCGCCGACGACAAGCTCGACGAGGAAGCCGAGGAGCTCCGCAAGAGCATGGCCAAGAAGGAGGATCGAGTCCGCGCCGCGATCGCCAAGGCCGAGGACCGCATCCGCGAACTCGAGGACGACGCGAGCGACCGGAAGCGCAACGAGGTCCTGAGCGGCGCCATCGACGTCATCGGCGGCTTGTTCGGCGGCAAGAAGAGCGCGCGATCGATCCTCGGTGGCGTCCGGCGGGCCTCCTCGAAGCGTCGCACCTCGGCCAACGCCTCCAACCGAGTCGAGACGGCCAAGAACCGGCTCAACGAGAAGCTCGACGAGCTCGACGAGCTGGCCGAGGCGCTCACCGACGCCCTCGACGAGGCCGCCGATGAGTGGGACGCCGCGGCCGCTGCGATCGAGCCCTTCGACGTCGGCCTCGAGAAGACCGACATCACCGTCGAGGACTTCACCTTGATCTGGGTTCCGTCCTGATCCCGGTGCACCCGAATCGATGTGCGGTTTCGAAAACGCAACACAACTGCCACAAAGAACGAACCGAGCCGACCACGCTCTGTGCGATACTCGCGTCTCACCACCGACCGCGGACGGTGAACCAACGTCGCAGGCCAGGGCGAGCAAACCTGCGACAAATGACCTACTGACCACGCT
The DNA here is from genome assembly GCA_039815945.1 of Actinomycetota bacterium. Classification (GTDB taxonomy): domain Bacteria; phylum Actinomycetota; class Acidimicrobiia; order Acidimicrobiales; family Aldehydirespiratoraceae; genus UBA11606. The sequence continues at coordinate 3,570 of JBCBYI010000211.1, read as the reverse complement.
GGAGCGGATCGATACGATCGCTCACGTACCGTGAGTTTTTTACCATGACCACTGCTGAACGCATGACGACGTCGACGACAGACGAGCGGCTCGCGCCCCTCGGCCTGTACCCCGACAGCCGCGAACTGCCCTCGCCCGGCCAGCGAGCCCAGCTCAACACGTCCAAGCTCACGCTCGTCTGCGCCGACCTGCTCGTCGTGTCGATCGCGTTCATCGCTGCGAGCTGGCTCAACAGCCAGATCAACTCGCTCGACCCCACCAGCACCCGCGAGTACCTGGGCCTGTATCTGGTGTCCTTGCCGCTGTGGCCGGCGGTGCTCACCCAGCAGCTGCTCTACCGGGCCCGCTTCTTGACCCGTCGGGTCGACGAGACGACCCGGGTGATCCGAGCGGTCGCCTTCGGTGTGCTCGGCACGGCTGCCGTCTCCACCCTCGTCAAGGTGCCGATCGGCCGCACCTGGTTGATCATCCTCACCACCTTGCTGGCGGTCGGGCTGATCGGCGAGCGCCTCGTCGCCCGTCACCTCTTCGATCGGGCCCGTACCCGCGGCACCCTGCTGCGCCCGGTACTGATCGCCGGCCGCAACGCCGAGGGCCGTCTCGTGCGCGAGATGCTCGAAGACAACCCCACGCTCGGCTATCGCTTCGACGGCTTCGTCGAGGATCTGTTGCAGGCCGAACCCGGCCAATCGCCGCTCGCCCTGTTGGGCGACCCCCGCAAAGTCATCGAGCTCGCCGACCGCATGGGCGTCAACAGCGTCATCGTCGCTGCCACCGCGATCGATGTGGGCAGCTCCAACCGCTTGATCCGGGCCCTCACCGAGCACGGCATCCACGTCGAGATCTCCTCCACGCTGTGCGACATCGCGTCGAGCCGCATCACCGTCCGCCCCGTCGGGCGAGTGCCGATGATGTACATCGAGCCGGTCCAGCGTCAGGGCTGGCGAGCCCGGGCCAAGCGAGCGTTCGACCTCGCGGTCGCCGTACCGATGTTCGTCGTGTCGCTGCCGGTCCTGGTGCCCGCGATGCTCGCCACCAAGATCTCCGATCCTGGCCCGATGCTGTTCCGGCAGGCCCGCGTCGGCCAGGACGGCGAGCTGTTCGAGATGATCAAGGTCCGCACGATGGTCGTCGACGCGGAAGCCCGGCTCGCCGAGGTCGCCCACCTCAACGAGACCACCGGCGTGCTGTTCAAGGTCAAGAACGATCCGCGGATCACGAAGGTCGGTCGCATCCTGCGAAAGACCTCGATCGACGAGCTTCCCCAGCTGATCAACGTCATCAAGGGTGAGATGAGCCTCGTCGGTCCTCGTCCTGCGCTGCCGGCCGAGGCCGAGCTGTGGGATTCAGAACTCCACGGCCGTTTGCGGGTGCAGCCCGGCATCACCGGCATGTGGCAGGTCAACGGCCGCGGCAACGACGACGACCACGACGCCAACTACGCCCAGCTCGACCTCTACTACGTCGACAACTGGAGCCTGGTCACCGACATCGTGATCCTGGCCCGCACCGTGCCGGTCGTGCTGACCAGCCGTGGCCAGCACTGATCGGAACGATCAGCGACAAGACTGATCGGAACGATCAGCGACAAAACTGATCGGAACGATCAGCGACAAAACTGATCGGAACGATCAGCGCACGCCCGGCGGCGGTGTCGACTCGATGACGCAGGGCTCGGCGAACTCGGCGAGCACGGTCATGCGCATGATGAGCTCCTCGACGCCGGCGTCGGAGGGGTGGATGCCGTCCTTGGTGTCGACGTCGCGCCACCGCCAGGGGATGATGTCGCATCCGAGCGCATCGGCTACTCGGGCGTTGAGCTCCACGAGTGTCGGGTCGACGATCCTCGAGTCCGACGAGAACGGCGGCACTTCGACCCAGATGACCCCCTGCGGGTACTGGCGGGTCGCGTCGACGTAGCCGTCGAAATCGGTGACGAGGCCGTCCCAGATCGACACGAAGCCGACGACGGGCACATCGCCGTCGGGTGCCGGGAGGAGCGGATTGAGATAGGGGGTGTCGCCGCCGTAGATCACGTGGGCGGACGAGACGAACCCACGGCCGGGGAAGCCGGAGCCATAGCCGACCTCGAGGGTGGCGAGTTCGGCGGTGGAGTCGCCCACGATGTGCGGCGCGAGGCCGAAGCTCATGGTCAACACGATGGAGTTGAACGCCGCGCCGGCTCGCTTGGCGGCGCGGGACACCCGCGGAACACGCATGACATCGCAGACGGGGTCGGGGGAAGGTCCGCCTGTCTTCTCACCTACGGAATGTCCATCGTCGCCAGGAGGCACCGCTGAAGGTCATGTGACCAACGACCGTCGGGTTGGTGACGACCGTCCCGCCGTTTCGGCCCGGTGCCGCCGACCTCCTAGAGTCGGCCCATGCAGCCGATCGATCCGCGCCCGCTCGACATCCTCGAGGGCGACTTCTACGTCGACGGCGACACCTACGCGAAGTACGCCTGGCTGCGTGAGCACTCGCCGTGCCACTGGGACGATGTGAACGAGCTGTGGGTGGTGACCCGCTACGACGACATCGTCGAGATCGAGAAGAACAAGCAGGTCTTCATCAACTCCGACAAGGAAAAGGGAGGATACCGGCCCAATATCCCGGCCGACCGCTCGATCATCGGCACCGACGATCCGCTCCACGTCGCCCGCCGCAACCTCGTCTCGCGTCGCTTCACGCCTCGGGCGGTGGGCCAGTGGGACGACGAAGTCCGCGACACCGTCGACGCCCTGCTCGATCCCGTGCTCGAGCGGGGCCGGGGCGAGATCGTCGGCGAGTTGGCCGCGCCACTGCCGGCCCAGATGATCGGCCTGTTGCTCGGCTTCCCGGCCGAGATGTGGCCCAAGCTGCAGCACTGGTCGGAGACGACCATCGCCCTCGGCGGTGGTCCCCGCTACCACGAAGAGGAGGGCATCATCTCGGCGATGGAATTCGCAGGGGCGTGCGCCGAACTCTACGAATCGAAGAAGGCCGACGTCGCCGGCGGATGCCCGATGGACGACGTGATGACCCGGTGGGTCACGGTCGAGGCCGAGACCGGTGGTGAGGTCGGCGGCGAAGCCTTCGGGCTCGATCAGATCATCTCCGATTGCCTGTTGTTGCTCGACGGTGGCGCCGAGACGACCCGCACGGTCATCGCCCGCTCACTCCTCGCCCTCGCCGATCACCCCGACCAGTGGCAGCTCCTCAAGGACGGCGCCGACATCGAGGTGGCCACCGAGGAGTTCATCCGGTTCGTCACCCCGATCCACAACTTCTGTCGGGTCGCCACCGAGGACACCGAGCTCCACGGCCAGACGATCCGCCAGGGCCAACAGGTGTTGATGGCGTACGGCTCCGCCAACCGCGACCCCGCCCAATTCGACGATCCCGAGTCGCTCGACATCACCCGCGCGCCGAACCACCACATCTCCTTCGGCTTCGGCACCCATTTCTGCCTCGGGGCCTCCCTGGCCCGGCTCGAGATCCGCACCTTCTTCGAGCGGCTGCGTCAGCGGGTCGACGGCCTCGAACGGCTCACGGACGAGCCCCATATCGAGATGCCGAACGCGTTCGTGT
>JBCBYI010000210.1:0-6802 GCA_039815945.1 Actinomycetota bacterium | reverse complement strand
GAGGTGACGACCGCAAGCGAGGCTCCGGCGCGGGCGAACTGGTCGGCGAGCACGGACCCGACACCGCCGAGCGCACCGGTGATCATCTGCACGCTGCCGTCGAGATCGACGGTCGATTCGGGGAACGGTGCCGCCTCGAGTTCGGGCACGAGGCGGTCGCCCGCTCGGTGGGCGATGACGCCGGCCGAGCCGAGCAGGTCGGTGAGCACGCGGTCGTCGACACCGGCGTCGGATTCGAGATCGAGCAAGAGACCAGACGCCCCGGGATATTCACCGGCGATCACCTTGACACCGCCGGACGCCATGGCGTCGGCCGGGCTGGCGGCGATGCCATCGGCGTCGGTGGCGCCGCGGGTGACGGCGACGTAGCGACCGCCCGATCCGCCGACGAGCCGGGCGAGGTCGGCCCCGGCGTCGAGCCAGCGCGAGCGGGACGGCAGTTCGGGCGAGGGGGCGGCGACGAGCACCGCACCGGCGACCGACTCGGGCAGGGTCGGCGACGCGACGTCGACAGTGGTGACGGTGACCCGTTCGGCGAGTGCACCGGCGATGGCGGTGACGAGGGGATCGTCGTGGTCGCCGACGACGACCCACTGATCACCACGGTCGACATCGACCGGCTCGGCCGGCTCGGCCGCGACCCATCGGCGAGTCCAGGTCATGTCGTCGAGGGAACCGAGCCGACGGATCGTGGTCCCGTCGCCGCCGGTCTCACCGGTGGTGGAGATGACGGCGTCAGCGTGGCGGTCGATCCAGCAGCGCTGATGGTCGAAGCCGTACACCGGCAGCGTGGACCGGCGCTCGGTCTCGATCGGCGAGAGGGTGTCGAGATCGACGGGCACGTCGACGGTCCAGAGACGCCCGAGGGCGGTGTGGGCGAAGACGGCGTCGTCGGTGGCGACGTCGGCGTGTCGCATCGAGGGGATCGCGGTCAGCGGCGGGTTCGAGTTGCGGCGGGCGTACGACGAGAGGGTCTGCCCCGGGCCGATCTCAGCGACCACGGTCGGTTCGTCGCCGATCGCGGTGCGCAGGCCGTCGGCGAAGCGAACCGTACGTCGCAGATGGTCGACCCAGTACGTGGCCGAGGTGGCCTGATCGTCGGTCATCCACGTGCCGGTGACATTGCTCAGCAGCGGTCGGGTCGGTGCGTCGAGGTCGACCCGCTGCACCAACTCCAAGAAGTCGGGCAGGATCGGGTCGAGGACGTGGCTGTGGGCGGCGACGTCGATGGGGATCACCGAGCCGGGCGTGCCGGCGGCCTCGAGTTCGGCGGCCAGAGCGAGGATCTCGTCACGAGAACCAGCGACCGCGCACTCGTCGGGGGCGTTGACGGTGGCGAGCGAGAGCGTGGGGGTGAGGCGCTCCCGCACGGCGTCCTCGGATTCGGGGACGACGAGCATGGCGGCGTCGTCGCCGCTCACCTTCTCCATCAGGCGGCTGCGGCCCGCGACCAGGGTCGCAGCGGCGTCGAGCGACATCACCCCGGCGAGGTGGGCGGCGACGTACTCGCCGAGGCTGTGCCCGAGCAAGAAGTCGGGCTCCACCCCGAGCGCCATCCACTGGCGAGCCATGGCGACCGAGACGGAGAAGACGGCCGGGAGCGACTCGGTCGGCCGGGCCAGCTCACCGGCCGCGTGGGCCGGATCGAGCAGGCGGTGGAGGTCCGGCGCATCGAGATCGAGAAAGCGCGACCGGAGCTCGTCGATGGTGTCGTGGTACACGCCGAACTCGGGGCCGAAGCCGGCCCCCATCGCCGGGTACTGCGAGCCGCCGCCGGGGAACACGAAACCGAGACGCGGGCGCTGTCCGGGCGCGATCGCCGGCACCCGAAGGCCCCGCTCGGTGTTGCGGAGATCGTCGAGCAGGTGGCCAGGGCGCACGGCGAGCGCCATGCGATGGGGCATCGTGCGCCGGCCGGTGCGATGGGTGGCGACGATCTCGGCGACGTCGATGGTGGGATCGGCCTCGACCGCGCCGGCGAGCCGATTCGCCCGAGCGGTGAGCGAGGGGCCCGACGCGGCGCTGAGCAGCACGACTCGGGGCTGCTCGTCGGTGGTCGGCGCGACCGGATCGAGCGCCGGTGCTTCTTCGAGGATCACGTGGGCGTTGGTGCCGCCCACGCCGAGGCTCGAGACGCCGGCTCGTCGGACCCCGTCGGTCTCCCACGGAGTCGCGTCGGCGCTGAGGTGGAAGGGCGTGCGCTCGATGTCGAGCAACGGACTCGGCGCGGTGTGGTTGGCGATCGGCGGCAGGGTTCGGTGCCGCAACGCCTGGATCGCCTTGATCAGGCTGGCGACACCCGCGGCGGTGTCGAGATGGCCGATGTTGGGCTTGGTGGAGGTGAGCCGGCAGAAGCCGGTGTCGTCGGTCGAGCCCCGGAACGCTTCGGTGAGCGCGGCGACCTCGATCGGATCGCCGACGGCGGTGCCGGTGCCGTGGGCGTCGACGAGCCCGATGTCGCGGGCCGACAGGTCGGCGAGGGCGAGCGCTTCGCGCACCACGTCGGCGTGGCCGTCGACGCTGGGAGCGAGGAAGCCGACCTTGCGATCGCCGTCGTTGTTGATCGCCGTGGCTTTCACGACGGCGAGGATCGGATCGCCGTCGTCGATCGCGTCGGCCAGCCGACGCAGGAGCACGACGCCGGTCCCGGAGGTGAGCACCGTGCCCTTCGAGTCGGCATCGAAGGCCCGGCAGCGACCGTCGGGCGACAGGATCTCGCCCTCGCGGTAGCGGTAGCCGACGCCGTGGGGGACCTCGATGGTCGAGCCGCCGGCGAGGGCGGCGTCGCACTCGAAGTTGATCAGGCTCTGGGCGGCGAGGTGCACGGCGACGAGTGAGGTCGAGCACGCGGTCTGCACGTTGACCGCCGGACCGGTGAGGCCGAGGCGGTAGGCGACGTTGTTGACGAAGAAGTCCTTGTCGTTGCCGGTGTGGCGCAGCAGGAACCAGCCGAGCTTGTCGAGCAGCGAAGGATCCGAAAGCAGGTTGTTGAGCAGGTAGGTGTTGGCACCGCAGCCGCCGAACACACCGATGGCACCGTCGAAGGCTTCGGGCACGATCGCGGCCGACTCGAGCGCCTCCCAGCAGATCTCGAGGAAGTGCCGGTGCTGGGGATCCATGATCGCGGCGTCGCGGGCACCGACGCCGAAGAAGTCGTGGTCGAACCCCTCGACATCGTCGAGGAGGCCGTTCCGGGCGACATAGGTGTCGTCGAGCGAGGACGGGGAGACACCGTTGGCGATCAGGGTGTCGTCGTCGAGGTCGGTGAGGCAGTCCTCGCCGGCGGCGACGCGACGCCAGAGTTCGTCGGGGTCGTCGGCGCCGGGGAAGCGGCCGGCCATGCCGACGACGGCGACATCGGTGTCGGAGATCGTGTCGAGGTCGATGTCGGTCATCCCCGTGCTCCTCGTCGCTGCCGTGCCGCTCGGCGCTTGGCGCCCCGGTCGGTGCCGGCCGCGGCAGCGACCGGTTCACCCTCGCCGGCACCATCGGCCGGGTGGGTCGAGCCGTCGAGATGGGCGGCGAAGCTGCGGATCGTCGGGAACCGGAACACGTCGGTGAGCGCGATGCTCGTGTCGGTGCGATCGGCGAGCTGGCGGAAGACGGCGACGGCGCGCAGGGAGTGGCCCCCGACGTCGAAGAAGTTGTCGTCGAGGCCTGGCGTGCGGCCGAGCACGCCGTTCCACACGTCGGCGACGACGGCCTCGTTGCCGTCGAGATCGGTGGGGGCCTCCGAGCTCGCCGATCCGAGCGACGCGAACGGCAGCGCCTTGCGATCGACCTTGCCGTTGGGCGTGAACGGCAAGGCGTCGAGGAAGCTGAGCGCCGCCGGCACCATCGCCTCGGGCAGCGAGGCGGCGACGTGCTCGAGCAGGGCGTCGGCCTCGACCGGCGCGTCGGTGGTGACGAACGCGACCAGGGTCGACGGCTGGTCCGGCGGGGTGGTCACGACACTGCGGGCGACGGCCGGGTGCGCGTCGAGCACGGATTCGATCTCACCGAGTTCGATGCGATGGCCTCGGATCTTGACCTGCCCGTCGCCGCGGCCGCCGAACTCGACGATGCCGCTCGGATGGACACGGGCTCGGTCCCCGGTGGCGTAGATCCGCTTGCCGTCGCGCTCGATGAACCGTTCGGCGGTGAGCTCGGGGCGATCCTTGTAGCCGCGAGCGACACCTTCGCCGCCGATGAACAACTCACCCCAGACACCGACGGCGACCTCGCGACCGGCCGGGTCGAGAATGGCGATCGGGTTGTTGCGGATCGGTCGACCGATCGGCACCGAACCGGACGGCGCCGAGTCGATGTCGTGGCACAGCGACCAGATCGTGGTCTCGGTGGGGCCGTACATATTGGTGAACCGGCCGGGCAGCAGGCTGCGCAGTTCGGTGGCGAGCGCGGTCGGCAGGGCTTCGCCCCCGACGAGCATGTGACCGACGGTGCCGAGCGCGGCCCGGTCGGCGGGCTCGGCGAGGATCATCTCCGCCAGCGACGGAGTGCACTGGAAGTGGCTGACGCCGTACCGCTCGACGAGGGCGGCCACGGTCTCGTCCGCGACCGCCGGTGCGGCCTGCGCTGCCGCGGCGAGACCGTCACGCACGTGGGCGATCAGGTCGAGCGCACCGAGCGCCTGCGGCGCGGCGACGCCGAAGTCGATGAGACACGCGATCTCGTCGGCTCCGACGTTGGTGAGTGCCGTCGCCATCTCGACGCCGTCCTCGACCGTGCCGAAGAGTCCGGCCGTGCCGAGGTAGCGATTGGCGGCGAGGTCGAGCAGTTGCCCCATCTCGTCGTCGGTGAGGTTGCGGAACGCCTCGTCGGCGTCCTCGCCGCTGCCCCGGAAGGTCGGAAACTCCGAGGCGATGTTCTTCAGCAGGCCGGCGGCGGTGCCCAAGTAGCTCTTGAGCGGCTCCCGGGCGGTCTCGCGGGCCTCGTCGCCGTCGTCGGCGAGATAGGTGTGGACCATCACGGTGACGTGCCCGTCGCCGTCGTGGCCGGCGTCGCGGCGGGCGGCTCGGTAGGCGTCGATGTTGGCGCCGAGGTCATCGAGCGATTGGCCGAGCAGGTGAGTCAACACGTTGACGCCCATGCGGCCCGCGGCTTCGAAGCTGCCCCTCGAGCCCGCGCTGGTGAGCCACATCTCGAGGTCGTCCTGAACGGGACGCGGATAGGTGTGGGTCGCGACGTCGCCGCGAGGACCGGGCAGGTCGATGGTCTCGCCGCGCCAGAGGGCCCGCACGATGTCCATGTTCTTCGCGAGATCCTGGCGAGCGGTCTCCCACGCGCCGGGGTTGAGGACGAAGTCGTTGATCTGCCAGCCCGGGGCGAACGACAGGCCGACCCGGCCCTGCGAGAGGTTGTCGACGACCGCCCACTCCTCGGCGACCCGGACCGGGTTGTGGAGCGGCAAGACGACGCTGCCGGCCCGGATCTGGATCTGCTCGGTGAGCGCCGCTACGGCCGAGCCGATGACGCTCGGGTTGGGATACGGCGCACCGAAATCGTGGAAGTGGCGCTCCGGGAACCAGCAGGCCTCGAAGCCGTTGCGGTCGGCCCAGGTCGCGGATTCGCGAACGAACTCGTAGCCGTTGTCGGCGATCGCCTCACCGGCGCCGAAGTACATCAGGCTGAACGACGCCGCCTTGCGAGGTCCGGCGGCGGGGGTGGCACCGAAACCGCTCTGGGCCTTCACGACGACGTGCAGGCCGCGGGTGAGGGTCCACAGGAGTTCGAGCACGGAGATGTCGAACGACAAGCTGGTGACGGCCAGCCAGACGCCGGACGGGTCGGGATCGACGACCTCGTCCATCGCATCGAAGAAGTTGGCGACGTTGTGGTGCTCGAGCTGCACCCCCTTGGGCCGACCGGTCGAGCCCGAGGTGTAGATCACGTAGGCGAGATCGTCCCCGTCGTGGTCGAGCGGTTCGGCGGTCGCCTCGGGCACCTCGCCGGGATGGATGACCGTCAGCGCACGATCACGGAGGTCGAGTGAACTGTCGGTCTCGGCGAAGACGACGGCGAGGCCGGCGTCGTCGACCATCATCAGGACCCGATCGGCGGGATAGGTCGGGTCGAGCGGCACGTAGGCCGCCCCTCGGCCCATCACCGCCAGCGTGGCCGCGACCATGTCGATGGAGCGACGAAGTGCGATGCCGACCAGATCGCCCCGACCGACACCGGCGTCCGCCAGCGCCGCCGACAGGTGATCGACCCGGGTGGCGAGGCTGGCGTAGGAGATCGTCCGACCGTCGGCGCTGACCGCCGGCGCGTCGGGCTGCGACGCCGCTCGGGCCCGGAAGCGCGCGTCGATGGTGCGGTCGTGGGCGACGGCGACGACGACGTCGTTGAGGTCGTCGATCAGGGCGTCGTCGGCGGCGGTGCGGGTACCGGCGGCAGCGGGATCCTCGATCGCGGCCTCGAGCCCGGCGGCGACGAGTGCCGCGGTGGCGTCATCGACCGCGCCGTGCACCGTGACGGTGTCGTCGGTGACGACGATGCGAAGACGAGCGTCGACCGTCGACGCTCCATCGAGATCGACACAGACGGAAGCGACGACGTTGCGGCCGCGCAGCGACGGCGTGCGCACGGTGAGGTCGGCGGCGATGGGTCCTGCAGCCAGGGCGGTGTCGATGCCGTCGGCGTCGACGACCAGGGGGGCCATCAGCAGCGGCCCGGCCGCGGAGAGGGTCTCACGGATCACCGGGTCGGTGACGGCGAAGCCGACGGCCCCGCCGGGCGAGGTCGCCGAGAGCCAGGCTGTGATGCCGGCGAGGGTGTCGTCTCGCGACCGGTCGCCGACGGG
>JBCBYI010000020.1:0-29152 GCA_039815945.1 Actinomycetota bacterium | reverse complement strand
ATCCCCATGGCGAGCAGGCCGAACACCAACCCCTGGACGATGGTCCAGAAGAGCAATTGGCGGGTGATCCACGCACCGAGCAGCAGCGATGCCTCCATCAGCCGCCCTCGTCGCCCAAGAAGACGGCGCGGGCGAGATCGTCGCGTTCGGCGAGTTCTCGGGCGCTCCCCTCGAAGCGCACCTGGCCCTTCTCGAGGAAGATCGCCCGATCCGAGATCGCCAGCGCGACGTTCAGCGACTGTTCGACGATGATCATCGTCTGTCCGGCGGCCCGGAGCCGATCGATGTGGCTGAGCAGGTCTTGAACGACCGTCGGCGCGAGACCGAGGCTCAGCTCGTCGATGATCAGCACCTCCGGTTCGTGCAGCATCACGCGGGCGAGCGCCAGCATCTGTTGCTGCCCGCCTGACAGGTCGCCGGCTCGCTGATGGAGGCGGTCGCGCAGCGCCGGGAAGAGGTCGAGGACCCGCTCGATGCGCCGCTGAACGTCGGCGGGATCCTTGCGGTACTGGTACGCCCCGACCTCGAGGTTGTCGCCGATGGAGAGGTTGGGCCACACGCCCTTGCCGCCGGGCAGCATGTGGATCCCGAGTGCGGCGCGGGTCTCGGGACTGGCGAAGGTGGCGGTGCGGCCGCCGTAGCGGACGACTCCACGTTCGGGGGTTCCGAGGCCGGTGATGACCCGCAAGATGGTGGACTTGCCGGCCCCATTGGTGCCGAGCAGCGCCAGACACTCGCCCTGTTTCACCTCGAACGACACGTCGAACAGCACCTGGACCTGGCCGTAGCTGAAGTCGATGTGGCTGACCTGGACCGCCGGTACCTCCTCGCCGCCGGCGACGAGATCGGCATAGGCCTGTTCCTCGTGGAGATCCTCGGTGACGAGAGAGAGGTCTCGACGCACCGACTGGCTGCTCTTGAGGATGTTGTAGGCCCCGATGGGCATCAACACGATCGGGATGACGCTCGCCGCCACCTGCTCGCCGTACTGGTCCTGCAAGAACGCGCTCACGAGGAAGCCGCCGAGCCCGCCGGCCGCCGCGATGAAGAACAACACGATCGCCGCGCCCATCCCGCGCAGGCGATGTGGCAGCACCGTCTGGATCGACGGCTGGACCATGGAGAACGCCGATCCGAGCAGGGTGCCGGTGATGGTGGCCAGCACCGCGAACGACACCGCATTCGGCATGGCGAACTGGAGCGGGACCAGCACGGTCGCCGGGATGAGCAGCAGGCCGATGATCCGCAGGGCACGATCCGGAGCGACCCGGAAGGTCCGGTCGAAGCGCCGCCCGATCGTCGGCAGGAAGAACACGATCAACAGCCCGGTCGGGAAGGTCGCCAGGGCACGCCCGATCGGCGACAGGCCGTACTCCTCCTCGAGGAAGAATGACGCGAGCGTGCCGAGCGGGAACAGGGCGAAGCCGATCGCGACGAGCCCCATCGTCATCGAGCGGATGGTGTCGATCCGCCAGATCCGATCGAACGCCGCGCCGACACTGATCGGGATCTCGTCCTCGTCGTTGTCGAACGTCCGGCCGAGCACATCCTTCTTCTCCCATTGCCCCCGCTCGGGCTCGGGGATCCGGAACGCGAACAGCGCCGCGACCGCCACGGGGACGCCGAGGAGGATGTAGGACCACCGCCAACCATCGTCGCCGCCGGCGGCCACCGCGATCCCGGCGGCCGCGAGGGGGGCCATGGCGTCGAACACTCGGCCCACACCAGCGTTGAGCGCGAACATTCGCCCCCGGATGGCGACCGGGTACGTGTCGGACAGCAACGAGGGGTGCACCGTCGCGGTGTTGGCCCGGCTCAGTCCGACGAGAACCCGCGTCCAGAAGAACATGAAGGCGTTGACCGCGAGGCCGCTCAGGACACTGAAGATCGCGAACACGGTGCTGGCGACGCCGACGAGCGGTCCCCGCCGGACCCGATCGGCCAGGTAGCCGAGCGGACCGCCGCCGAGCAGCAAGAAGACGAGACTCGCACCACTGATCGCGGTGACGGTGCCGTCGGAGATCCCGAACGTCTCGCCGATCTCGGGTCCGAGCAGGCGCACGATGGAGGCTTCGAGCTCGTCGAGCGAGTTGATCGCAAGCAGCGTGCCGAAGGTGTAGGTACCACCCTTCTGCAGACCCTCGCGGAGCGTCATCTCCTCACTGCCGACGCCGGGCAGCATCTCGTCGTCATAGCGCGCGCCGCTCGAGCGCTCGGCCTGGGCGGCCCGACGAGCGGCCTCCTCGTCGAGGACGGCCGAAGTCAGGACGCTCGGATCATCGATGCTGTCGTCGCTCACCGGTCAGCGCAGCGTCGGGTTCGGCGTCAGCCGACCGGCACGAACTGGAGGGTTTCGGGGTCGTACTCGGCCAACACACCGACCACGTCGGCGAGGTCGAGCTTGCCCGGCCCGACCGACGCCTCGGAGACGTTGGTGACCTCGATCGGACCGAACGCCTCGGCGGCAGCCAGGAACGACTCGGTGGTGAGATCGGCTCCGGCCGCCTCCGCGATCGGGACGAAGATGTCGAACACCTGGCAGGCGATGATCGTGATGCCGAGGTTGTTGCGCGACTCGTCGAGGGCGACCTCCTCGCCGGAGGCCGCCTCGAACGCGTCGACACATTCGCGCACCCCGTCGGCGCCGGTCTCGTACTTGGTGGCGGTGTCGTCACCCTCGACGAGGGCGGTGGCCAACTCGAACGGGTCGAGATCGACCCCGAGTTGCGACTGGATGAACGACGGCGCCACGCTCAGCCCCTGGGGCAGCAGGATCGGCAGATCGATATCGGCGTTGTTGTAGGCGATGACGAACGACTGAGCGACGAGTCCGGCGCTGCCGAGGACCGCCTCGGCTCCGCTCGATTTCCACACCTCGGTGTAGGTGATCAACTCGTCGGTGAGCGCAACCGAATCATTGGCGTCACCGAGGATGACGGTGTCGGCCACGACGTCGACACCGGCCGCCTCGAGCGCCTCGACGTACTGCTCCTGTTGCGCCGCACCCTGTTGGCCGCCGACGACGGCGATCGCCATGCCCTCCGAGAGCACGCCCGCATCGAACAGCGCTTCGACGCGGGCACCGATGAGCCGCGACGCCGAGCCCGGCAGGCTCAGGGCGGGGGCGGTGTAGCCCGCCTTCTGCTCATCGGTGATGCCGAACGTCGACACGACGACCGTGTCATTCAATCCGGCGTAGCAGTCGGCGGTGGTGCGGACGAACGTGCCGATCACAGCGAACACGCCGATGTCCTCGGTGAGTTCGACACACGCGGTCTCGGAGTCGGAATCGTCGATCGGGTCGACCAGCCGGATGCGCAGATCGAGCATCCGGCCGTTGACACCGCCCTCGGCGTTGATGGCGTCGGCGACGGTCTGGAACTTGGCTTCGATGTCGCCGGGGTCGCGCCCGATGACGGACGTGTCGGGGAAGACCACGCCGACGACGATCGAGTCCTCGGTCACGCCGAGGTCGGAGGCGAAGAGTTCGAGCGGTTCGTCGTCCGCCGCCGACTCGCCTGCGTCGTCGTCACCCGAAGCCGTGGTGTCCCCGTCGTCGGTGTCGCCGTTGTCACTGCTGTCGCTCTCGCTGCCATCGCTCTCGACGGGCGTCTCGTCGGCCGAGACCGTCGAACCGCCGGACTCGCCGTCGGTGCTCGACTCGTCGTCGGAACTCGAGCAGGCGACCGTCAGGAACGCGAACGCGAGCAGAACGGTCAGCAGACGTGGCATGTGCCTCATCGAAGGGTCCCCCTGGTGGATCGTGACTTTCGCCAGTCCGCGTGACGATAGTTCGTGTCACTAGTTGTGACAAAAGTCTTGTCGGTCACACCACCGAGACGGCCACTCAGGCGTCGTGGGCGCGCTCCTGCTTGCGCCGAAACGTCTCGAACCGGGCCACGAACTCGTCGGTCTGCTCCGCCGACCACTCGACCGCCGACCATCCCGCCAGCTCACGGCACCGGTCGCCGTGGGCGGTCCATGCAGGGTCGACGGCTGCGGTGAAGCCCAGTCGCTGGAGCCCGGCCAGGCGAACGTGGATGGGCATGGCGACCGCCTCGGCAAGGGTCGGCCCGTCGCCCGCCAGCCATCCGGTTTCGACGGTCCAGCTGCCCATCTCCTCGAGCGCGGCGCCGAGCTTCGCGCTGGCGCGGGCCAGGCGGTCGGGATCGATGCCGTAGTACACGCCCACCATCGGCCGGAACGCGTGCTGGTCGATCCACGCCATGCGCTCGCGCACCAGTGCGCGGTCCGCCTCAGCGGCCGGGAGGAGTGGCGGTCCAGGCACCACGGTCTCCAGCCACTCCAGCACCGGAATCGAGTCGGCGAGGTAGTCGTCGCCGACTCGCACCATGGGGATCTCGAGTTTGGGGCTGTGCTCGACGAACTCGGGTGGGAGCACGAAGTCGCGGGGTCGCACGGCCGACGGCGGCAGGTCGATCACTTCGTGGTCGACACCACGCTGGTGGAGGGCGAACTGCACACGGGTCGCGAACGGACAGATCCAGTGGCCGTAGAGGGCGACGTCGCTCATCGTGGCGGTCATCGCACCAGCTCCTCACACCCGGTCTCGATCAAGACCTGCTCCGCACGGCGCCGGTCGGCATCGTCGAGCGCCGCATGGGCCTCACGGATCCACGCAAGGCACTTCGCCTGGTACTTGAACGGCGCCTGTCGGAACTCGGCACCGTCGATCTCACACACGACCTCCTCGGCGCCGGACTCGATCGCCGCCGCGTTCGCGAGCAGGAACGGCACATAGGTGCGACCCATCTCGGCGAACAGCGCTCGGGTGGTGGCCGGCGTGTCGTCGGCGGTGACCCAGCCCTCGTCGCCGTCGACCCGCCACCACGAGAGATCGTCCATCCATTGGTTCCACATGACCGATCGGGGCGCTCGTTCCACGGCGATCGCCGTAGGCGTCGGGTCCCACCAGAGCATCGGCATCAGCTGCCCGAAGAACGCGAAGTCGGCTCGGCCCGGCCGGGCGCCGAAGAAGAAGTCGTGCTCACCGAGGTGCTGCTGCAACGCATCGAGGGTCCGTTCGTACGACGCTTCGATCAGCGGTGCGTTGGCGTCGGTCGACCCGATCAGCGCCCGTCTCCCGACCTGGCGATCGACGAAGAACCGATGCGCCTGCGCGGCCTTGTCGTCGGGGAGCTGGAGGTCGGCGTCGAGCGGGAGGATCCGGCCCGACTTCTGCGCGTCGACGTCGTTGGCCCAGCGGTAGTGGTACATCATCTTGGCGATCCACTCGTCGGCGAAGTCCTCGAGCACGAAGTCCAGGAACGCCGTTGCGGCGTCAGGCGCCACCAGGCTGCGACCGGCGTACTCGCCTTCGAGCTTCGTGATCTGAGGCGACGAGTCGACCATGACGTCGCGGAACGAGCCGTCGTCGGTTCGCCATCCGATGACCGGGATCACCGGCACCGCCGCCTCGGGCATGTCGTCGTGGGCTGCGCCACGGACGACCCAGTCGTGCGGGATGTGGCGGTACCGCAGAACCGCCCGCATCTTGCGGCTGTAGGGCGAGCTGTGGGCGCCTCGGATGACGAGTCGGGGGATCTGCGACATGCCGTGACGCTACGGCGCCGGGGGGGCATTGTGCCAGAACGACCGGCACAAGACGGTACGGTGGACGGCGATGACGGATTCCGGTACCACCGCCACCGATGGTCGTTCGGCTCGACGACAGCGCAACATCGACCGAGTGCTCGAGGTCGTCACCGAGATGTTCGCCGAGGAGGCGACACTCCCGACGATGGAGCAGGTCGCGACCCGGTCGGGCCTGTCGTTGCGCTCGCTGTACCGCTACTTCGCCGATCCCAGCGAACTCTTCGAGGCCGCGGTCCAGCGCAACGCTGTCGAGGGGCGCGTCGTGGCCCGGATCGAACCGTTGGGCGAGGGGCCGTTCGAACCGCGCCTCGAGGTCCTCATCGACAGCCGCATCCGCGTGCACCGTCGCTTCGGGGCGACCCAGCGGGCCACCATCGCCAACGCGCCGAACCAGCCGCGGGCTCGGCGCGAGCTCGCCCGCACTCGCGACGCTCTCCGTCGCCAGATGGTCGACCAATTCGAACCCGAGTTCGCCCGACTCGATCCGGCGCAACGGCCAGCGGCCGAGCACGCCGCTGACGTGTTGACCCAGCTCGAATCGATCGACTTCCTCCGTCGCCACCTCGAGCTGAGCGAGGCCGACGCTGGCGAGGTGCTCCGGACCGGGTTGCGCGCGCTGCTCACGTGAAACCCGGCCCCTCCTGCCACTAGCTACGTCGCAGGTCCTTCCACGGCGTCTCTCGGCGCTCGGCCTCGTCGGGTTCGCGGGGCAGGCCCAGCACCCGTTCCCCGATCGAGTTTCGCAACACCTCGTCGGTACCACCGGCGATCGACTGCGCCGGCGTGAACATGGCGTAGCGGTGAAACAGGCCGCCATCGGGCACGTCGTCGCCCCACAGCATCCCGGCCGCGCCGAGGGCCTCGAAGCCGATGTCTCGGACGTTGCGGCCGGTCTCGGTTCCGGTGATCTTCAGGCCGGCCACCTCGGGTCCGGGCTGGCCGGTCGCCTTCATGTTCTCGGCACCGCGCCGACCCGTGAGCGCAACGACGGTGCGGTCGACGTGAAGACGCGCGAGTCGATCGCGCATGACCGCGTCGGTGGCGTCCTTGGCCCCGTGATCGAGCGCACCCTGGAAGACCTCTCCGGAACGGCCGCTCATCGCGATCGAGAAGCCGTCGGCGACGTTCTTCTCGAGCTGGGCGTGTTCACCGACCGGGATGGACAGATCGGCTTCGTAGAACGCAGACGTGTCGCCGAGGCCGGCGTTGCCGGGATCCCGCTCGAACGACAGCGTCGCCATCGCGACCCGCCATCCGTCGCCCTCGTCGCCAACCCGGTCACGGTCGTGCACGCGGGCGTCGTCGAAGAAGACCTCGTTGAAGGCGGCGTCGCCGGTCATCTCCCGCAGCGGCCGGACGTCGATGCCGGGCTGGCGCATGTCGATCAGGAAGTAGGTGACGCCTCGGTGCTTCGGCGCCTCGGGATCGGTGCGGGCGATCAAGATCCCGTAGTCGGCATAGTGGGCGCCGGAGTTCCAGACCTTCTGACCGTTGACCGTCCACTCGTCGCCGTCCTTGACCGCGCGGGTGCCGAGCGAGGCCATGTCCGAGCCGGCGGTCGGTTCCGAGAAGAGCTGACACCACGGGGTCGAGCCGTCAACGATGCCGGGGATGTAGCGCTGCTGCTGCTCCGGCGTGCCGAGTACGAACAGCGTCGGCGCGACGAGGAACGTCGCAACCCCGTTGGGTGCGCCGTACGCTCCGACCTCGCGTCGAGCCTGGAGAATCGCCTTCGCGTCGCGGCCCCGAAGGCCCCGCCCGCCGAGCCCCTCGGGCCACTGCGGGAACGCGAAGCCGGAGTCGGCGAGCAATCGCCACCAGTCGCCGAGTGCCATCGTCGGATCCCAGTTCGCTTCGAACCAGGCCTTGGCCTCGTCGTAGATGGGCCTGTCGGTCATGAAGGTTCTCCTGTCGAGACGCTCGACACCGGTCAGGTGCGAAACACTGCGTCGATGAGGTGGGGTCCGGGTTCGCGGTACGCCTGTTCGAGTTGAGCGGTGAGTTCTTCGGCCGTGGTCGCTCGGGTGGCTGGCACGCCCTGACCCTCGGCGAGTCGGCAGAAGTCGAGGTCGGGTCGACCGATGTCGAACATGCTGCGCGCGACGGATCCACCGGCGCTGGCCCCGACCCGCTCGAGCTCCATCGCGAGGATCGCGTAGGCGCCGTTGTTGCAGATCACGGTCGTGACGTCGAGCGCTTCGCGGGCCTGAGTCCACAGCGACTGGATCGTGTACATCGCACTGCCGTCGGCCTGGATGTTGAGCACGGGCCGATCCGGACACGCGACCGCTGCACCGGTGGCGACCGGCATGCCCTGCCCGATGGCACCGCCGGTGAGGCTGAGCCAGTCATGCTCGGGGCCCGCGGCCGTGGCGCCCTGCATGAAGATGCCCGACGTCGCGGCCTCATCGGAGATGATCGCGCCCTCGGGCAGCGTCGACGCGATCGCCGCGGCAGCCGTGAAGACGTTGAGATCCCCGGTGGGCCGATCCGCTGGCGTCACCGATGCGGGCGTGGCCTCGACGGCAGGTGCCAGCCGAGCGGTGAGCTGCTCGAGCACGGCCCGACAGTCGTCGGTCGGGGCCGCGAGGGAATGGATCGTGCACCCTGCGGGTGCGAGACGACCGGGCTTGTCGGGGTAGGCGAAGAACGCGACCGGCTCGACCGCACCGAGCAGGATGAGGTGCTCGGTGTCGGCCAGCTGCGCGGCGGCCATCTCGCCGAGGTACTGGACCCGCTCCGGCTCGAAGCGCCCCGCACCCCGGGTCATCCGGGACGGGAAGGTCTCGTGCAGGATCTTGGCGCCGGTCGCGGTGTGGATGCGCTCGAGCAGGGCCGATCCCACCGGGTCGAGGACGGGGCTCCCCACGACGATCGCCGCCGACGATCCTGCGGTCTCGATCGCCGACGCGATCTCGGCGATGACCAACTCGTCGACGACGCCCGGGGCCGGCACCGCCATCGGCGGCGACGGCTCGGCTCCGTCGGTCCAGGCGATGTCGGCCGGCAGGATCAGCGTCGCCGTACCGATGCCGGTTTGGGTCATCGCGACCGCTTCAGCGGCGTCGGTCGCCAGAGCCGCGACCGACTCGCTGCGCCGAACCCAGCCCGACACGGTGTGGGCGATCGCATCGATGTCGGATTCGAGCGGCGCGTCGAGCGCCTTGTGCTCGAGTGCGTGATCACCGACCACGTTGACCATCGGGGTGCGGGCCCGGCGGGCGTTGTGGAGGTTGGCGAGGCCGTTGCCCATTCCCGGGCCGAGGTGCAGCAGCGTCGCCGCGGGGGTTCCGGTCATGCGGGCGTACCCGTCGGCCGCCCCGGTGACGACCCCCTCGAAGAGCGCGAGCACCCCGCGCATCTCGGGGACGTCGTCGAGCGCGGCGACGAAGTGCATCTCCGAGGTGCCCGGGTTCGCAAAGCAGACGTCGACGCCCGCGTCGACGAAGGTGCGGAGGAGCGCTTGGGCGCCGTTCACGCCGAGACCAGCCCGTCCTCGATGATGTCGGCGGTGGACTTGAGTCCGGCCCGATTGTCGAAGTCGGCGGCGAGGTCGCGGCCGTCGTGCATCACCAGCCAGAGCCGAAGGAGGTGCCGCTTGCGCTCGGGCTCGTCGAAGTCCTCGAATCCCTTCCGGGAGTGAGCGACGGCGTAGTTGTTGACGAGCACGATGTCGCCCTCTTCCAGCTTGAACTGCACGTGGATGCTCGGATCGAAGCAGAGCCGGTCGACGAGATCGAGGAGCTCGGCCTGGGCGTCGGTGAGGGGCTCGCACTCCTCGAAGCGGCGCGGTGCGCTCTTCGCGTACCCCGAATTGTGCCGAAGCGAGAACACGCCATCGGGGCCGACCGATGCGAGGACCCGGGTGTAGAAGGGCCCGCCGTCGGGATGCTCTTCGTCGCGGCAGTCGAAGTTGTAGGGCTGGTAGTAGGCGTCGATCAGGTCGGGACGGGTCGCGAGCACCTCGTTGTAGACGGTCTGCAGCGGGGCGAGGGCGCTCTCGCCCCCTTCCTTGGCCGTGCGGAAGCAGAGCAGCCCGAGCAGGTCGGTCGACGTGTCGGTGTGGAACGGCAACGGCACCCGTACCTGATACCCGCGCGCCGACGGGTCGGTCATGATGTCCTTGCCCGTGTCTCGGACGTGACCGAGCAGGTGGCCCGAGGCGTTTTGCTTGACCGGCACCCCCATGTGGCGGCCGAGGGCGTAGTAGACGAGCCCGGCCTCGCGCTCGCTCCAACCGTCGAGATCGAGGCCCCGGACCACGACGAACCCGACGCCGTGGTTCAGCCGATCGAGCCAGGCAGCGACGGCGGCGTCCATCCCCGGAATGGCAACCGTGTCGGGGCCGACCTGGCCGAGTCCGATCTCACGGCTGGTGAGGTCGTCTCGCAAGGTGTCGAGCGCGCCGAGTTCGTCGGCGTCGAGTTCATAGAGGTAGTCGGCGGGCGTGAGGTCTTCGCCGCGCCAGGCCTGAGGGCCGGTGAGCGGCTCGCGAACGATCTGTGGTGCTGACATCGGCGGTCTCCGTGTCTCTGGGTCAGGGTCGAGGGTGGTCGGGGACGAGCACGTCCCAATGATCGCGAGGAACGATCCCGCGGTCGGCGAAGGTGCGCACCATGCCGCTCGGGTGGTCGACGAGCGCCGCCGCGACCTGCCCATACAGGTGAGCCACTGCGGTGTCGCGGAAGAACCACGCGTTGCGATCCTGGCTGGTCGAGCGGCCAGGCTGTTGGGCAACCGCATGGAGGTACCAGGTGCGGAGATCATCGGTGGTCAGGCGGATCGTCTCGATGTCGGGTTCGGCCCCGTCGACGACCGCGACCAACGTGTCGATCATCTCGTCGAGGGTGAGGCCGGTGTTGGGGCGGGGAGGCGTGCCGAGTTCGGCCCACGGTGCGAGCCGACCGATCTCGGATCGGATCGATGCGACGAGCTCGGGCTCGTCGACCGCGGTCGGTGCGAACGAGATGGGACACGCCCACACGGCCTCGTCCTCCCCGGCCGGCGCATCGTCGGGGAAGTCCTCGAGCACGACGGGCCCGTCGCTCCGCTCGAGGAGGCCGAGGGCGTCGTGCAGCACTCGACGCTGGAAGTCGGGTTCGCCCGGGGCGCCGAACGGACGCCCGAGTTCGAAGGGCACCCAAAGGAACCGGGGCGATCGCATGATCTCGGTCTGCTCTCGGACGAGCGAGATGCCAGTGGTCGCGATGCCGCGGGCTTCGAGGTAGTGAGCGACCGCACCGACCGCGCGGGTGCAGTTCGGTCAAACGGGGACGAGGCACACCGCGGCGACCTCGTCGGCGTGGAGCATGGTGGCCAGCTCGTCGCAGGTCGGCTCGATCATCTCCGGCGGCCATCCCGCACCCATGAGGGAGTAGTGGTGGTCGGCGATCGACCCGATCGTCCCCGTGTCGGCCAGCTCGCGCAGCCGATCGAGCGGGAAGACGGTGTTGACGTCCTCCCGGAAACCCGACCGGTCGAAGTGGACCGACGAATGCGTCATCGTCAGCTCGGACGTGTCCATCGACGCTGGGATCACGCGGTAGCTCACGTCGACGAAGGTGAAGGCCTCGTCGTCGACGCGGTGGAGCCCGGCCGTGGTGATGAGCGCCACCCGCCGCTCAGCGAGCGGCGGCCCCTCGACCCAGGGGCGGGTCTCGAAGGTGGGGAGCTCCTTGGCCATGATGTGCTCGCGCTCGGCGTCACTGAGGTCGATCAGGCGGACCATTCCCCAACCTTAGAAGCCGCGCCGTGAAAGTGCCATTCAGTCTGGCACTAGTCGAGATGTGAACATCTGTCAGTTGATCTGCCACAATCTCTCCATGCAGATCACCACGGAGATCACCGACGGCGTCGCCCTCATCACCATGGACGACGGCAAGAAGAACGCCATCACGCCCGATGCCTATGCCGACCTCGACGCGGCCCTCGACCAGGCCGAGGCCGATGCCGACGCGATCGTCTTCGCTGGCCGGCCGGGTGCCTTCTGTGCCGGGTTCGATCTGGCCACGATGACCAGCGGCGACGTCGACGCGATCATGGAGATCGCCCGGGGCGGGGCACGATTCGCCCTGCGGCTGTGGTCGACCCCGAAGCCACTCGTGACCGCCTGCACCGGCCACGCCTTCACCATCGGCGCGATCTGGCTGTCGTGCGGCGACACCCGCGTCGGCGATCGCGGTGACTTCAAGATCGGCATGACCGAGACCCGAATGGGCATGACGTTCACTCCGTGGGCGCTCGCACCCCTCGAGTACCGGTTGTCGAAACAGCACTGGATCAAGGCGATCGTGCAGGCCCACGTCTATGACCCCGACACCGCAGTCGACGCTGGCTTCCTCGACGAGGTGGTCGACGATGGCCACGCGGTCGCCCGGGCGCTCGAGATCGCCGCCGACCTCACCACCTTGAACGGCAAGGCGTATGCGAAGACCAAGCTGATGACCCGGGCCGACTCGATCACGGTGATGCGTGACGACATCGCCACGATGGGCTGAGGCGAGAGGGCCACGGAGGAGTCGATCATGACCGCCCATCCCTTCCGGTTCGCCGTCCAGGCCCACCAGAGTCCCGACGGGCCGTCGTTCGTAGCGCTCGCCAGGCGCATCGAAGAGCTCGGCTACTCGACGCTGCACGTCATGGATCACTTCGGTGATCAGCTCGCCCCGATCCCCGCGATGACCGCCGCAGCAGCAGCCACGACCGAGCTGCGGGTCGGATCGCTCGTGCTCGACAACGACTACCGGCACCCGGTGGTGCTCGCCAAGGAGCTCGCGACCGTCGACCTGCTGTCCGAGGGACGGCTCGAGGTCGGCATCGGCGCCGGCTGGCTGCGTTCCGACTACGAGGAGGCCGGTATCGCGATGGACCGGGCGGGCATCCGGGTCGATCGTCTGCTCGAGGGGCTGCAGGTCATCAAGGGCATGTGGAATAAGGGTTCGTTCTCGTTCGAGGGCGAGCACTATCGGGTCGACCACGACTCGCTGCCCAAGCCGGTGCAGCGGCCCCATCCACCCATCCTGATCGGCGGCGGCGGCCCACGCGTCCTCGGCATCGCCGCACGCGAGGCCGACATCGTCGGCATCAACCCGAACCTGAAGCCGGGCCATTGGGCCGCCGGCGCGCAGGACGCGGCTGCGGACTCCGTCGATCGCAAGGTGGAGATCGTCCGGGAGGCCGCGGGCGACCGCTTCGACGATCTGGAGCGCCACGTGATGGCCTTCGCCACCGCGGTCACCGGCAGTCGCGACCACCGCATCGAACAGCTCTCACAGATGATGGGGGTCGACCCGGCGACGGTCGCCGCGTCGCCGTACATGTTGATCGGGAGTGTCGGCGAGATCGCCGACGACCTCCGCGCCTACCGGGAGCGGTGGGGCATCAACTACTACACGGTGATGGCGGATCAGATGGAGAAGTTCGCACCGGTCGTGGCCGAACTCGCCGGCACGTGACCTAGTGGTCCATCTCCGCCCGCCACTGGTGGTAGGCGGCCCACACGATGAGCATCGGCGGCACGATCGCGATGGATGCGATCAGGGCGTAGACGATCGTGATGCCGGTGACCAGGCCGAACTGCTGGAACGGCACGAGGGGGCTGAACAACAAGACCGCGAACGCGAGCGCTGTCGTCAGCGCCGACCCGATGAGCGCCGAGCCGGTCGTCGACAGCGTCGTGGTGGTCGCATCGATGAGCGACTTGCCGTCGTCGACTTCCTCGGTGAAGCGATGGATGATGTGGATCGTGTAGTCGACACCGATGCCGATCGACAGCGCCGTGATCAGCGCGGTCACCACGTTGTAGGGAATGCCGAGCAGCGTCATCGTGCCGAGCACCCACATCAGCACCAGCAGGATCGGCAGCACCGCGATCACGGCCAACATCGGGCGGAACTCGGTGATCCAGAAGAAGATCATGAGCACGATGAGGGCGGCCACGATCGTGATCGCGATCGACACGCTTTGCCCCTCGGTCATCGCGCCGGTGACCTCGAGGGCGATGATGTCGCCTGAGACCTCGACCACCTGCGTGCGATCGCCGTACCAGAGGCCCTCGATGTCGTCGACGAGGGACTGGGTGCGATCCTGGTCGCCGGTCAGGCCGCTGAACTGCATGATCGTGAGGTCGTCGCCGTCGGGGTCGTCGACGGCGACCTGGGCGAAGCCGACCGGGTCGAGCTCGGCCAAGCGGTCGAGGAGGGCCTGGACCCCGTCGGCGTCGACGGTGAGACCCTCGTCGATGTCCTGCAGCATCGGGAGCAGCTGCGGGTCGTAGTTGTCGCCGGGTTCGCCGCTGTCCTCCAACCAGTCGTCGAAGAGCACACCGAGCGACACCGTGATGTCGGTCGCCGCACCGGTCGGGCGGGTCAGCTCGTCGCGGAAGGCGTCGGTGATGCTGAGGATGTTGCGCAGCGTGCGATCGTCGGTGAGTTCGGCCTCGACCAGCACCGTGACGATCTCGGTCTGACCGCCGAGGGCCTCCTCGAGCGCTTCGATGTCCTCGAGGGATTCGCCGTCGCCGGGAAGGAAGTCGTTGGAGTTGAACTCGGTGCTGATCTCGGTGGCGGCACCGGTCAATACGACCGTGATGACGCCTGCGGCCGCGAGCACGGGCATGGGCTTGGTGGCGACGAAGCGGCCTGCTCGTTCGACGAGTGAGCCGGCTCCGGGGATCGAGTCACCCGTGAGTCGAGCCTCGCCGAGCGTGCCCTTGGCCTCCCTGCGCTCGTCGAAGAGCGTTCGTGCCGCGGGCAGCAGCACCAGCATCGTGAACAGCCCGTAGAAGACACCGAACGCCGCGACGATGCCGAAGTCGCCGTTGGCCGGGATGCTCGACGTGAGGTTGGTGAGGAAGCTGATGATGGTCGTGCCGCCGGCGAGACCGAGCGGCAACATCACGCCGCCGAGGGCGTGCTGCGCCGCCTCACGAGCAGGCTTGCCGGCGTGACGCATCTCCCGGTAGTGCGAGACGGTCTGGATCGAGTAGTCGACGACGAGACCGATCAACATGATCGGCACCATGGTCGTGAGGCTCGTGGGCTCGGCGATCAGGCCGATGCCGTCGGGACCGGCGAGGCCCTGGAAGCCGAGCGTGCCGACGATGGTGAGGCCGAGACCAACGATCGACAGGGCGACGTCGGAACCGCTGCGGAAGAACACGAAGAGCAGGACGGCGATGACAACCAACGAGATCATCATCAGCGTCGTCATCGACGATGACGACGACTCCGAGGACTCCTCATTGATGGTCGCCGCCGAGAGCGATCGCGCGTCCAGCGGGCCCTCGACCGCCTCGACCGTGTCGGCGAGCAGCAGTTCGGCGTCGGCGAGGGCGTCGGCATCGCCGAGCTGGCGGAGCTTGATGCTCGAGATGGCCAGCGGCGCGCCGTCGGCCTCACCGCTGAGGTTTCCGAGCAAGGCGACGAACTGGGGCTGCGCCGCGACCTGGTCGATCTGGGCCTGGGGCACCGCCGACAGGTCGTCGACACCGAGCGCCTGTTTGAACGCGGCGCTGATCGAGACCACCGGGTCGACGATCGCGAGCCGTTCGGCGATGGAAGGCTCGGCCAGCGCGGCGAGAACGATCTCGTCGATCTGCGCAAGGCCGTCGGGCGTGAGGAACTCACCTCGATGGAGGATGTTGACGTTGGTGAGGCCTGCGGAGTCGGGGAAAGCGTCGCTCAACGTGGTGCTCGCCTGCGCGACGTCGCTGTCGGCGGGCAAGAACGCCTCGTTGCCAGCCTGGGGTACCAGAAGCGAGCTTCCGTAGACGAAGACGATCGTCAGGATCGCGAGAAGGGCCAACGCGGCCCTTGGCCGGTCGGTCACGAGACCGGCCGGCTTGGTGAACTTCCCACTCATCTTCGTGCCCTCCGAGGAACCACTTCTGCTACTTGAGCTGGCAGATTAAATTGGCAGTTTAAGTGACACAACGTTACGTTGAAATGGCTTGTGACCCATGTCGCCGCGGAGAACATCGCATGAAGATCCTGCAGAGCCCCCCGGAGGCGGTCGACGACCTCCCCGGCTACGCGTTCGAGCGATCCTCTGTCGACGTTCCCGCCGGTGACGGCCAGACGCTTCGGATGCACCTCGTCGACACCGGGCCCGCCGATGCGCCGGTCGTCGTGATGCTGCACGGCAACCCGTCGTGGTCCTACCTCTGGCGCCACCAGATCGGCCCGGTCGTCGACGCCGGCTACCGCGTGATCGTTCCCGACCTCGTCGGCATGGGCATGTCGGACAAGCCGAGCGAACTCGACGACTACACCGTGGCCGCCCACGTCGGGTGGACGCGAGCCCTCCTCGTCGACGCTCTCGCACTCAGCGACATCACCTTCGTCCTCCACGACTGGGGCGGCATCATCGGCATGCGGCTCGCCGCCGAGGTCCCCGGCCTGGTCGCTCGGATGTCGATCTCCAACACCGGACTCCCCTGGCGCGACATCACCGAGCCGCTGCCCGACGTGATCGAGGCGAGTGGTCCCTACGCCGGCTTCCAGGAGATGGCGCGCACCGCACCCGTGTGGGAGCCGTGGACCCTGCTCCCAATGGTGATGGCCACCGAGCCGAGCCCGGAGGTGGTCGAGGGCTATCGGGCGCCCTACCCCGACCCGTCGCTCACGATCGGCAGCCGGGCCTTCACCCAACTGCTGCCGACCCGGCCCGACAACCCGATGTACGCAGCCAACCACGCCGCCTGGGCCGTGCTCGACGAGTGGACCAAACCGGTCCTCACGATCTACAGCGACAAGGACCTCGTCGCGCCGGACGGCTGGCAGCCCATCGTCGAGCGCATCCCGGGCGCCGCCGGACAACCGCATGTGATCCTCGAGGGTGGGGGCCACTTCCTCCAAGAAGACATCCCCGACGCCTTCAACGACGTCCTCATCCCCTGGCTGGAGACCACCGCATGACCTACACCCTCTACGGCGCCCCGCTGTCGCTCTACACCGGCAAGGCGCGCGCCTACCTCCGACGCCAGGGGATCGACTTCGTCGAACGATCGCCGGGCACCGAGCGCTACCGCGACGTCGTGATGCCGGTGACCAAGCGATTCATCATCCCGGTGATGGAGACCCCCGACGGCGAGATCATCCAGGATGGCGCCGACATCATCGACCACTTCGAGAAGGGCCCGGGGCAGCACCTGCGCGCCGTCGACGTCTACCCCGACGATCCCACCCTCCTCGCGATCAGCCATGTGTTCGAGGTGTTCGGCGGTGAGGGTCTGTTGCGACCGGCGATGCACTACCGGTGGAACTTCAACGAGCAGAACCTCGACTTCCTCGCCGCCGAGTACCTCTTGTTGATGCCTCCCGCCGACGACGAGGAGAAGGCCAAGGAACGCTTCCTCGCCGGCAGCGGCCGCATGCGCAACGCCGCCCGTGCCTTCGGTGTCGTCGAGGCGAGCTACGAGACCATCGAGGAGAGCTTCGGCGAGTTCCTCGATCTCTTCTCCGCCCACCTCGGCGATCATCCATACCTCCTCGGCGGACAGCCCACGATCGGCGACTTCGGCCTGATCGCCTCGATGTGGGCCCACCTCTACCGCGACCCCGTCCCGGCGATGCTCATCAAGCAGCGAGCACCGAGAGTCGGACGGTGGGTGGAGCGCATGACCACGGCCGAGCCGTACCTGCACGAGTACCGCGATCACGATGGCTCCCTGATCGACGGGGCGAAGATCCCCGAGACCCTGCTCGCGCTCATGCGCTACGTCGCCGAGGAGTACCTGCCCGAACTCGTCGCCCACGTCGAGGCGACCAACGAGTACCTGGCGGCCAACCCCGACATCGAGGCGGGCACCAACGGCCTCGGCGACCCGGGCGGCCGATCGCTCAAGGACGGCAAGGGATTCGAAGGTCGGGGCACCGCCACTTTCGAGTGGCGGGGCATGGAACTCACGACCGGAGTCATGCCCTACCGCTTCTGGCTGATGCAGAAGCTGCACGACGACCTCGCCGGCGCCACGCCCGATCAGCAGGCCCACACCCGCGAGGTGTTCCGCGCCGGCGGACTCGAGCCCTGGCTCGACCTGCGCACATTGCGCCGCGTCGAGCGGATCGACAACCTCGAGGTCTGGGGCGCGACGCAGTCATGATCGATCACGCCGCACTCGCCCGCCCGCACGACCCAGCAGACTACGTGGTCCCGGAACTGATGGTTCCGGCCCCCGCGACCGGTGACATGCTCTGGCGGTACGGAGCCCGCACCAACCGACTGCGCCGCCTCACCGAACCACCCCTCGACCACCCAGCAACCCGAGCGGCCGCCGAGGCCGCATCCCCATCCGAACCCACGCAGGAGACCAACCGATGACCGAGTTCCAGGGAACGATCGGACGCACGCTCGCCGACTCCACGCCGCACTGGTTGGAGCCGTCCCATCCCGGCAGCGATGCCCCCAACGTCGTGATCGTGTTGATCGACGACCTCGGGTTCGCCCAGTTCGGCTGCTACGGCTCCGACATCGACACGCCCAACGTCGACGCCCTCTGCGCCGACGGGGTGCAGTTCACCAACTTCCACGTCACCCCGCTGTGCTCGCCCACGCGTGCCTCGCTGCTCACCGGTCGGTCCCAGCACGCCGTCGGCATGCGCGGCGTGTCGAACTGGCGCACCGGCTTCCCCCATCAGCTCGGTCACATCTCCAACGCGGCATCGACGATCGCAGAGGTGCTCAGCGGCGAGGGATACGCCACCTTCGCCGCCGGCAAGTGGCACCTCGCCCCCACCCAGGACACCTCGGCCGCCGGCCCCTTCGACCAGTGGCCGGTGCAGCGCGGCTTCGATCGCTTCTACGGCTTCCTCGAAGGCGAGACCGATCAGTTCCACCCGGAGCTGGTGCAGGACAACACCCACATCGACGCGCCCGCCGGCCCCGAGGACGGCTACCACGTCAGCGAAGACCTGGTCGACAAGCTCCTGTTGATGATCAACGACAGCAAGGGGGTGCGGCCCGACCGGCCGTTCTTCGCCTACCTGCCCTTCGGTGCCACCCACGCCCCGCATCAGGCGCCGCAGGCCTACCTCGACAAGTACCGCGGGAAGTACGACGAGGGCTGGGATGTCGTCCGCCAGCGGTGGTACGAACGCCAGATCGAGCTCGGGGTGATCGCCCCCGACACCGAACTCGCTCCCCGCAACCCCGGCGTCAAGGCCTGGGACGAGCTGCCCGAGGTCGAGCAGCGGCTCGCCTGCCGCCTGCAGGAGGCGTTCGCCGCGTTCCTCGATCACACCGACGATCAGATCGGCCGGCTCGTCGACGGACTCCGCGACATGGGTCAGCTCGACAACACGATCGTCGTCGTGCTCGCCGACAACGGCGCATCGCAGGAGGGCGGCCCCTTCGGCGTCATGCACGAGATGAAGTTCTTCAACGGCATCCTCGAGCGGCCCGAGGAGGCGATCGACCGCATCGACGACATCGGCGGCCCCCACAGCCACACCAACTATCCATGGGGCTGGGCCCAGGCCGGCAACTCGCCGTTCCGCTGGTACAAGCAGAACACCCACGAGGGCGGCGTCCACGTGCCGATGATCATGCACTGGCCCGCCGGGCTCGCCGACCAGGCGGGCAGCCAGCGCAGCCAGTTCGTCAACGTCTCCGACATCACCCCGACCATCTACGACCTGCTCGGCGTCACCCCGCCCGACGAGTACAAGGGCATCCCCCAGATGCCGGTGACCGGGTCGTCGTTCCGATCGGTGCTCGACGACGCGTCGGCGCCGGCGGCCAACACGCTGCAGTACTTCGAGAACACCGGCAGCCGGGCCCTGGTCGCCGAGATCGACGGTGTCTGGTGGAAGGGCGTGATCAAGCACGAGGCCGGTGTGCCCTTCGACGAGGAGCCCTGGGAGCTCTACCGCATCAGCGACGACCCCTCCGAGCTACACGACCTCGCCGAATCCGAGCCGGAGATGGCGAAGACCATCGAGGACCTCTGGTGGCAGGAGGCCGAGCGCCACGGCGTGCTCCCGCTCGACGACCGCGGTATCGAGCTCTTCGCCCCGCACCTGAGCGAGCACTCGCCGCACCGGCCCGACCGGCGCTACGTGTACCGGCCCCCGATGAGCCCGATGCCGTCGCAGCCGTCGCCGGGTCTGGGTGGCCGGTCGTTCGACCTCACCGCCGAGATCACCACCGAGCCCGGTGACGAGGGTGTGCTCTGGGCCTACGGAACCGAGAACTCCGGCTTCTCGGTGTTCGTCCAGAACGGTCGTCTGGTCGCCGACTACAACGCCTTCGACGATCACACCATCGTCGAATCCGGGATCGAGGTGCCGATCGGCCCGTGTGAGGTCAACGTGCACCTCGAACGCGACAGCCGCACCACCGGCTGGATGGAGGTCTCGATCAACGGCGAGGCGTGTGGCCGCGAGCCGATCCCGTTCTTCATGCGGATGATGTCGTCGATCGGCTCCAGCCTCGGGCGAGACCACGGCTCCCCGATCTCCGAGCGCTACGACGCGCCCTACGCCTTCACCGGCACGCTCCACGAAGTCGTGATCCAACTGCCAGGGCGGCGCGACAAGCGCGAGACCGAAGCGACGGCCGCCGCCGAGATGTCGCGTCAGTAGCGGTCAGCGCTGCTCGGCCGCGTCGAGCAATTCGTCACGGAAGTCGGGATGGGCGATGGCCGCCAAGGCCTTCGCCCGTTCCCGCACCGTCGTGCCCAACACCTCGGCGACGCCGTACTCGGTGATCACGACGTCGAGCTGGTGGCGCGGGGTCGTCACGATCGTGCCCGCTGCGGACTCGGCGGTGATGCGCGAGACGAGTTGCCCGTCGACCATCGCCGCCGACGGCAGGCACACAAGGGAACGGTCGGAGAGTTCCAGGCCGGCGCCAGCGATGAAGTCCTCGTGGCCACCGATGCCGGAGAACTGCTCGCCGCCTCGCGTGTCGGCGACCACCTGACCGGCGAGGTCGAGGCTCATCGCGCCGTTGATCGTGATCATCTCGCGATTGCGGCTGATGTTCTCCGGAGAGTTCACGATGTCGACGGGAAGGAACCGGACGTCGTCGTTGCCGTCGAGCCAGTCGTAGAGATCCTGGGTGCCGGCGGCGAAGGTGGTCACCGCGAAGCCGTCGAACTCGCCCTTGTGGTCGTTGGTGACCTTGCCGGCGAGACACAGCCGCATGAGCCCGGTCGTGAACATCTCCGAGTGAATGCCGTAGCCGCCGCCCGGTCGCTCGGCGAGCAGGGCCGCGATCGTGTTCGGGATGCCGCCGATGCCGGTCTGGAGCGTCGCCCCGTCGGGCACGAAGTCGGCGGCGAACCCGGCGATCGCCTCGTCGACCTCCGACGTCGGCTTGTCCGCCAGCAGGAACGGGGTGGCGTCGCTGTCGATGACGACGTCGACCTCGTCGACGTGGAGGGCATGACGGTGCTCGGGGGGCAGACCCGGCGTGCGCGGGAACGCGGCGCTCGCCTCGACCATGCAGAGCCGGTCGGGATCGGCCGCCGCTCGCTGGAGTTCGACGACGGTCGCGCCGGCGTGCAGCGACAGGCTCATCCAGCCGTCCGCGTCAGGCGCCGAGGCCGCGGTGGTCACCACACGGGGGGCGACCTGTTCGAGCACGGGCGCGAAGCGACGGAAGTCGGCCGGGACGAACTCGATGCGGGCACCACCGGCGAGAAGGAAGCGCTCCGCGGGACCGAAGAAGCCCGACTCCATCCGGACGCCCGGTGTGAGCAGCACCTCGTAGAGGTCGGGCAGCAGGGCGCCGTAGAGCCGCAGGTCATCCCACTCGTCTCGAACCGAGGCGAGCGCGTGAAGCAGCTTCCCGGGGACACCGGGGCCGAGTGGGACGGCGACGGAGTCAGCGGACTGGATCAGCGCGGCGGCCTCGGCCGGGGTCATGGTCGTGCTCATCGCTCCTGCCTACTCCACCGACGCCGACGGCGGGCAGGACCTTCGTCCCGGAACCTGATGGGCCGCGGCGGCGACGCTGTGTTCTCCTTCGTCACCGACGTGTGCGGCGAGCCGTCCGAGGAGGAGAAGCCACCGAAGCACGCCCACGCGTTCGGCGACGTGGGCCGGCTCAGTCGAAGACGAGCACGCCGCGGCCGGCACCGCCGGTGAGCATCGCCGCACAGGCCTCGTTGACCTGGTCGAGGCGATAGCGGTCGGTGACGAGGCGATCGAGCGGGAGCACGCCGTCGAGATAGCGGCGGGCATAGTCGACGAAGTCGCGGGCGGTGTCAGCAGAGCCGAAGATCGAACCCGTGAGCGTCTTCTCCTGGCGGATGAACTCCGCTGCCTCGACCTCGAAGGTGGTGCCGCCGGCTGGGATGCCGACGAGCACGGCCGTGCCCGCCGGGGCGAGGCATCGCAACAGCACCGTCTCGACCGATGCGAGGCCGACCGCATCGAACACGTGATCCACGCCACGCCCGCCGGTGGCATCTCGGATCGCCGACACCGCCTCGGCCAGATCGTCGGTGATCACGACGTCGGTCGCGCCGAAACCTCGGGCGAGGGCGTCCTTGCCCGGAGTGCGGTCGACGACGATGATGCGTTCCGCTCCGGCGACCACGGCACCCATCACGATCGACAGACCGACCCCTCCTCCGCCGAAAACCGCGACCGTGTCGCCCGCACACACCTTCGCCTTGTTGAGCACGGCACCGACACCCGTCGTGACGCCACAGCCGATCAGGGCGGAGATCTCGAACGGCATGTCGGGCATCTTCACGCAGCTGAACGCCGGCACGACCGAGTGGGTCGCCCAGGTCGAGATCGCGGCGAGATGGAAGACGGGTGCACCGGTGGCGTCGGTGAGGCGCCGGGTCCCGTCGGGCATGAGTCCGGCCCAGAGCGCCGGGAGGTGGGTCTGGCACAGATTCGGCACCCCCCGCGCACACTCCGTGCACGAGCCGCAGGCCGGGATCCAGCTCAGCGCGACATGATCACCGACGGCCAGTTCGGTGACCCCGGGACCGAGTTCGACGACCACGCCGGAGCCCTCGTGGCCGAGCACAGCCGGCAGGTCGATGGCGGAATCGCCGGTGACACAGTGCCAATCGCTGTGGCAGACACCCGAGGCCTTCAACTCGATCAGGACCTCACCGTGCTGGGGCGGGGCGAGCGTGAGCGTCTCCACCGACAGAGGCGTGTGCACGGCACGGAGGACGGCGGCGTCGATCTGCACGGCGACAGAGCCTACGGGGTGGGCACCGCACCCTCATGCCGAGCCGTCGTCGTGCCGATCAGAACCCATGGCCGGGGATGGCTCGATGAGACCAGAATGGACCGCGCTCCGTCACGTTCCCGCGCTCGACGGGCTCCGCGGTATCGCCGTGCTGCTGGTCGTGCTCTACCACGGCCCCTGGCCGGGCGTCAGCGGCGGCTTCGTCGGCGTCGATCTCTTCTTCGTCCTCAGCGGCTTCCTGATCACGCGCCTGCTCATCGACGAATGGGCGACGTCGGGCACGATCGGGCTGCGGGCGTTCTATCGCCGGCGGGCAGTCCGCTTGCTTCCGGCGTTGTTCGTCCTTGTCGCCGCCGTCTGGGCGCTGGCCGTGCTGTTCGACACCCCGTCGGTCGAGAACCGGCTAGGTGAACGAACGTTGTGGGCACTCTCCTACATCGCCAACTGGCACAGCGTCGTCACCCAGTCCCACGGCGGGGTCTTCGGGCATCTCTGGTCGCTGAGCGTCGAAGAACAGTTCTACGTGGTGTGGCCGATCGTGGTCGCTGTCGGCCTGCGACGCCGCGGCCTGCGCTTCGTGCAGTGCACAGCGGTGATCGGTGCTGTCGCGGCCGGCGTGATCGCCGCCGCCCGCGCCTGGTCGGGCACCCCGGGCATGGTGCTGTACTTCAGCACCGAGAGCCATGGCGCGGTGCTGTTGCTCGCCGGGAGCGCGCTCGGCGCGTTCCCGATGCTCCGCCTGAGCGAGCAACGAGCCCGGCCCCTTGCGCTGGCTGGCTTCGTCGGCCTGTCCGTGCTGTCGATCATCCCCGACCGCGAGGGCCTCCTCCACGCGCCGTCGGGGTACCTCCCGATCGCCGTCGTCTCCCTCGCCCTCGTCGCGGGCGTCTCGGCCCTCCCGGCGATGCCGGCTCTCGAAGTCCGACCGCTGACCGAGGTGGGGAAGCTCAGCTACGGGATCTATCTGTGGCACGTGCCGATGTTCACGTTCGCCGAGGATGTCGCACCGACCTTCGACGTGCCCCTCGCACTCGGTCTCACCACCGTCGCCGTGCTCGTGTCGTACCAAGTGATCGAGCGGCCGGCCCAGCGATGGCGGACCCGACGGCCACGCCAGGAAGCATCCGTCGAGGCCCGGGCGCCCACCGTCGACGCCTGACCCGGCCTCTGCCGACGGGCCGTGTTTGCCTCCCGGGGATCGACTTGCCACGCTGACCGGGTGTCCGAGACGAAGACGCGTCTCCAGCGCACGAAGGGCTACGACCCCGAACCCTTCGACGTGAACCCGATCTTCGCGTGGCCGCCGAGGCCCTTCGCCGCGCTCCGGTACTTCTTCTTCTCCTACTTCTGGTGGCAGACGGCCTTCTTCTACGCCCTCGGCTACGTCACCTGGCGATGGCTCACGCCGAGCCTCGACACCTTCGCCGCCCTCGACATCGGCGACGTGGCGGTGCTCGCCGCTCGCAACGTGGCGCTGATGCTCGCCCTCATCGGCGGACAGCACCATCTGCTGTACGTGCGCCGCACCCAGGACACCGACTTCAAGTACGAGTCCCGCTGGCCGGCGAAGAACCGCAAGAGCTTCACCTTCGACGATCAGGTGCGCGACAACATGTTCTGGTGCCTCGCCAGCGCCGCGCCGATCGCCGCGCTCTACGAGGCGATCATGTACCGCCTCTACGCGACCGGTTCGATCCCGCAGGTCGACGTGTGGTGGTCGATCACCCTGCTGGCGATCGCCACCCCGTTCATCGGCGGGGTCCACTTCTACGCCAACCATCGACTGCTCCACGTCGATCCGCTGTACCGATGGTTCCACTCGCTGCATCACCGCAACGTCAACACCGGGCCGTGGTCGGGCGTCTCGATGCACCCGGGCGAGCACGTCCTCTATCTGTCCTTGCCCTTCGTCTTCCTCGTGACCCCGGGGCACCCCTACCTGGTGGCATTCTCGATGGTCTGGCTGTTGATCGCACCCTCGCCGTCGCACTCGGGGTTCCACCGATGGAAGATGTTCGGCACCGACGTCGCCGGTGGCGACATCTTCCACAACCTCCATCACCGCTACTTCGAGGTGAACTACGGCCTCTCGCTGGTCCCGATGGACAAGTGGTTCGGCACCTGGCACGACGGTTCGATGGAAGCCCATGAGGCGATGAAGTCGCGCAAGCGGCAGAGCGCCGAGGCGGCGGATTCCGACGCCGTCGTCGGCGACTGAACCGACCGGATGCGAGACTGCTCGCCGTGAGCACCGCTGAACGACGAGCAGCCTTCGCCACCCAGATCCGCGCCCGCGAGTTCACGCTCGTGCCGGGGGTCTACGACATGGTCTCGGCGCGCGTCGCCGACCGGGCCGGTTTCGACGCCCTCTACATGAGCGGCTACGGCATCTCGGCCTCTCACCTCGGGCTCCCCGACGCCGGTCTCTCGTCGTTCACCGACATGCTCGATCGGGCCCGCACGATCGCCGCCGGTACGGCCACCCCGCTCGTCGCCGACGCCGACACCGGCTTCGGTGGGCTCGTCAACGTGCGCCACACGGTGCAGGGGTACGAGGCCGCCGGTGTCGCCGCGATCCAACTCGAGGATCAAGACTTCCCCAAGAAGTGCGGGCACGCCGCCGGGCGCACCGTGATCCCGGCGGCGGAGATGGTGACCAAGGTCGAGGTCGCAGTCGACAGCCGGGCCGACGACGACTTCCTGGTGATCGCCCGCACCGACGCCCGCTCGTCGCTCGGCATCGACGAGGCGATCAAGCGAGGTCGGGCCTACGCCGCGGCCGGCGCTGACGTCGTGTTCGTCGAATCACCCGAGTCAGAGCACGAATTCGCCCGCATCGTCGACGAGATCGATGCGCCGGTGGTGGCCAACATGGTCGAGGGTGGCTTCTCGCCGGCACTGCCCGCCGAACGACTCGCCGAGCTCGACGTCACGATCGGGTTGTTCCCGGTCACCGCGCTGCTGGCGGTCACCGCCCGGCTCGACGGGATCTACCGACGTCTCCGCACCGACGGAACGAGCCCGGAACCCGGCGACGCCATGTGGTCGATCGCCGACATGCACTCGCTGATGGGACTGGACGACGTTCAGACCTTCGAGGACCACTGGACCGAATGACCCACTGGTGCAACCCGCACCGCTTGCACGAGACACGGGTCTCGGTCGAGACTGTGTCCTGGAGGTAGACGTGCGACGAACGCCGATCGTGGACGCAGACCAGCGGCGCCTGTCGCTGATCCTCGCCCATCGGGCCGCGGTGATCGTCGAGGCCCCGGCCGGGTTCGGCAAGAGCCAGCTCCTCGCTCGCGTCGCCGAGGCCACCGACTCACCGATCGTCACCACCCCGAACCATCTCGCCGCCGTCGCCGACGCGCCGCCGCCGGTCGTGCTGCTCGACCTCGAGGATCTGGACCCGGACGCCGTCCGTCGCATCGCCGATCACCCCGACGTCGAGATGCTGGTCGTCGCCGCACGCGTCGTCGGGCGCCGCGTCCGCGAAATCCTCGGGCGCTACGACCACCTCGAACTCACCAGCGACGACCTTGCGATGACCGACGCGGAGATCGGACTCGCGCTCGATCACGACGGCTCGCCCCCCGACGACGCGATCGTCGACCTGATCCGCACCCAGACCGCGGGCTGGCCGGCGCCGGTCCTCGCCCTCGCCGAGCACGGCCGAGGGAACCGCAACCCGATCCTCGACGACCCGACGCTGCTGCGACGCGGCCTCGCCCACCACCCCGTCGTCGACCGACTCCTGCGAGACGTCGTCGCCTCGCTGCCCGAGGCGCTCGCCCATTCGCTCGTGCGCTTCGGCCCACTCGACGCCTTCACCGCGACCGCATTCGACGCGGTCACCGAGGCGGGCACCGTCCGCCGGCTCGTCGAGCACGGGGTTCCCGTGATCGAGAGCGCCGACGGTTGGCTCCACCTGCCGCCGGTCCTGCGAACTCACTTGGGCGGCGAGATCACGCCGTCCGACGCCGAGCGGATCGCCCCGCAGCTCGCCCGATCTGGCGGCCTCTTGGCGGCGGCCCGGACGCTCGTCGCCTCGGGCAGCCTCTTCGCCGCCGAACGACTCCTGCTCGACGCTCGGCGTCACCAACTCGACGACATCGAGCCGCGGGCGCTCCTCGGCCTGCTCGACGCGCTCGGGCCGACCGGCCGACGAGCCGAGACCGGCCTCATCCGGGCCCACGTCCACGAGTCGCTCGGCGAGATCGCCGAGGCCCGCCGCATCGTCGACGAGCTCGCCGCCACGCTCGACCCCACCGACGACGACTGGATCAGCGTCCGGCTCGAACAGCTCCGACACGCGGCGATGGCCGACGACGTCGGCTCCGACGACGAACTCGTCCTCGACCTCACCACCTCCGAGCACCACACCCGCCTCCGGGAGTTGTTGGGTCTGCGGGCTGCACAGGACGACGATCCCGTGCGGGTCGAGGAGGCCATCGGCCTGCTCGAGACGGCCGCCGGCGAATGGCAGGCGCTCGGCGATCCCTCCCGAGCGGCCTCGGTCCTCCGCCTGGTGGCGTCGATCCCGCTGACCCATCTCGGCCGCTATCCCGAGGCGCTCGACGCCATCGCTCGAGCGCGACGGCTCGGCACCCACCGACTCCACGACCGCGCCCTCGCGACCGTGCTCACCCTCCGACTCGCAGGGTTCGCGGGCCGCACCGACCTGATCGAACGGGAACGACCCGGCGCGGCGTCGCTGGCGGCCACGGTTCAGCTTCCCTGGCTCGACCACTTCATCGCTGCGGCGATGGTGCATGTCGCCGCATTCGCCGATCGCGCCGACGATGCGCTGGAGTGGGCCACCCGCGCCGAACACACCCTCGGCGGGCTCCGCGACCACTCCATGGCGACGCTCTTCCACGCCGACACGGCCATGGCGATGGCGCTGGTGGGCCGACTCGATGAAGCCGACCGCCACCTCGACCTCGCGCGGTCGCGCCGGGCCGACAACCCGATCGAGGTCGCCCTCGCCGAGATCACGGTCGCCGCTCGCCACGGCGATCCGACGACCGCCCGTCGACTGCTCGCCGGCATCGAGGCCGATCCCCACGTCCCGGAGAGTCGTCGGTGGCGGCCCCGGCTCGAGGTGGCCCTCGCCGCCGGCGACGCTCCGGCGATCGAGTCGGCCAGAGCCGCCGCCCAACTCGTCGGACTCCGCGAACTAGCGGACCGGCTGTCGGCCCCGGCCGACGACACGATCAGCATCCGGGTGCTCGGTGGGCTCGAGATCCGCCGAGGCGGTCAGCTCATCACCAACCCCACCGGCAAGCCGGCGGAGTTGTTGACCCTGCTCGTGCTCCGTGGTGGCCGGGTCACCGCCGAGCAGGCGATCGACATCCTCTGGGACGACGTTCCCAACACCGAACAGGGTCTGCGACGTCTCAAGAATCCGGTGAATCGTCTCCGCGAGGCGGTCGGTGCCGACGCCATCGTGCGATCGAGTGTGGGGCTCCACCTCGGGCCGGGCGTCGACACCGATCTCGCCCGCTTCACGGCCGCCACGGGCCGGGCGATGGGTTGTGGCGGCGGACGTGAAACGTCTCTGGCAGCGGTCGATGCGCTGAATCTGTACGAACCACTGCTCCCCGACGAACCTCCATCGGATCTGGTCGCCGCTCGAGCGGCCGACCTCGTCGCGACGGCATCGGGGTTGTTCGATCTGGTGCTGCGACAGCCGACGCCGGATCGGCCGTCGAGCTCATGGCTGCTCGACACCGCCCGTCGGATCGACCTGTGGGCCGAGTCCTGGTTCACGGTCATCGCCGGGTTGGCCGTTGACGAGCACAACCTTGTCAACGCCCGACAGGCCATCGCCCTCGCTCGGGCGGCGGCGGTCGAACTCGACCTCCCGGACAACCCCGAGATCGAGGTCATCAGTGCTCGCCTGTCTCCGGAACAGAGGCACGTGCACCACTGACGCAGTGGCGTCGTCTCGCTACTGGAACCAGAGGCCGTTGGCGATCGTGACCATCGGGTTCGTCACCGCAATGGCAGCGGTGCCGGCGACGGCGATGGCAAGGCGGGTGAACTTCTTCATCGGATGACTCCTGGTTTGCGGGTGGGAAAAGCAAGCCAGGTCGCGGTCCCAACCGGGTCCCGACCTGATGGGACCCTCCCGGGACCGGTATCGACGAACCTCGGCCATGTCCTGAACATCGTCCTGAGGAGTTCCCCATGCGGTCCAGCCCGTTCGAGCGCACCTACGCCGTCGACGTCGATCGCGAAGCGACGATGCGATACCTGGAGGAACTCGAGACGGGCCAGCTCGTGCACCCCGAGATCGAGGACGCGTTCATCCGCTCGGTCGTGCGGTACTCCGTGCGTCTGGGTCTGAGCACCGACGCATGGCTGTCGG